>JAVJNT010000002.1:1009518-1346024 GCA_040217175.1 Phycisphaerales bacterium | reverse complement strand
CGCATCGGCGACGAAGTCAGCGGTTATCGGCTGATCAGCATCGACGCTCGGTCGGCGTTGTTCCAGGCCGGGGATCGCACGGCTCGGCTGGTGTTGCCCAACCAGCCCGATGAAGGCACGCCTTGAGGTTCGATCGTGCCGGTTATGAGGCCTGGATGGCCCAGTCGATTGCACAAACGCAGCATGGACAATGGATTCGAGCGCCGATCGGATCGATGAGCAGGGCAGTACAAAGCACAAGGGGGCCCGTGAGCCCTATTCGGAGGTAGCACGATGGTTGTTGGGATGATGCGTACACGTCGGGCTGGCTTCAGCCTGATCGAGCTGGTGATCGTGATCGCGATCCTGGGGATCCTGGCGGCCGTCGCCGTGCCCCGCATGAGCCGTGGCGCCGCCGGCGCGACGTCTTCGCGACTGCGTGCCGATCTGGCGACCATGCGGAGTGCTCTGGAGCTGTACTACGCCGAGCACAACAACACGTATCCGACGGTGGCCAACTTCGAGAACGCGCTGGTCAACCAGTTCACGGACGTCGACGGAAACCTGAACGCGACCAAGACCGGCGTGTTCATCTACGGCCCGTACCTGAAGGAGATTCCCACCATCCAGGTGGGCGCCCAGAAGGGGAACAACGGCGTGGCCGCGGCAGACGCCGCCGGCATCGCCTGGCTGTACAACGAAACGACCGGCGTGATCACCGCCAACACCGGCGCTGCGACCGATGACACCGGCACGCTGTACACGAGCTATTGATCCGATCTCGGCCGGACGGCACGGCTTCACGCTGGTGGAGCTGACCGTCGTGCTCCTGATCATTGGTGCTATCGCGGGCCTCGCGCTGCCGGCTTACGGCAGCGCGGTGGCCCGGTATCGCTTGCAGTCGGCCGTCCACCAGCTACGGGCCGACCTGGATCGCAGCGCAGCCTATGCCCGGGCATCCGGTACGCCGGTCACCGTGCAGTTCGACACCACCAACCATGTCGTGACGTTCGCGGGCATGCCCGCCGGTACCGTGGGCGGTCCCGATCTCGTGCTCGACCTCGACTTCGGCTCCATGGATGCCGAGATCAGCAGCGCGACGTTCGGCGCCGGGACGGAATACACGATCTCGGGCTATGGGATTCCGTCGGACGGCGGGACGGTCACGCTACGGAACGGCGTTTCCGGGGCCACCATCACCGTCGACGCGACGACCGGGCAGGCGAGGATCACGCCTTGAGCCGCCCAACCCGACGTCGAGGGTTCTCGCTGGCCGAGATGCTCGTCGCGATGGCCATCACCACCATCGTCCTCGGCGGCGCGGTCGCCGCCATCGGCGTGGGCGGGCGCACGTTTGGTGCGGCGACCAGCGGCATCGCGGCGGCGCCCACGCTCGATGGCATGGCTCGCATGTCGGCCGACGTCGAGTTGGCATTGCACTTCACCGAATCAACGGCGACGGCCGTCTCCTTCTACGTGCCCGATCGCACCGGCGACGGCGCGCCCGACCTGATCCGCTACGCCTGGAGCGGGAGCGACGGCGATCCGATCACGCTCTCCATGAACGGCTCGACGCCGTGGCCGATCGTGCCCTCGGTCACGAGCCTGTCGATGGACTACTTCGTCGCGACGACGCCGGCAGACGCGACATGGCACGGAGTTGCTCCGCCAGCGGCCGCCGACGAACTCGTCTTCGAACGAGCCTACAGCGGCAGTCCCGCCCAGACGTTCAGCGTCGATGATGGCGTCTCGGTCGCGGCGATCGTGCAGCCGGCGTCGCCGTCGAGTGGTCGGCCCTACGCGATTACTCGCATCATCGTTCCGATGACTGAGGCAGCCCACCAAGCCGACAACGTCAACATTTCTGTTCATCGGGTGAACATGCTGACCGCGGTACCGATGCCGACGGCACTCACGACGACCACGATCCGCAAGCAAGATCTGCCCGAAACGCTCGAGTTTGTCGAGGTGACCTTCGACACCGAAGTCGTCTTCGATGACGAGGATTTCGTGGCGATCGTGATCTCTTCTGCAAAGAGCAAGCCTTCGGTCGACGTCCCGCTCGAGAACTCGCCGCAGTTCCTCACCGATGGCTGGGTCGCGACGACGTCGGTGCCGGGGGCCTGGGTCCTCTCGGGCGCGAGAGATCTTCCGATCGAGATCTATGCAGTTGAAGCCCCCTAGGTGACTATGACAAGGATCCATCCACATTGCCGCCGCGGCTTCTCCATCGTCGAGGCGACGCTGGCGATGCTGCTCATCGGCACGACGCTGGTCGCGGCGATGAACGTCTCGGCCGCCGCACACCGGACCAGCGCCAACGCCAACCAGCGGCAGCAGGCGTACCGCCTGGCCCAAGTGCTGATGGCCGAGGTGATGTCGCAGCCGGCCGTCGGGACGGACGGCTCGAACGCAACGGGTGGCGCCCGCCTGGGCAACTTCGACCACATCGAGGACTACGACGGCTTCAACGAGAGCCCTCCGCGGGATGCGCTGCACAACCCGCTCGCGTCGGCTTCCTGGCGGTGGGGCGTGACGCTTGGCAGTCGCGCGCCCGAGACCATCGATGCACGCTCGCTCGATGCAGGCATGCGCACGGTCCTGGTGTTCGTCGAGCTGCCGGACGGCTCGAGGGTGCGTCTGCGTGCACTTCGGAGTGGCTCTTCACGCCTGGAGCGACAACACAAGGTCGTCTCCCAAGAGATCGTCCAGGTGCCGATCGAGATCGTGCTCGGCGACGGGTCTGTCCTGTACGCTGCTCCCTCCGTGCGAGCCAAGCGACCGCCCGCCGGCTCCGATCCAACGGTGGGCGTGCGATGAACGGCAGAGCGAGTCCAACCCGGCGCGGCGCGGCCTACCTCATCGCACTCCTGGCGGGCACCATCGTGACCATCACGGGCCTCAGCGCTCTGTCGATGGCCACGAGCCGATCGAAAGAGACCATCCTGACCGATCAGGCGGCTCGAGCGCGGCTGCTCGCACAATCGTCCTTCGAGCACGGGCTCGGCGCGCTGTCGGCACACTTCGACGACGGGCAGACGAGGGCCAGCCTCGAGTCTTCGTTCACCAAGAGCATCACCCTCTCCGATGGGCAACTCGAGTGGTCGCTCACGGAGATCGACGGGAGCCCATTGGATAATGCCGATGGCCCGATCGTCGTTCGGGGCAAGGCGACGTATGGACAGGCAGTGCACATCGTTGAGGGCATCCTGCCGCCATCGGGCGATCCGTACGACGTTCTTGCAACAGGTTTGTATGCCGGAGGTGAGCTCCGCATGGGGGCGAATTCGACGCTGACGTCGGACGCCGTCGTCGGAGCGATCGGTGATGTTCACGGCAGCTCTTCGAACATCAACACCGACGTCGAGAGCGCGGGCTCGATCTCGGGCTCACACTACTCGATGTCGACGACCGAGGATGCTCCGGCGCGGCGGATGCCCGAGGACACCCTCTTCGATTACTACGCCGCGCTGGGCGACACGATCAATGTCGATCTGCTGCCGACCTTCCTCGGATCGCCCGTGATCCAGAACGTTCTTCTCAGTCCCAACAGCAATCCCTACGGAGACACCAACGAGCTGGGCATCTACGTCCTCGATTGCTCGGGGGGCCGTCGCTTCGTTCTCCAGAACGTACGCATCCGCGGCACGCTCGTACTACTGGATTCGGACGAGGCCAATGTCATCATCGGGGCGGGCGTGTTCATGAAGCCAGCGTACGACTGGATGCCCACCCTCCTGGTCCGAGGCGGCGTCACGTTCATGGGGACGAACACGGGCCCCAACGAATCGATCCTGGGCGTGAATCTCAACCCGCCGCACACGCCATACCAGTTCGAGGGCGATGCCGACACGGCCGATGCCTACCCGGCTCGGATCGAGGGCGTGTCCTACGCAAGCGGCAACGTCACCTTTGCGCTCGCCCGACAGAACTTCAAGGGCACGATGATCGTTGGTGGCGACGCGAGGATCAACGGCTTCGTGCCGGTGAACATCACCTACGACCCAGGCGTGGCCCACCTGCCGCCCTACGGCTTCTTCGATGACACTGATGGAGAACTCGCCCTCGATCCATCGACGATCGTGTGGGAGTTGCCGTAGGCACGAGGCGTTAATCGTTGGACGAGCGGATCGCTCAGGCCGCCGGACGCTGGGCGGCGGTGCCGTCGGCTTCGTTCCCGCCGAGCCTGAGCAGTCGATCGAAGCCCGAGAAGTCGAGCTCGAGGAAGGCCCGGGCCATCCGCGGATCGAAGTGGGTGCCGATGCTGCGGCGGATCTCGGCGATGACCTCGTCGCGGCTGAGCGCCTTGCGGTACGCACGGTCGCTGCTGAGCGCGTCGAAGACGTCGGCCACGGCCAGGATGCGGCCGAAGAGGCTGATCTCTTCGCCCGCGGCGCCCGTCGGGTAGCCCTTGCCGTCCCAGCGTTCGTGGTGGTGCAGCACGCCGGGGAGCACGTCCTCGAGGCTCGGAATGCCTCGGAGGATGTCGAACCCGATGCGCGGGTGCCGCTTGATCATCTCGAACTCGTCCTCGGTGAAGCGGCCCTTCTTGGTGAGCACGCTCTCGGGCACGCCAATCTTGCCGATGTCGTGCAAGAGGCCGGCCAGGTGCGCGCGCTCGGCGGTCTCTTCGTCGAGGCCGATGGCCAGCGCCAGCTCCCTGGCGCCCCAGGCGACGCGCTCGGAGTGACCGCGGGTGTACGCGTCCTTGGCGTCGATGGCCGCGGTGAGCGAGCCGACCGTGCCCAGGAACATGGCCACCTGGTCTTCGTGGCGTCGGAGGTTGTCGTGGAAGACGCCAAGCAGATCGGCGACCGCGTCGAGGATCTGGATGTCGACGCTGTCGATGGCTTCCTTGCGGCCTTGCTTGTCTCCGCAGATCACCATGCCCACGGTGCGGCCGCGGTGGGTGATGGGCTCGACGAGCATCTCGCTCTTGATGAGCGGGCCGATGATGGCGTCGCTCGAATCGATGACGCGGGTCCACGCATCGGCGGGATGCGCGCGAGCGTACTCACTGCACGCACGCTCGAGCGATGCCCGGGAGATCGTCAGGTCGCCGACGATGGTCGTCGAGCCCGCGATGCTCTGCGCGGCGCCGTGGTCTTCGAGCATGACCATGGCCAGCCAGCCGTACTTCATGGTCCGCCGGACCTCCTGCACGACCGTCCGTACGACGGTGAGCGGGTTGGACACGTGGTTCATGAACCGACCGACGAACAACAGCAGGCTGATGTGCTCGTAGCTCTCGGAGAGCTGCTCGCTGAATGTACTGATGAGTTCGTCCCGGTTGTGGACGACGTCGTGCTCGCGGTCCCACGCCCACTGTCCGAGGCTCGCCAGGTGCAGCGCGGCGGCCATCCCGCTCGACGCGGCGGACTCGGTGCGTTCGAGCGGGCTGCACTCGGGCACGCCCGCGCGTTCGAAGGCCTCTGCCGAGACGGCCAGCACCACGTCGGCCTCGCCGCGGGAGGTCGAATCGCTGCCCTGGCTGAAGCCAACCACGCGCACGCCCTCGACGAGATCGCCCGGGAGGCCCTCGCACGGGCCGGCGCTCGCGATCTGCTCCATGCGGTCGCGGACCTCGTCGGTCGTGAGCAGCGTGGCCAGGCCGCTCGGGCATCGCTCTCCCATCGAGAAGCCGTGCAGCGACGACCACTTCAGGTTGATGAGTCCACCGATCTCGGCCGCGTGCTCGTTCATGCCGCCTCGTCCAGCTTGTCGCGATAAGCCTTCAGGTAGTCGGCGGCGAGCTCGAGCAGCTCCGACGGCCGGAAGGGCTTGCGGAGGATGTGCTCGACGGACGTGTCCTCGAGTTCGCTCCGGCTGATGCGGTGCTCCAGGGCCGTCAAGAGGATGACCGGGATATCGGCCGTCTGCGGATCCTGTGCGAGGCACTTCACGAGACCGATGCCATCCATGTATGGCATCTGATAGTCGCTAATGATGAGGGCGGGCTTGTGCTTCTGCGCCAACGACAACGCCGTCTTGCCATCGGCGGCCGTCAGGATGCGCACGTCGTCGGACTTGAGCTTCCACTCCAGCATGAACCGGATGTGGTGCTCGTCGTCGGCGATCAGCACGGTCGGTAGGTTGTTCGCATCGGCGTCTACCACAAGGTCGCCCCTTTCAACCGGTCGTATCGGCACTTCCGGGACGCGTGTGGAGCCGAACTTCAAAGATTGGCCAGTGGTGGCCACCCAGCCAGTACGTTCTCGGGCGTGGCTGGACCGACTACCCTTCCTTCACGAGAAGACGCCGGTGCGGTGGCCGAGCGGTTGAAGGCGTTGGTCTTGAAAACCAATGAGCCCGTTAGGGTTCCGTGGGTTCGAATCCCACCCGCACCGTTCAGGGCCGGCTCCCACGCCCCGAGCGACCGAGTTCCGAGAAGTGCGGCCGCCGGTGGCATCCCCCCGCCCGGGTCGTGCGGATCGGAAGTGCGGCAGGGGCTCGGGAGGCCCGTACCGCCGACGCAGGGACCCAACTCGTGGGGCCGTCCCAGCCCCGATAACCAACCGAAGGAGAGAACCGTGATGCGCCATGCGTATGCAACGGCTGCCGGCGTCGCCGCGCTCGCCATCGCCGCAGGACTCGTCGCCGCCGGACCCGACTCGACGTGCCGGGCCGACCTGGACGGCGACGGCGAGTTGACCGTCTTCGACTTCCTGGAGTTCCAGAACCTGTTCGCCGCGGGCGACCTTGCCGCCGACTTCGACGGCGACGGCGAGCTGACGATCTTCGACTTCCTGGAGTTCCAGAACGAGTTCGTGCAGGGCTGCCCCGGCAACCCGACCTCGCTGCAGATGGCCGGCGTGCCGCTGGATGGCTACCCGTTCTTCGAATTCACACGCGCGTTCAACGAAGGCAGCATGGTGTCGATGGCGATCGATCCGGACCGCTTCCCAGGCATCGTGGGCGAGACGGCCGACATCTACGTCGTCGCCAGCAAGACCGAGCTCGAGTGGGCCAGCGACCCGAGCCTGACCGACGTGCGCGGCATGCCGCAGGAGCACACGTTCAGCGCGCTCTCGATCGCCGACGCGGCCGTGGCGCTTACGGACAGCGGAACGCTCGCGGCTGCCGACGGCGTGAACATCTCGACGGGCTACGACCTGGTCGTCGACGTCGACCGCGACGGGGAGCTGGGCGACAACGACTTCATCGACGGGCTGGGTTCGCTCCCGGCCAATGCCAACGGCTTTAGCGTGTTTACCGACATGACGCAGATGGGCCCGCTCACGCCCACGATGATCGACAGCAGCAGCTCGCAGGGCGTGCTGCGGCTGAACTATCCGGCCGAGCTGGCGAGCGTTGGCCCGCTGCCGATCGCCATCATCGTGCACGGCGGCGGCCACGACTACCGCTGGTACGACTACCTGCAGGACCATCTCTCGAGCTGGGGGTGGGTGAGCATCAGCGTGCAGAACGACTTCGGCGGCACGGGAAACCGGCCGTTGCGGCACACCGAGGCGTTGATCGCCGAGCAAGGCAGCATCGCCGGCGGCGTGCTCAACGGACTGATCGATAGCTCGCGCATCGTGTGGATCGGCCACAGCCTTGGCGGGCGCGAGGTGGTCATCGGCGCCGAGCGGCTGTACCGCGGCTTGTTCACGCCCCGCAACTACTCGATCGACGACATGGTGCTGGTCAGCTCGATCGGCGCGAACAGCGTGGGCGACTTCGGATCGCTCGTGGCCGACCCGGGGCCCATCAACTTCCACATGATCTGGGGGTCGGCCGACGGCGACCGCAGCGGCGCACCGGGCTCGCAGACGGTCGCCTTCCGGCACTACGACCGGGCCTTCGGATACAAGCACTCGACCTACATCCACGGCGCCGACCACAACGTCTTCAACTGCTGCGGCTTCCGCAACTTCACCGGCCCGCCCGGGACCGAGATCGGCCGCCCCGAGGCCCAGCGCATCGCCAAGAGCATCTGGCTCGCGCTGGTCAAGCACTACGGCGAAGCCAACGGCGACGCGATCGACTATCTGACGCGCGCCTGGGACGGATTCAAGCCCCTCAGCGTGAGCCAGACCACGACGCTCGTGCACATGTACCGACCCGATCCGGCGGACATGGACAGCCGCGTGATCGAGGACTTCCAGACGAACCCGAGCGTGAGCCAGAGCAGCTCGGGCGGCGCGGTCTCGCTCAGTACGTCGAACACCGTCGAGGTGCGCCAGCGCGATGGCGGCGGCGGGTTCACGTGGACGCCCTCCGACCCGGCCAACGGCATGACCTACGCGTGGGAGCCTTCTGACGACTCGCGTGGCCTCGTCTTCGACTACGACGGACCGGCGTTCATCGAGTTCGAGGTGCTTCCCGACCTTGGTAGCGTGCAAGACTACGACCACCTGAGCTTCCGCGTGTGCCAGGGCACGCGGCACCCGAACACCATCGCCGAGCTCGAGCCGGTGACGTTCAACGTGTCGCTCGTTGATGGCAGCGGTGCGAGCAGCACCATCCACGTCGGCGAGTACGACGCGGGCGCGTCCGAGCCCTACCAGCGCACCGGCGTTGGCAGCGGCGCGGGCTGGCAGAACGAGTACAACACCATCCGCATCAGGCTCACGGACTTCCTGGCCGAGGGCTCGGGCCTCGACCTGACCGACGTGGCGGCCATCCGCTTCGACTTCGGCCAGGGCGAGGGATCGGGCATCGGTCGGCTGGGCCTGGACGAGATCGAGTTCACGGTCGATCCGTGAGCCACTGAAGAACGAGAAGAGAGGACACGAGATGCAACTGAAGAATACCTGTGCGACGCTGGCCGCCGCGGCGCTGCTCGCGGCCGCCGGTTCCGCCATGGCCCAGGCAACCTGCCGGGCCGACCTGGACGGCGACGGTGAATTGACCGTCTTCGACTTCCTGGAGTTCCAGAACCTGTTCGACGCGGGCGACCTGGCGGCCGACTTCGACGGCGACGGCGAGCTGACGATCTTCGACTTCCTGGAGTTCCAGAACGAGTTCGTCCGCGGCTGCCCGGCCGAGCCGATCTCGCTGCAGATGGCCGGCGTGCCGCTGACCGAGTACCCGCACTTCGAGGCCACCCGCGCCTTCAACGAGGGCGACACGGTGTTCCTGGCCATCGATCCCGATCGCTTCCCGGGCATCCGCGGCGTGACGGGTGACATCTACATCGTCTCCAGCAAGACGAACCTCGAGTGGGCCGCTGATCCGTCGCTCACCGACGTGCGTGGCGGCCCGCAGGCCCACACGTTCAGCGCGCTCTCGATCGACGGCGCCGAGGTCGCGCTCACGGGCAGCGAGACGCTGGCGGCCGCCGACGGGCTCAACGTCTCGACTGGGTACGACCTGGTCGTCGACGTCGACCGCGACGGCGAGCTTGGCGATGGCGACTACGTCGACGGGCTGGCCGTGGCCCCCGCCGACGCCAACGGGTTCAGCGTGTTCACGAACATCTCCGAGATGGGCCCGCTCACGCCGGTCATGATCGACAGCAGCAGCAGCCAGGGCGTGCTCCGGCTGAACTACCCGGCCGAGCTCGCCAGCGTCGGCCCGCTGCCGATCGCGGTCATCGTGCACGGGGGCGGCCACGACTATCGCTGGTATGACTACCTGCAAGACCAGCTCAGCAGCTGGGGCTGGGTGAGCATCAGCGTGCAGAACGACTTCAGCGGCACGGGAAACCGACCGCTGCGCCACACCGATGCGCTCATCGGCGAGCAAGCAACGATCGCCGGCGGCGTGCTCAACGGTCTGCTCGATAGCTCACGCATCGTGTGGATCGGCCACAGCCTGGGCGGGCGCGAGTGCAACATCGGCTCGGAGCGACTGAGCGAAGGCTTTACGCCCGCGAACTACACCGCCGACGACATGGTGCTGGTCAGCTCTATCGCGGCCAACAGCATCGGCGGTGGCGGATTCGAGGCCGACCCGGGCGACATCAACTACCACATGATCTGGGGCTCGGCCGACGGCGACATCAGCGGCAGCCCCAGCAGCTTCGGCGGGCAGACCATCCCCTTCCGCAACTACGACCGGGCCGACGGCTTCAAGCACTCGACGTACATCCACGGCGCCGACCACAACGTGTTCAACTGCTGCGGCTTCCGAAACTTCCAGGGCCCTGTTTCGACCGAGATCGGCCGGACCGAAGCCCAGCAGATCGCCAAGGCCACTTGGACGGCGCTCATAAAGCACTACGGCGAGGGCAACCTCGACGCAATCGACTACCTCACCCGCGCGTGGGACGGCTTCAAGCCACTGGGCGTCATGGACGGCACGACGCTCGTGCACATGTACCGCCCGAGTACGATCGACGGCGGCAGCCGCGTCATCGACGACTTCCAGAGCAACCCGAGCCTCAGCCAGAGCAGCTCGGGCGGCACCGTCACCGTCGGCGTGTCGAACGCGGCCGAGATCCGCCAGGCCGACACCAACGGCAGCCTGACCTGGACGGGCAGCGAGCCAAGCAACGGCATGAACTACGCCTTCCTCGCGTCGGACACTTCGGCCGGCATGGTGTTCGACTTCACCAGCCCGTCGTTCGTCGAGTTCCAGGTGCTGCCCGCGCTGGGCGACGTATCGGGCTTCGACCACCTGAGCTTCCGAACGTGCCAGGGCACGCGGCATCCCAACACGGTCGCGCAGCTCGAGCCGGTGACGTTCAACGTCGTGCTCGTCGACGGCGGGGGCACGCGCAGCACGATCCACGTCGGCGCGTACGAGGCGGGCGCAAGCGAGCCCTACCAGCGCACCGGCGCGGGCTCGGGCGTGGGCTGGCAGAACGAGTACGGCACGATCCGCATCCGCCTGAGCGACTTTTTGTCGCAGGGCAGCGGGCTCGACCTGACCGACATCGCCGCCATCCGCTTCGAGTTCGCCCAGGGCGATGGCTCGACCATCGGTCGCCTGGGGCTCGACGAGATCGAGTTCACGCTCGAGCGTTAGCAGGATGTTGGCATGAAGAGCGGGTGCGAACGCCGACCCCCATGGGTCGGCGTTTGACGTTCGTGTGAAGCACGGATGCGGCATCAGGATTTGCTTGGGAAAACGCATCGCTTCTGGTACACTGGAAGGAGAATCGGGCCCGGTCCGAGGGCGTCCTGCGGCGCCGGGCTCGGCATTTCGTGGGAGATATCTCGATGATCATGCTGACGAGCACCGTCCTGTCCGCCGGCCTCTTGCTGGCCGGACCGCAGTCGGACGACCCGAACCTCACGCCCGTAGAGCCCCCCCAAGCCGTCACCGCGGTGCAGCCGGCGGGCATGCCAGGCGTCGATGACGATGACCTGGACATCCGAATCGACTTCGGCACGGCTCGCGGCTCGACGCTGCCGGGCGCGTGGAACAACATCGACAACTACGCTGGCATTACGCTTGACCTGATCGACTTCAACTCAGGCGCCTCGACGGGCGCATCGATCGATGGCCTCGGCGGGGCGTGGCGATCGTTCGTGGGCGACGACGGCCCGACGTTCCCGGAGCAGGACTGGTACGTGCATCCGGCATCGGGCGATGGTGCAGGACTTTCGACCGGTCTGGCAGGGTCCTACCTGTTTGAGGGCCTACCTGACGGCGAGTACCAGGTCGAGGTCATTTCGGCTCGCACGCGATTCGACTACCTGAACACCTTCACCGTCAACGGCGTGCTTGCAGACCGCACGTTCTTGGGGACGCCCGTCGTGACGCCGTGGGGCAGCACGTCTCACGGATTGACGCCGGGCAACTGGCTGATCTGGGACGGCGTGCAGGCGGATGGCGGCGTGATCCTGTTGGATCTCCAAGCCGACGCCGGCACCCTCGGCATGATCAACGCCATGCGCATCAGCCAGACCGGTGGCGGGTGCCGCGTCGACCTGGACGGCGACGGCTCGCTGACGATCTTCGACTTCCTGGCGTACCAGAACCTGTTCGACGCCGGCGATCCGCTGGCCGACTTCGACGGCGATGGTTCGCTGACGATCTTCGACTTCCTGGCGTTCCAGAACGAATTCGACGCCGGCTGCGAGTAGGTCGAGAGGCCTGACCGAGTACCCATGGCGGCCGAGCGCGGTGTCCCGCGTTCGGCCGCTATTCTCCATCAATGCCCGCGTGGATCGTCGACAACCAGCAACTTTGGTGGATCCTGGGCCTCGCGTCGGTCGCGGTGTTCCTGGGGAGCCTCCTGGCCATGCCCGCGTTGATCGTCCGGATCCCCCGGGACTACTTCGCCCATGACCATCGCCCGCCCGCTCGCTGGGCGTCGCGGTCCCCGGCGGTGCGGCTCGTCGTGCTCGTCGCGAAGAACTTGCTCGGGGTCGTCCTGGTCCTGGGCGGCATCGCGATGCTCGTGCTACCCGGCCAGGGCCTGCTCACGATCTTCGCGGGCTTCATCCTGATCGACTTCCCAAAGAAGTACGCTCTCGAGCGATGGCTCGTCCGCCGGCGCTGGGTGCATCGGCCCCTGAATTGGGTGCGTCGCAAGCGCCGACGCGAGCCACTCGTGCTCGCGAACCCGACCACCGACCTTCCATAATTTTCTTCGACTACCAGGCCTTTGCACAAGCCCAGTGGCGGCACGATCTTGCGATCGCTGCCCGGTAGCGAGTTCGTAGTCTGGACGCATCCGGCCCTGGATTTCTCGTGCAATCGGTGAATCGCGACAGGGTCGGCTTCCCAAAGACTCCTGTTGCACAGGGCCCGGCACAGGGAGGCGCCGGGCGGAGAGAATCGGTGTGCGGCTAGGCCGGGAGGTGTGCCAATGCGCGCCCTGCTCGCGATCGCGATGGTGGTCCTTTGTTCGCACGCCGCGCCGGGGCAAGACGGCGATCGGTCGCTGCGCACCGCCAACGGCCTGCTGCAGCGTGGGCTGCACGCCGAGGCCGCCACCGAGTACGCGCAGGCGTTGCGCTCGCTCGATGATGCGACGTCACGAGACCAGGCCCGCTACGGGCTGGCCGTCGCGCGGTACAACCTGGGCGAGGATGAGGCGGCCATCCGCGTGCTCAGCGAGCTGGAGACCGGCTCGCGGTTTGCCTTCAAGGCCGACGCCGACGTCCTGCGGACGCACCTCTATTTCCGCCAGAAGGACTACGCGCGAGCCGCTACGGCGGCCCGCGACGCCATCGCGCACCGCGACCACGCCGGCTGGGCCGGCAGCGCCAGCCTGCTGATCGAGAGCCTGCATCGAGCCGGGCAGCACGCCGAGGCGACTCGTGCGTATCCAGAAGTCGCCGATCGCCTGCAGGCAGGGACCGACGCCGCCCGCCGCGCCGCCTACTTCGCCGGCCTCTCGCAGTCCGCCATCGCCAGGCGAGACCAGGACCACGCGCGGGCGGCCGAGTGGTTCGCCCGTGCGGTACCAAGGCGGGGCCGCGACGACCTCTCGGACCTTGCGCTGTTGCAGCGGGCCGCGTCGCTGCGCAGCTCGGGCGACGTGAACGGCGCCATCACCACGTACGAGCGCGCCATCGCCACCGGAGATCGCACCAAGCCCGACGCGATGCTCCAGCTCGCGTCGATCTACCGCGTCGAGGGCCGCTCGGGCGAGGCCGCCAACCTGCTGCGCTCGCTCGCCGAGGAGGCGCCACGCCACCAGCCGGCGCGCGTGCAGTACGAGCTTGGCCTGGCGCTGCTCGACATCGACGAGCCAAACGACGCGGCTCGGGCGCTCGATCGGGCTGCCAGGCACGACGCCGGCGAACTCGCGGACGGCATCGCCTACTGGCGGTCAAAGGCCGACCTCCGCCGGGGTCGCGATGAAGACGCGGCCGAGAGGCTGGGTGAGGCGATCGATCGCTTCCCTCGGAGCCCGTTGCTCGCCGAGATGCGGTACGACCGAGCCGTGGCACTGCAGCGCGCTGGCGACGACGAGACGGCCTTTGCGCAGTTTGGCCAGTTCGTCGAGGCGCACCCAGACCACCCGATGGCGCCCGAAGCGCTGTTCGCGCAGGCCTCGCTCGCGCTGGATGCCGATCAGCTCGACACGGCCGCCAAGCTCGCCGGAGCGTTCGAGGCGCAGCACGCCGATCATCCTCTCGCGTCTCGGGTCGAGTTCATGAGGTCCGAGACGGCGTATCGCGCGTCCGACTTCGAAGCTGCGGCCGAAGGCTTCCGCGGCTTGCTGGACGTCGAGGACGAGCGCCTCGCGACGCAAGCCCGCTATCGCCTGGGCATGAGCCTGCACGCCATCGGCCGCAGCGTCGACGCCGGGCCGCACCTGGCGGCCGTCACCGATGGCAGCCGCACGCCGGCCGAGTTCGTACCCGCGCTGTTCGCGCTGGGCGAGATCGCCTTCGATGACGATCGCTGGCCGGACGCGCAGCAGCGATTCGCCGACTACAGATCGGCCGCCGGCACGGAGGACGACAGCGCCGACGACGCCGCGATGAAGATCGCTCTAGCCCAAATCAGGCTCGGCAACACGGCCGACGCCGTGCGGACGCTCGACTCCCTGCTTTCGACCTGGCCCCGCAGCGAGCACGGCGCGCACGCGATGTTCGAACTGGGCCAGGCGCGAGTGTCGATGGGCGAGGACCGCGCCGCCGAGCGCATGTTCGCCCAGCTCCTGGAGCGATACGGCGAGACGAGGTTCGTGCCCTACGCGCTTCGTCACCTTGCCGCCATCGCATCGCGGCAGGGCGATGCCGAGCGCGCCGCGAGCCTGTATGCGCAGGCCGCCGAACTCGGTGGCGAGGCGCTGGCCGATGAGGTTGCGATCGACCGCGCTCGGGCGTTAATCAATGCCGGCCGGCCCGACGAGGCTGCCCGGCTGCTCCGCCGCGCCGAGGGCCCGGCCCGGGCGTGGCGGATCGTCGCGCTCAGCCGGGCTGGCCAGCACAGCGCCGCCGTCGAGGCCGCGGAGGATTACACCCCACGGGGCCTCGAACCAAGCGATGCGGCAGTCTTCCATTTCGCGCTCGCGACCAGCCTCCGGCTGTCGGGCGACGCGGCCCGAGCGATGCCGCTGCTCGAACAGCTCGCGCGTGGCAGGTCGGCGGTCGCGCCGAACGCGGCGCTCGACCTCGCCGATCTGCAGATCGCTCAGAAGCAGTTCGCGCCGGCCGCGCAGATCCTGGAGCCCCTGCTCGAGCGGGATGGCCTCGCGCCCGGCGTAGCGTCCATCGCCGCATACAAGGCTGCGTGGGCTCGATACCAGCTGGGCGATCACCGCGCCGTCGTGCGGCTGCTCGACGATCGTGATATGGCCGACCTCACAGGGCCCGCCTCGCTGCTGCTGGGCGAATCACTGCTCGCGCTCAAGCGTGGGCGCGAGGCCGCCGAGCAATTCGCCGCCGCGCTCGCAAAGCCGAGCGCCGAAGTCGACGCCGAGGCAGCGTTGCTCCGTCTGGGCGAGGCCCACGCCGCCGCGCAGGACTGGCGCAACAGCCAGGCGGCCTACGAGCGGCACCGGCGCGAGCACGCCCGGTCGCCGCGGTGGTACATGGCCGAGTTCGGCATCGGCTGGGCGCTCGAGAACTCGGGCCGGCCCCGCCAGGCGATCGACCACTACCGCGCCGTGGCCGACAAGCACAAGGGCGACACGGCGGCGCGGGCACAGTTCCAGCTCGGCGAGTGCCTCTTTGCGCTGGGCGAGCACGAGGACGCGGTTCGTGAGCTCTTGCGCGTCGACATCCTGCACGCGTCGCCAACCTGGAGCGCGGCGGCCCTCTACGAGGCCGGGCGATGCTTCGAGGCCATGGGCAAGGTGGGCGAGGCCCGGGCCCAGTACCGGGCCGTGCAGGAGCGATTCACCGAGAGCACGTGGGCGGCCGCTGCGGGCGAGCGCCTGAGCGCCATCGCCGGACCGGGCGGCGGGCGCGTCAATGGACGAGGAGGCTGATCGATGTTGCACGCCTATGAGATGCTGCTCGCCCAGGGCGCACCGCCGTCGGTGTTCGAGCTGGCGACCAAGGGCGGCGTGATGATGATCCCCATCACGCTGTGCTCGCTGGTCGTCGTTGCGGTCGTGCTCGAGCGGCTCGCCGTGCTGCGACGCAACCGCATCGTGCCGCCGAGCTTCGAGAAGAAGCTGCACGCGGCGATGGAAGGCGGCGGCTCCACCCAGGCGCGCGAGGCCTGCAAGAAGCACGACAGCCCCGCCGCCCGCGTCGTGGCCGCCGGGCTCGACAAGCTGGGCCACAAGGCCGAGATCGTCGAGAAGCACCTGACGGCCCAGGGCGACGCCGAACTCTTCCAGATGCGCCGTCGGCTGCGCATGCTCACGGTCATCGCGTCCATCGCCCCGCTGCTGGGCCTGACCGGCACGATCTTCGGGATGATCCAGGCGTTCCAGGTCGTGTCCGAGGGCGGCCTGGGCAACGACGAGCTGCTCGCCGGAGGCATCTACGAGGCGATGATCACGACCGCCGCGGGCCTGCTGGTGGCCATCCCAACGATCATCTTCTACCACTGGCTGGTGTCGCGCGTCGACGGGCATGCGCGCGAGCTCGACCGCATCGCCGTCGACTTCATCGAGCGCTACGTGCTCGAGCCGCAGGGCCGGCCACGCCACCCGGTCGCCCACGAGAACGGCACGACCAAGCCGGAACCGGCAGTCGCCGTCGGCGCGGAGGCCTGAGCCATGCTCATCGGCAAGAAGCAGGACGACGCGGGCCCCTCGATCGAGATGACGCCGATCATCGACATGGTGTTCCTGCTGCTCATCTTCTTTCTGGTCGCGACGACGTTCCAGCAGAGCGAGCGCGAGCTTGCCATTGCCCTGCCCGAGGCCGAGGCCGCCGGCCCGATCTCCACCATGCTCCGCGAGATCATCATCAACATCGATGCCCAGGGCCAGATCATCGTCGGCGGACAAACGCTCACGCTCGAAGAGCTGCGCACGCTCGTCGCCGACGCCGTCCGCGTCAACCCCGAGCAGAAGGTCTCCGTGCGCGGCGACAAGGACATCGACTACGGCCGGATCGCCCGCGTGCTGGACGTCTGCAAGGCGGCGGGCGTGCAACAACCCTTCCTCGACACGGTGCCGCTGGGGTAGGCCATGCCGTCGCGTTCACGCTTCATCCTGACCGTGCTTGCCCTTGGCGCCCTGGCGTGCGGCGTCGTCGCGGCGTGGTGGTGGTTCGACGCTGACCGGCTCGCGTTCTACACCGACGACGCCTCGATCCGAACCTCGGCCGAGGATGCACCGGTCCGCGACATCCTGTGGCGGCCGCCCGCGCCGCTGCGCACCGTGGCCGGCGAGCCGATCACGGGACGCGATCCGATCATCTCCGCAGATGGTGATACGCTGCTGCTCACCCAGAGGAGCTCGCTGGGCGACGCCGACCTGTTCGTCGCGGGCCGCGTGGGAGACGCCTGGACGCAGCCGCGGGCGCTCGTCGAGCTCAACACCATCGACAACGAGCTGGCGCCCGCGCTCTCCGCCGACGGGCAGCGGCTGTACTTCGCGTCCGACAGGCCCGGCGGCGCGGGCGGGCTCGACGTGTGGATGTCCGAGCGCGTTGGCGATCGCTGGGGCGAGCCCACGCCCCTGGCGCTCAATACACGCCATGACGAGACCGATCCGCACCCGCTCGTTCGCGATGGGATCGAGACGCTGCTTTTCGCCTCGAACCGGCCGCGCGAGATCGACTTGCAACCCGAGCCGGCAACCGACTTCGACCTGTACGAGGCCGCTATCGACGGCGCACAGCCAACGCACCTCGGAGACCTCTCGAGCCCGGCCGACGACATTGGCCCGGCCGTCACGCCCGCCGGCGACTTCGTCTACTTCTCGTCCGATCGCGAGGGCGGCTTGGGCAGGGGCGACCTTTATCGCGCCCGGATCGGCACGGATGCCTCGTTCGGCGAGGTGCGCACGCTCGGGGCGTCGATCAACACGGCGGCCGACGAGCGCGATCCCTCGCTCGCGCTCGAGGGCTTCGCCATCCAGTTCGCGATTCTCGACGAGGACGGGCCTCGCCTGCTCCGAGCCGTGTCACGCGAGGTCTACCTGGCCCGCAGTACGACGCGGGGAGACCTGCTGTCCCTCTTGCCGTGGATCCTGGTCGCGCTCGCGCTGGTGCTGGCGCTCGCGTTGCTCCGCCGGGTCGTGCGAGATGCGCAGTGGCAGGCGCGCATCGCCACGCTCGGCTTGATGGCCAAGTGTGCGCTCGTGAGCCTGGTCGTGCACGCCGGGCTGATGGCGCTGCTCGCCGCACTGCAGGTGCCACCAACCGCCGGCCAGCCGACGGGCCAGACCGAGGGCCTGCAGGTCGCGCTCTCGTCCTCGGCCGTTCGCTCGTCCGCCGCCGAGCAGATGCGCGGCTCGACCGCGCCGGCGGCGCTCGCGCAGGCATCGACCGACACGCCCGCAGCGCCGACGGTGCTGGCCTCGGCGTCGGATGCGTCCATCACGTTCCAGCCGCAACGAACGACGGCGCCGACCGGGTCTCCCATGCAGGCCGCGGTAACCATTCGCGAGAGCTCCATCACCGCCAGCACGAGCCAGGCGAGCGATGCCAGCGTGTCCGCGATGCCGAAGCTCGAGGCCCCGACGCCGCAGATCGGCCTGCCCGAGGCACAGGCGGCCGTTGCTCCCGAGACTGCGGAGGTCGGCATCGGCGCTCCGACGCTGGCCGAGGGCCCGTCGATCCCGCAGTCCAGCGCCGTGGAGGTCGGTGCCGGGTCCGAGTCGGTCCGGATCGAGGCGGCGGAGTCACGCGTGGCCGATGCGGCCCGGTTCGCACCGTCGACGGGCGTCGGCGAGGCGGCGCCGACCCCGAGCGACGCGACCGAGCTCGAACTCGCGGCCGCCTCGTTCGACCTGCCCGAGTTCGACGCGCCGACGCTGGCGCTGGCCCTGCCGACCGAGGGCGACGTCGATGCGATCGTTGATGAGCCCGGCGAGGCACCGCTGCGCATGGCCGAGGCCAACGCCCGCAGCGTGCCGGCGCCGATTGCCGGAGACGTTGCTTTGCCCCTCAGCGAGTTCGACGCCGCCGTCGCCACGCCGGAGGTCGAGCAGGCAGCGATGGCCGAGGAGCCCATCGAAGCGGCGCCCGTCGACGACGTCCGAGACCCAGTCCTGGCGCTCGACCTGCCGCCGGCGCGCTTCGAGCCGCCCGAGCTTCGGCTGCCCGAGGCCGTCGCCCACCGGTTCGAGCTGCTGGGCATGGTCATCGACGATCAGACCGAAGCGCCGCTGCCGGGCGCGCAGGTGCGCCTCGACCTCGAGGGCACGGCCGACCTGACCGATACCTCGGCCGACGACGGCACGTTCCTGCTTGGCTTCGACCAGATCCCCGACAACGCCGCCCTGACGGCGAGCCTCGACGGCTACACGCCGGGCGCCATCAACATCGCCCAGCGCGATCTCCGGGCCGGCCGACGGTTCGTCGTGCGGCTGCGCAAGATCGATCCCTTCGTCATCGTCATGGAAGACGAGCCTGAGGTGCACCACCTGGGCAACGATGAGTTCAGCGGCCGCATCAACAGCCAGTTCCAGCGTCGCAGCGAGGGGCTCGTGCTGCAGATGCCCTTCGAGATGACCGAGGCCCACGCGAACCTGCCGCTCCGCGGGGCCGAGTTGCGGCTGCTAGTCAAGGGCACGCAGGCGCCCAACCCCGTGCGCATCAACGGCCGCCAGATCGCCACGCTCGCACAGTCGCCCAACGACGGCGGCTTCGGCGAGCAGGTGATCTCCATCCCCTCGGGCGTCCTCAAGCTCGGCAGGAACGTGCTCGAGCTGGAGTCGGTCGCGCGCCCGGGCAGCGACAAGGACGACTACGAGTTCGTGAATCCCCGCGTGGTCCTGCTGGTCGACGACGACGCCGCGATCTGAAGCTCGAACGCGGAGAGGCGGGCTCGCCCGAAGGGCCGAGAATCGGCTCGGGCGTGGCATCTCTGCCTGACCGCGCCCGTACGATGGTTCCTCGCCAGGAGGAACCCATGACACTTTCGCTCGTCCCGAATCGGTTGCTCTGCGTGCTGCTGGCGTTGTGCCTCGGCGCCAGCGTCGCCGCCGCCGCATACGCCAACGACATCGACCGCGTCAACAGCCTGCTCAGGCGGGCCGAGACCAACCTCGAGTCGGTCGCCGCCAGTGTCCAGGGCCGCACGTCGCCGCCGCGGGGCTCGGCGGGCAAGCTCTTGGCTCGCCGCCTCGAGATGGCGCTGGGCGACATCAATCCCGCGAAGGACTTGCTCGAGAAGATCCCCGCCGGCACCGAGGGCCGGGCCGAGGCGGTCGAGCGTTACACCGCCGCGGCCAACGAGTACAACCGCCTCCGGGCGTTCCTCACCGGCTCTGACGCGCCCGCCGAGCCCGAGACCGGCACCAAGCTCGACTACCGGCAGGAAGAGCTGCTGCGCAACGCGACCTTCCACATCCGAGAGGTCGAGGGCAACGCCCAGGTGCTGACCGAACGGACGGAGCAACTCCGTGCGATCGACGACCAGCTCTCGATCAACTTTCGCGACGTGAACGGGCTCCGAGAAGTCGTCGCCAACGCGCAACGCAAGGCCGGATTCGCCAACGACACGCTGGGACAGCTTCCCGCCGATGGTCGCGGCGTGTCCGAAGCCCGCCAACGGCTCGTCAACGCGCAGGCAAAGGTCGTCACGGCAGAAGACTACCTCCGCCCGCTCGACGCACGACTCGAAGAACTGATCGACCCCGCGAACTATCCCGAGTTCGACACGGACTACAAGCGCTTGCGCGAGCTCTCGATCATGTTCGCCAGGCCCGAGATGTTCCAGACCCAGCCCGTACTCGCCGGCGAGACCTTCGAGCAGGGTCCGGCCGCCAAGGACGAGTGCCTGCGCATCGCACGCAAGTACGCCCGCCTCATCCAGCAAGGCACCGCCCAGGGCGAGCAGATCGAGGGCGTTGGCAACGGGTTCCTGCAGAATCACGCCGAGTACCTGGCCGAGGCCGAGCGGCAGAAGGCCGCGCTGCCCGGACAGATCCGCGAGCACATTGCTACCGCACGTCGCTACGGAGACGAGGCCGTCGCCGAGCAGAAGCCCCTGTGGTTCACCGGCGGCATCCCGCAGGTCATGGGCTTCGCCGACGAGAAGATCACGCTGCTGACCGCGCTCGACGCGAGCGCCGGCGCTGCGATGCGTGGGCAGTTCGATCAGGCGCAGGCCGACCTGAAGCAGCAGGCCGATTCCCTCCGCGAGCTCATCATCCGCGAGAACACCATGCCCGGCGATAACTTCCAGGGCGCCGATCGCGACGAGGCCATCAAGATCGCCATCAGTGGCTGGAAGGTGCAGCAAGAAGAATTTGAGTTGCTCAAGGTCCGCATCCCCGCCCAGGCCTGGGCCCGCGAGACCAAGTGGACCTACAGCAACGGCACGTGGTACTTCTCCGATCGCTCGAAGCTCCAGGTCCGCCTGCTCGTAGCCGACAAGGACAACCCCGAGCTTGCCATCGACCGGCCGATCAACGTGTGGAAGGACCACCAGAAGGGCGACACCATGATCGGCGTGCCCCTGTTCGGCATCGACGACGAATTGCAGCCGAGCGACTACATGCTTCGAACGAAGATCGAGTAGGCCCGTCTTCCAGGCCCGCGTGCCACTGGGAAGGAACATCGCATGAAAGCATCCGACCTCTTCGTCCGCTGCCTCGAGGAAGAGGCGATCCCGTTCGTCATCGGCGTGCCGGGCGAAGAAAACGCCGACATGATGATGTCGCTCGAGGACTCATCGATCGACGTGCATATTACCAGGCACGAGCAGGGAGCCGTCTTCGCCGCCGCGGCATACGGCAAGCTCACCGGCCAGCCAGCAGGCTGCATCGGCACGCTCGGACCGGGCGCCACCAACATGGTCACGGGCGTGGCCGACGCCAACATGGACCACGCTCCCGTGCTGGCGATCTCGGGCCAGGGCTCCACCGATCGCCTGCACAAGGAATCGCACCAGATCATGGACGTGGTCGCGATGTTCGACCCGGTCACCAAGTGGGCGACGACGATCCGCACCGCCGAGTCGATCCCCGAGGTCATCCGCAAGTCGATACGGCTCGCTCGCGGCGAGAAGCCCGGAGCCGTACTCGTCGAGCTTCCCGAAGACATCGCCAAGCGCAAGACGGACGCGAAGCCGCTGACTCCTCGCCGCTACCGGCGTCCAACGCCCAACGCCGACACCATCCAAGCCGCGGCCGAGCTGCTCGCGACCGCCGACCGCCCGATGGTCCTTACGGGTAACGGCGGCATCCGTACACGCGCCTCGGCAGAACTGCGGTCTCTCGCAGAAGCATTCGGCTTCCCGGTCGTCTCGACGTTCATGGGCAAGGGCGCCGTATCGATGGACTCGGAGCATTGCCTGTTCACCGTCGGCATCCAGCAGCGAGACGAGATCGCCCAGGAGCTCATCGAGGCCGACGTCGTGCTCGCCATCGGCTACGACCTCGTCGAGTATCCACCCGGGAACTGGGTGGGCAATAAGACCCGCATCATCCACCTCGACTTCCTGCCCGCCGAGATCGATGCGTCGTACCACCCGGAGGTCGAGCTCGTGGGCGACGTCGCCGCCGGGCTCGTGCAGCTCCGCCAGTTACTCGAGGGCAAGCGCGGCCAGCACCGCCACGCCGATCGCCTCGCGCGTGTCCGCAAGTCGATGCTCGACGAGTTCGCCCAGCATGCCAACGACGACACGAAGGGCATCATCAAGCCCCAGAAGCTGCTGTGGGATACGCGGCAGGCGCTCGGCCCGAGCGACGTCCTGCTCAGCGGCGTGGGCGCGCACAAGATGTGGATCGGCCGCCACTACCAGTGCATCGAGCCAAACACGTGCCTCATCCCCAACGGCTTCTGCTCGATGGGCCAGGCGCTGCCCGGACTGATCGGGGCAAAGCTGGCACGCCCCGACGACCACTGCGTAGCCATCTGCGGCGATGGCGACTTCCTGATGAACGTGCAGGAGATGGAGACCATCACCCGCATGGGCCTGGACGTCGTCGCCATCGTCTGGGAAGACAAGGCCTACGGCCTCATCGAGTGGAAGCAGGAGGCCGAGTTCGGCAAGCACACCGACCTGTCCTTCGGCAATCCCGACTGGATCGGCCTGGGCGAAGCCTTCGGCTGGCGGAGCGAGCGGGCCGAGAACAGCGCCGACTTCTTGCCGGCACTCAAGCGGGCCCTCGACCACCGCGGGCCGTCGCTGCTCGTGGCGCCCGTCGACTACCGTGAGAACATGAAGCTCACCGAACGCCTGGGCCACCAGGTGTGTCGCATCTAAGAGGAATCGGCATGCTCAAGGACACGTACCCCTTCTACCTCGCCAACAAGCCCCAATCGCCCAACAGTGACCTCGAGGTGATCGACAAGTACACGGGCGACGTCGCCACACGCGTCGCGAACGCCGGACCCGAGCACATCGAGAAGGCCATCGAGGCCTGCGCTGAGGCAACAGAGCCGATGCGCAAGCTCCCCTCGTTCGAGCGCAAGCGCATCCTGACCCACTGCGTCGATCGATTCCGCGAGCGGTCCGACGAGCTCGCGATGGCGCTGTGCATCGAGGCCGGCAAGCCCATCAAGGACAGCGAAGGCGAGGTTGGCCGGCTCATCGACACGTTCCAGATCGCCGCCGAAGAGGCAACCCGCGTGGGCGGCGAGGTCATGCCCATGGACATCTCCAAGCGTGCCGAGGGCTACCGCGGCATGACCCAGCGCATCCCCATCGGCGCATGCTCGTTCATCACGCCGTTCAACTTCCCGCTCAATCTCGTCGCCCACAAGGTCGCACCGGCCATCGCGTGCGGCTGCCCGTTCGTCCTGAAACCCGCCGAGAAGACGCCCATCGGTGCCATCATCCTGGGCGAGATCCTGGCGGAGACCGACCTGCCCGAGGGTGCATTCAGCGTCCTGCCCTGCGACGTCGAGCACGCGGGGCCGTTCACCACCGACGAGCGGCTGCGCCTGCTGAGCTTCACCGGATCGGACAAGGTCGGCAAGAAGCTGCTGTCCCAGGCCGGCATGAAGCGCGTCGTGCTCGAACTCGGCGGCAACGCCGCGTGCGTCGTCGATCGCGGCGTCGACCTGGAAGACTGCGTCAAGCGCATCATCTTCGGCGGTTATTACCAATCGGGCCAGAGCTGCGTCAGCGTGCAGCGCGTCATTGCGCACGAGGACGTGTACGACGAGCTGCGCTCACGCCTCGTCGAGGCCGTGAAGGACCTCAAGAGCGGCGACCCGAAGGACCGCGACGTCTTCATCGGCCCGATGATCAACGAGGAATCGGCCGAGCGCGTCGAGTCGTGGATCCGCGAGGCCGCCGACGCCGGCGCTACCTTGCTCGCGGGCGGCACTCGGACGGGGTCGGTGCTCGAGGCCACCCTGCTCGAGGGCGTGCCCCGCTCGGCCAAGCTCTACCGAGAAGAAGCGTTCGGCCCGGTCGTCATCATGTCAAAGTTCTCGTCCTTTGACAACGCGATCGCCGAGGTCAACGACAGCCGCTACGGGCTCCAGGCCGGCGTCTTCACCAACGACGTGCGCCGCATGTACGACGCGTGGGATCGCATCGAGGTCGGTGGCGTCATCATCAACGACGTGCCCTCCTTCCGCGTCGACCACATGCCCTACGGCGGCGTCAAGGACTCGGGCATTGGCTGAGAAGGCATCCGCTCGGCCATCGAGGACATGACCGAGGTCCGGCTCATGGTGGTCCGCCGCGTCTAGGCTGCGTGCCGTGATGCGCGTCAAGGGCGAACCAGCGACGCGCCACGCCTCCACCCGCGTCGTGTTCATCATCACGCCTCTGCCCAGAAGCGGCTGAAGAAGCCAGCTTGGCAACGAGCTCATCGATCTACCCGACGAATTCGACGACATCGTCGCGTGGTTCCGCGCCAAGCAAGCCCGCTTCGACGCGAGCCGGAACTTCCAGCTCGGCTGCGGCAAGCCATCGCATCACTCCTCGACAGATGCCCGCAACCGCTCGATTGCCTCGTCCCACTGCGCCGACGCGCGGGCCAGGTAGTCGCCGGCCTCCGAGAGCCGATCGGGCCGGAGCGCGAACCGGCTCTCCCGCCCGACGCGCGTCGATGAAACAACGCCCGCCCGCTGCAACACGCGCAGGTGCTTGGTGACGCCCTGCCGCGTCAGCTCAAGCCCCTCGGCGAGCTGCGCGATGCAGTGCTGCTTCCCGTCCTGCAACCGCGTGACGAGCTCCAAGCGCGTCGCGTCGCCCAATGCAGCGAACACGGCCGCAGGATCGATGGCCTCGCTACTGCTCGACATGGGCGGCGATGTTCCCGGCCTGGATGTCCCAACCCTCGGTGTTCGAACGCAGCGCTTCGAGCCGCTTGGGCTCCGGGAACTGCAGGAAACCCGACTCGGTGATCGTCAGACGCGTGCCGCCGTTCGCCAACGGTTCGAGCCGGAACTCGACGAGCACCTTCGCGTCGGCGTCGTACTCGGTGTCGGGGTCGATCGCGCTGGGCGGCCATGAGAACGCAAACACGCGCTCGTGCTCCATCCGCTCGGTCACGGAGACCCATTCCATGTGCTCGTACCCGGGATAGGTGATGTTGCCGGTGGTCGTCTTGCCGACTTCGAACGGGCCGTCGAGCCGAACCCGGAACCACGCCCCGAACTCCGCGTGATCGGTGAGCGCCCGCCAGACCCGAGCCACCGGTGCCGCGAGCTCGACGACCTTCTCGATCCGGTCCTGGTACTTGTGGATGCTCATTACGCAACCTCCTGGTTGCATAATCCTACCCCGGTTGGCCGCAAGTAGCCACCGCCAGATCGCTCTCGTCGCGGCAACGCCAGCACGCCTGCCCAGCTATCGCTCACTTTCAAAGGAACACAACGGACGGCCACGAGGTTCCCCGGGCGATGCACCGGAACCGCGTCCCAGCCCGATCCTCCCGTCGCGACCGCAGGGACGCCCTGCAGGCATCGCTGGACGGCACGGGCCTCTCCCTCTTCTGACGCCGGTCGGTCGCCTCCCGGCGATCGCGTGCGCCGGCCGTGTTGGGTCTTGAACCCCCGACCGGCCCGACCCATCCCCTGAATCTCAATAGACCGCGGACCCTGCCGGCAACACCGGCCCCGGGTGCTGGTCATCGCGTCCATCGATGTCCGCTCGTTGCTCGATCGCCACGAGCGGCGGAGCAGTGACCGTGTGCGCACGCTCGCAGCACTTGACACGAGCTGCATTCGACGCTGCTCCAGAAGACCGAAAGGAACACGACATGCATCCTCGATTCATCACCAAGAACATCCACGCTCTGCTCGACTACCCCGTCGCGCTTGCCCTGATCGCCGCGCCGTTCGTGCTCGGGCTGGGCGAGTCGGCCCCCGCCGCCAAGTGGCTCTCGGTCGGTACCGGCATCGCCGCGCTGATCCTGACCATCAACACCGACCACATGCTCGGGTTGTTTCGAGTCCTGCCGTACCGCCTCCACGTGCTCGTCGACGGGCTCGTTGGCGTCACGTTCGTGGTCGCGCCTTTCGCGCTCGGCTTCACGGGCCTCGACGCGTGGTACTACTGGGCCAACGCCGCCGCCGTGCTCACCGTCGTGAGCCTGAGCAAGCCGAGCTCGCTCTCGGCGACGCAGGCAGAGCTGCCGGCAACCGCGTAACGCCCTGCCCGAACACCGAACACGGGGACCGGTGATTGCCGGTCCCCGCTGTTCGAGAGAATGCCGTCGTAGCGCCATCGCTCGACATGACTCGTTTGCGTGCCGACGACTAGACAGGCCACGCCACGGACGCAACCGCGTCAGCGATCTCGAACGCGCAGCTCGACCATGACACCGTCCGCAGGCTTCGTCGATACCCCGGCTCGCGCGGGGTTCCCACGCCGGACCGGTCGAAGCTCGAAGAGCTTGATGACGACGCCCACGACCAGCGCCACTTCCATCTGACCGAGGTTCTTGCCCGGGCAGAACCGAGGACCGTGGCCGAAGCCGAAGTGCAGCCAGTCCTTCGTGCCCTGATCGGTCGCCCCGCGCCCGCACCAGCGCTCCGGAACGAACCGCTCGGCCGAGTGCCCGGTGACCTCGGGGCCCCAGTGATCGTCGTGCCGGTTGGCGTGCCAGACATCGAGCAACACGTGGGTTCCGTCGGGAATGAGCAACTCATCGCCCCGACGCGTCTTCACGAGCGTGTCCCCACCGGCGCGGCGTGGATGGAAGTACAGGGCCGGCGTCAGACGCAACGTCTCGTTGAGTACGCAACCCAGGAACTCCAGTTCTTGCAGTGCTTCGGGGCTGTAGTCTTCGACGTAACGGACCTCTTCATAAAGCCGCTGCTGCGCGGCCTCGTCGCGCGCCAGGTGCGAGAGCGCCCAGCTCGCATACGACGTCGTGGCCTCCAGTGCTCCGGCGAGAAACACCCGGACATTGGGCCGCAACGCCTCGTCTGTCACGTCCGATTGGAAGTGCCGCCAGAGTCCCGCCTGGTGCGCGCGGGGGCGGATGGACTCGCTGGTCAAGTCTTCGAACGTCTGCGCGGCTTCCCTCGCCCGCGCGACCCCGCCGATCCACCGGGGCAAGCGATGCATCGGACAGCCGACCTTGGCCATGACGGTGTCCCGGACGATGTTGTCGATGAACCGATCGATCGCCGGGACGTCACGGCCTCGAATGTCGTCCGAGCCGATCGACGCGCCGAAGAAGCTGTTGACGAGCATGTCCAGCATCACGGCCTTGATCTCGGGCTCCAACGCCACCTCGAGCGTCGAGGATCCGCGCTCGCGCAACCGCTCGCCGACCAGTTCGAGCCGTTCGATCGCGATGCGTCGACAATTCTCGGCGAAGTCGGTGAACACCTCGGGCTGGTACAGGGTCGATCGCGAGAACGGCGGGGCGACCATCTGCTTCTGGGCGCGCCACGTCGCGCCGTTGGCGTAGAGCAGGGTCTTCTCGCCGGTCGCACGAGCGATCCCGCTGGTCGGCATGGTGTCGCGGTCGAACTGGCCGGGCTTATCGCCCGTCGCCTTGGAGATCGCCTCGATGACGCCGGGGTCGCGTGAAACCAGGACCGGTGCGAATCCAGGGACGTCGAGGTAGCGGTTGTGCCGCGCGCCGAAGTCGTCCTCGGCTTCCGCACCGTGATAGAACGTCGAGAGGACGCGCAGTGGCTCGCGGTAGTTCCAGGGATGCGGGAAGGGGAGCGAAGGGCGCCGAGCCAGCGAGAACAATGGCACGCGTCCCGGGCGGATCGATCCCTTGAACGGACTGCGCCGCGAGATCTGGGCAGGCAGGCGACGCAGCCGTCGCCAGCGCCGCCGCGGACTCGGACCCCGGTCATCCTTCTCGGGCGTCGCCATGCATCAACAGTATCGGCCCGTTTGCGGACGGCACCAAACGAGCCCGAAGAGGAAGGGTCCCACCAGAACGAAACAAGGCCGCCCTCCAAGGCGGCCTCGTGTCATGGAATCGGGGTGACAGGATTCGAACCTGCGACCTTTTGACCCCCAGTCAAACGCGCTAACCAAGCTGCGCCACACCCCGTCTCGAAGCACCCGTACCCACCCTCTGGAGGAGCACGATACGGGCCTCGATGCTATGCCTCCGGCCGGCCCGATGCCCGCCACGAAGACCACCCCGATCACGGAAAAGGGGCCCTCCCGGCGTGCGGAAGGGCCCCGTTGAGGCTTGGAAAGGGCTCGGCCTGCCTCAGCAGCCCGCGGCGAAGTCGTTCTGGAACGCCAGGAAGTCGAAGATGCTCAGCGAGCCATCGCCGTCGAAGTCGGCGGCGAGGTCGCCCGCGGCGAAGGCGTTCTGGAACGCCAGGAAATCGAAGATGTCCAGCGTGCCGTTGCCGTCGAAGTCGGCCCGGCAAGCGGAGCCGCCGTCGACGATGATCCGGAACGCATCGATGCCCGCCTCGGTCACCGAGTTGTTCGGGTTGTCGGTGGCGAGGAACCGCACGCGGAACTCATCGGTCACGTCGACGACGTCCGACACCCGGACGGACGCAACAACCCAGCCGGCGGGCGTATCGGCGACGTTCTCCGCCAGCGACCACGTCAGGCCGCCATTGTCGGAGAACTCGATGCGCAGGCGGTCTGCGTCGCGATCATCGTTGCGGAACCAGCGGGCATAAGACACGATCGCATCGTCGTAGTCCGACAGGTCGAACTCCGGGCTGATCAGGGTGGTCGGCCCACCATCAACGTCGGAATTGCCAGAAGCGCGATCGGTCAGGAACGCGCTGCCCGAGCCGTCGAAGTCGGTCTCCGGGTCCTCGCTGCGATCGTCGCCCGCACCCAGCGGACGGCCGCGATCCCAAGCGCCATCGTCCAGGGCGGTGTTCTCCACCGTCCAGCCGGGCGCCGTCTCGAAGTCGAACGAGATGATCTCCTCGCCGACCAGCACCGGGAAGCCGCCCGAGCTCGGCACGCGGACCGTGTCGCCCGTGTCGGCATCGGCCGTGATGAAGTACGCAAGGTCGGTCAGGCCGGGCTGGCCCGGGATCGTGCCAACGAACTCATCGCCATCGGCGACCAGCGGCACCATCTGCGTGTCGCCGTCGATGATCAGGCCCAGCATCTGCGTCCCGAGCTCGAGCGATGCCGTCGAGTCGGTGATGCTGACGCGGACCTCGGCGCTCTGGCCCGAGCTCAGCTGGTCGGGGGCGTCGACAACGGAGATGCTGATGAGATCGAGCTCGGGGCAGTCGATGCCGTGGCGATCGAAGGCCATGCAGATCTCGTCGTAGTTGGGCGTGCCGTTGCCAAGGATGCCGTCGTCGTCATCGATCGTCAGCACCTCGATGGCCGTACGCGGCGTCGCCGAATCGCTGCCGTCGCCGCCGAGCGTGATGATCGACCAGCCGACGAACAGGTCCTGCGCCGTGGCCAAGGCCGCAGCGGAACCCAGCGTGCCGTTCATGTTCAGGCGGATCCAGCGCCACGAGCCGCCCAGCACCTGACCGCAGGTGTGGATGGCCGAGCCGCACGGGAACTGCTGGCGAGCCGCCTCGGGGTTTCGCACCGCGCCGCCACCGGTCAGGAAGCCCTGGCCGACGATGCCGGTGTCATAGAGGTTGATCGCAACCGAGTCGCCGTAACCCTCGCCGAAGGCACCCTGCGACAGGCCCAGCCGGTTCACGATGAAGTGCCCGTACTCGTGGGCGACGACGGTCGAAAACGCCGTGTTCACGCAGCCACCGCCGGCGGTGAAGAAGTTGATCGACAGGTCGGCCCCGCTGAAGAACGCGTTGCAGTTGTCGTTGATGTTGACGTTTGCCGGCGTCTGGCGGTCGAGCCCGGTGAAGCCCGGGGCCCGCGTCTTCATCAGGTCGTACGACAGATTCGTGTGCAGGAAGGTGTTGACCTGGGCCGTGGTGAACTGGTTCGGGCTCGGGTTGAACAGCAGGTCCGCAGGGCCGGGAGGCGTGGTGACCACGCTCGCCGAAAGCTCGGGGCCAGCCACGTCGTTGACGCGCACCCACGGGCCACGCAGCTCGCCGTCGACCGTCACGCTCGACGTGCCCGAGTGCGGGATCACGAACTCACCGTTGATGTCGCTCACCGCGCTCGAGCCGCCTCGCAGCATCACCTCCAGCAACGGCAACCGCTGCTCGGTCGGCGGGTTGCCGGCGGTGTCGGGCAGCAGGCCGGGCGTAGCGCGGCCAGTCGTCGTGCCCTCGACGTCGACGTGCGCGATCGCCGACTGCACGAGCAACTGCTCGCCAGTCTCGGCGTCGACGAACACCTCGTACGCCTGATCGACGACCGGATAGCCCACGTGCTCGGCCGTCACTCGATACGCCGGACGCGTCTGGACCGCGTCTTCGCCCTGGCCGTTGCCATAGAAGGCGACGAGCTCGGGCTGGCTGAAGTTCACGAAGTTCGTGAAGCGGATGTCGTTACGGACGATCGCCGACGCCTGGGCCGGCGTCAGGAACACGAGGTCCTGCAGGTCGCCGGGGCCGTTCTGGGCGAGGTTGCCGGCGGCGTACACCACGGCATGGTCGACGCCACGATCGAGCACCAGCACGCGGCCGATGCCAAGGTGCACGGGGATGCCATCGACCGACTGGTCGAACATGAACGCCGTGAACCTGCCGTCGCGCAGCGTCGTCTGGTGCGCCAGGTTCAATTCCAACTCGCCAACGCCGAACTCCGACCCGTGCTGGGCAAGGAAGTCCATCGCCGCTTGCTCGGCCGTCAGGCCCGTGGTCATCGGCACGCCGTAGAACGCCTCGGTGCGTCCGCTGGAATCCTCGAGCGTGCGCACGCCCGGGTACGTGTCGGCCAGGCTGTCGCCGATGATGATCACGTCGTCGGCCGAAACCGAAGCCGCGGCGACCAGGCCGATGCCCAGGCCCGCGACGAGCCGCAGTGCAACGGCGCTGTTCTTGCTTCCTCGCATGGAAATCCTCCCCTGTTCTCGGGATGTGTGATGTATCGCCGGTGACGCCCGACCGGAGGCCAGCGTCGCACGCGGTCGACCCGACCGCCACCGTCGGTGCAGGGACGATGACGGGACTTGGTTATTACGAGCCCGCTGGCGGCCCCGTTACCTGATAGTTTGGTGTCAATAGGCTCCCCGGGCCACTCCAGCACGCACCTTCTCGAGCCATGACGGTGACCCACCCTTACAACGCGCACGCGCCGAACATCCGTCCGCATAACGCGTGGCTTCCGCATTGATGAAACCACGAATCGGTCACGTCCGTTGGGGCTCCCCGCTCCTGAAACGGATGCGGATCGGCGATGGAGCAGACACAAAAAAGGAGCCGCCCTCCTCAGGCGGCTCCTTCGCGTCAATCAGAGGCGGGCCCGGATCGGCCCCGCGGCTCCGACAGGTTCAGAGACTCAGCAACCCGCGGCGAACTCGTTCTGGAACGCCAGGAAGTCGAAGATGTTCAGCACGCCGTCTCCGTCGAAGTCGGCGGCCAGATCACCAGCGGCGAACGCGTTCTGGAAGGCCAGGAAGTCGAAGATGTCCAGGCTTCCGTTGCCGTCGAAGTCGGCGCGGCAGCCGGTGCCATCATCGCACCGGAATCCCGTCACGCTCACGGCATCCAGCGCGGCCTCGGTGGCCGAGTCGTTGGGGTTGTCAGAGGTGGTGAAGCGAAGCTGGACGCTATCGGTGAGCGAGACGAAGTCGGCGACCGTGATGGTCATCTCCGTCCACTCCTCGCCGCCCGCATCGTGGTCCACCGACTCGATGGTGGTCCAGCCCGAGCCATCGGTGATCTCCACCAGCAGGCGGTCGGCGTCGGTCAGGCCGGCGCGCTGGTCATCGTTCCAGAACCAGCGGGCGTAGCGCAGCTCGACGTCAGACGGAGCACCCGTCAGGTCGAAGACCGGCGAGGTCAGGATGGTCGGACCACCGTCGACGTCCTCGCCACGCTCGTTGCCGGTCACGTAGGCCTGGCCCGAGCCATCGAAGTCGTCATCGGGAGCGCCACGGAAGCCATCGGGCGTGCCGAGCTCCCAGTCGCCCGTGATGGTCGAGCCCGAGACGTTCCAGCCGACGGCCGTCTCGAAGTCGTACTCGCCGTAGTTCAGGTCCTCGCCGACGCGATCGATCGTGTACGGCGCGTCGCCGCCCAGGGCGGGCAGCGTCACGGTCGTGCCACCATCACCGGTCACCTCCATGTAGAAGGTCGGCGCGGTGCCGCACGTGGTCTCGGGCAGGTCGAAGACCCACGTGTCGCCGCTCGCGGACATATCGGCGCGGGTGAAGCCCGAACCGGTCATGTCGTAGTAGATCGAGGGCACGCCAACGAGCATCTCGTCGCCCTCGATGACCTCGATCTCGACGTTGACCTCGGTGCCCGGAAGCACGATGTCCGGAACGTCCGACACCAGCGACATGCCGATAGCCGGGGTCACGCCGGCAACAACCAGCGAGTAAACCGCATCGAGGCCAGCCGTCGCGGGGTTGCCGTCCTGGTTGATCTCGTCGGCGATCACCTCGACCGTCCACACGCCACCCTCGGGCGAATCGACGAACACGTTCTCGACGTTGTCGAGGTCGTTGGCCGAGCCACCGGGCGTGGAGAAGTTGCCGTCGGCCAGGCCGTTGTTGCCCCAGTAGACCGTGCCGCTCGGCGAGGTCACCTTCAGGGTCAGGTCGTTGATGCGGTGCTTGCTCGACGAGGTCGTGCCGCTCACGTCGCGGTACACCATCGTGACGCGCAGGTCCGGCTCGTCGCTGGCGACCTTCAGCGGGTAGCTGTTGGCGCCCAGCGGCGTCAGCGGCTCCGTGGCGTCGACGATGAAGAAGCGCTCGCGCTCGTCGTAGAGCTTGCCGACGTCGGCAAGGCCCCAGCCCTGACGCATGCGGTTCAGGTCGTCGCTCGAGCTCGCGAAGTCATACTGCAGGCCCGTGTTGATCATCATGGCCTTCGACGTGCTGGAGATCGGACGGTTCTCGAAGACCGTACCGCCCGGAACGCCGACCGGACCGAACACGCCCTCGTTCCACATCTGGAAGAACAGGCCGAAGTGGCCGGCGGTGATGGGCGTGGCGCCCGACGTGCCGCCGAACTGCGTGTACGACGTCGGCGAGCCCGTGGTCGCCGCGATGGTCGAGTCGTAGAAGTGGCTCAGGTCGGGCTTGATGCGACCGTCGCGAGCCGGACCCGTGCTGCCCGCCGCGCCGCCGTGGCGGTCATCGCTGCGCGTCAGCGTGCCGAAGTGGTTGATGCCACCAACGGCCACGATGTTTTTCGCCCAGGCCTGGGGACGGCTCGGCGTGCTGCCCGAGTTCGACTGGCTCTGGGTGATGATGATGTTGTGGTCGAACAGGATGTCGTCCATCTCGGCCGAGATCGTCGTGTAGTCGCTCGTGCGCGAGTCGCCCCAGCTGTTGGTCTGGAAGACGGCGCGGTACGGGCCGGACGGATCGACCAGGCGGGCGGTGTGGGCGTAGCGATCGCCCAGCGCGCCGTAGGCCGCCATGATGGTCTGCTCGGCGTCGGGCAGGAAGCCGCGAGCCTGCGGGTTGGTGCCCGGCGCAAACACGATGCTGAACACGCTCGTGCCGTGAGACTGGCTGCCGACCGAACCGTGCAGCAGCGGAGCCGGCGACATGCTGCTGAACTCCTGGTGACTGAGGTACAAGCCGCTGTCCATGACCTCGGCGCGGACGCCCTGGCCGGTGTAGCCGGTCTCGTTCTCGACGTAATCGGCGCCACCGATCATGCGGGCGATGTCGACGTCGAGCTCGGGCTCGCCGCGCACGTCCATGAACAGGACGTCGCTGCGCTGGGCAACCGCCAGGAGCTGCGCATCGGTCAGCCACGCCTGCAGGCGGCCGACCGGCTCGGACTCGAGATCGATCGCCGCGCCGATCGAGCGGATCTGCTGGGCCAGGCCCTTCAGCGAGCCCTCGCCGCGACGCAGCGTCTGGATCGAGTACCGCTGGAACGTGGTCGAGTCACCCATGCCCGCCAGCGCGAGGCGCTGCAGGTCGGGCTCGTCGAGCTTGTACGCCGGGTGGTACTCGCCCACCCACCGCACGAACGGGAGCGCCCGAACGGCGTCAACCATGCTCGCATCGATCGTGACGATCTGCGCCTGGTCGGGCAGGAAGCGCTCGACGGTGCCGCCCAATCGCGCGATGGCATCGCCGTACGCCTCGAGCGGCTGGCTGATGTACTGCACGATGAACGCCTGGTTGCCGTCGACGGCTCGCAGGTCCTGCGGAACGGCGGGGATGAACCCAGCCGGATCGAACTCGGCATAGCGCAGCATGATCGTGCCGCGCTGCTCGACCACGCGCTGCTCGGCGCGACCGTCGAGGCTGATGGCCACCATCGGCTGGCCGGCGTCAACGAAGGTCCGCACGTAGCCGTCGCCCACGCGCACCGTCTGGGCCTGGGTCGGCTGGGCCAACTGCTGCGACGCGAGCGCCAGCCCGCTGCTGGCCAGCAACACCGCCGCCGAAGCGGTCACGACCGTCCATCGATTACTACCACGCTGCATGTGTCGTCCTCTTCCTGATGAGCTGTGGGGTCGCCCGAAGCACGCCCCCCGGGCATGCACGGCAACGCCGGGCGTTCCAGCGCTATATGTCTACCAATACAACAGGCTCGGCCACTGCGTAACCGGCTTCGGGGGTTCCTATACAATGGCGGAAAAGCCGCACCAGGCCAAGCCCAAGTTGCCCTGAATTCGGACAGATTGCGGCATCGCCGGACCATTTGGTCCGGATAAGCCCCAACTGCTACGTCGATCACCCATCAAGACCCGAATCGCATCGCCCGCTGCTCCGGGCGGATCACGAACCGACGGCCAATAGACGACCGGCCCGCGCAGGCAGGCCGGTCGTCCCTTCGCCGTCGCTCGTCAGCATGCCCCCGCGCTCCGTCGGCGGGTGGCAACCCCAAGGCCGAGCCCGAACAACGCCAGCGTCGCCGGCGCCGGCACGGCCGCCCCCGCACCCGCCTCGCTCCGCAGGCCGATGGCCGCCCCGGAGGCGATGATGTCCGCAACGGAGAGATCCCGAACGAGGATTCCCAGATTGAGGCGAGTATCCATGACGCCGTCGTCGAGGTCGCCCAGCAGCATCCGTTCGATGCCCGCTCCATCGATGGGCACCGACAACGCGTGGTCCTCGGTCGCGTCCAGATCGATCATGGACCAGAGCTCGAATTCGAACGGCGTATCGAAGAGCTGGGCGTCGAAGCCGCCCTCGTCGGCGTGGAGGGAGAACAAGTCGTATTCGAGATCCTGGTACAGCAGGCTCGCCTCCCACCCGAAGTTCGCCTCCTCGCCGACGACCTCGCCGCCCGACAGCGTCATCGGGAACCACACGTCGATCTCTTGTTCGAGGAGGAGATCGGCGGCGCCCAACTCGTCCACGGTGATGTAGAACGGGTCCTTGCCGCTCATCCACGTCGACCACTTGGGCTTGTGCTTCTCGGGGCCGCCAAGCGAGCCGGTCGCCGTCACGTTCCACTGCACGCGTCGGGTCCTGATGTTGCTGGTGCCCACGCCCCTCCCGGTCGAAGTGCTGCCAAGGAAGCCCGTGATCGAGTTGCCGCCGTTGAGCGCTCGGCCGGCGGGGGCAGCACCCGGGGCAAACGCAAACTTGGTCTGATTCAGGCCATCGTTATCGCCTGTCCGGTCGGCGCGGAGCTTCCAGCTCCACTTGATGAAGTCTCGCGGCGAGACCCGCTTGAGCAGACGATTACCAGGCTTGCCGATCTCGGGAACCTTGACCTCCGAGCCGGCCTTCGCCGTGCTGCGATGGCTCGGCTGCGCAAGCGCAGGGCTCGCGATCAAAGCCACGAAACCGGTGGCCAACGATGCGATGACGATCGGTCGTACGTTCGAGATCATGATGCACCTCCGTTCTTGTTGCCGGATCTCGCTCGACGCACTCGGTCGAACGATCTCCAACTCCAAGGAGCGCAGGGCACACGCACGACTCACCCCAATCACCACGAAACACGAGCCGCGTGCCGACTGCACGTGGCTCGCTCGATGTCGTTGTTATGTGAAGATGTGCGTTGATCGCCGAGCTCGGATCGCACGGCGGAATGGGCGAGGAGGGATTCGAACCCCCGAAGGCATTGCCAGCAGATTTACAGTCTGCCCCCTTTGGCCACTTGGGTACTCGCCCGCTGGGCCACCATGATAGCCGGCGGATCGCCCGAGGGCCTCACGCGTCGGCGTCGTCGCCCGCCGAAATCTCCGCCGACGCGGTCGATTCGAATTCCAGCGGCGGCGGGTCGACCGGCTGCCCACGCCGCGGCGGCAAGGCGACCGGCTGGGAGCGACCGCCGAGCACCACCGGCACCATCAACGGCTGGCCAGGCTGCGGATCGCCGCCCATCCACGCCACCAGGTCTCGCACGGGGCCGCCCTTGGAAAAGTCGAACTGCCGATATGCCTGCCTGGGCGCACCGCGGCGGACGAGCCCATCACCAACGCCATTGGCCCCGAGGAACCCGGCGACCGCGCCGACGACCTCGGCCATGGGCGTGCCTCCGCCGGGCTCGTGCACGAACGCGCACGGGCACCCGAGCGAAAGTTGCTGCCCGGGCGCGGCAAGGTACACGTCGCCTTCGAAGCCCAATGCTTCCAACAAGCCCACCAGCTCGGCCGGATGCTCCAGGATGGCCGTTGCGTCATCGACGCACCACTCGATGCCGGACGAGAGCGCATCCGCTACTGCCCGCCGCGCATCTTCCAGCAGCTCGTGCAGCTCGTCGGGCCAGGGCACGTCGGCCCAGATCTTCGCCAGGTCGGCCGCGTGCCGATCGATGCCTACCGACGCGGTGTCAATCGCCAGCGCCCGCCCCTCGTCCAACTCGTGCTCGTCGAGGTCGCCCAGAGCCAGCGCGATGGCCTGCAGCCCGATGATCGCCGGCACGCTCTCGCGCCAGCATCCGCCCTCGCCCTCGGTCGGCAGCGCCACCGCCGAGCGCGCAAACTCGGTCCAACGCGCCAGCAGCACCGCCCAGGTCATCGCTTCGGCCATGCCCAAGCGTACGCCAGAGGCTACAGGTCGCCGTCCATTTCTTGCTGGCCGAAGAGCGTGTCGTGGATCGGCGCCAGCGCCTCGAGCGTGTGCTGGAGCACCTGCACCGGCGTTCCGATCGCGTCCACCTCGTGGATGAGGTCCTTGGAATAGAAGTCCAGCACGGGCCGCGTCTCGTGCTCGTAGACCTCCCACCGGCGCCGGATCACGTCCTCGCGGGCGTCGTCGGCCCGGTTCTCTCGAAGGGCGCGCTTGCGCAGCCGGACGAGCATGGCGTTCATGTCGCGGCACACGAGGTGCACGATGGCCTTGACCTCCACGTGCTCTTCGAGCAGCTGGGCCTGCTTGACGTTCCGCGGGATGCCGTCGAGCACCAGGATCTCGGCGTGGGGCTTGTAATAGCTCAGGGTCATCTGCGCGTGGAGGTTTTCCTTCCACATGTCGACCGTCACGTCGTCGGGCACCAGGTTGCCCTTGGACGAATACTCGTAGAACGTCCGGCCCAGCGGGCTGTGGATATCGAGCGTCCGGAACACCTCGCCGCACGACAGGTGGTAGAACCCCGGGATCTGCCCGAGGATCTTGCCCTGGGTGCCCTTGCCCGCACCCGGGGCCCCGAACAGCAACGCGGTTGGAACACGATCGGCCATCGTGGCCTCCCCTTCGCCTGGACTGCGGCGGGCCGAACGAGCCCCGCCCTGAAACACGCCCCCAAGCATAACGCCCACGCGGGTTGGAGGCCGGTTTCGGAGGCCTCCGGGGCGTGGGCGTCTGCGGTCTGGGACGGTTTTCTTGGGACGCTGCCGACCCGCTCCGGCCGGCAGGTCCGATCAGTCGGCCGCGATGACTTCCTGCATCAGGTTCGCCGGCATCGGGCGATACTCCTGGAACTCCATCGACGCCGCGGCCCGGCCCTGGCTCATGCCGCGGAGCGTGGTCGTGTAGCCGAACATCTCGCTCAGCGGGCACTCGCACGTGATCTGGCGGATGCCGGCGCCACGATCCTCGGTGTCGATGATCATGCCGCGGCGGCTCGAGATGTCGCCCGTCACGTTGCCGAAGAACTCCTCGGGCGTCACGATGACGACCTTCATGATCGGCTCGAGCAGCACGCTACGGGCCTTGGAGACGGCCTCGCGGAGCGCCAGGCGAGCCGCCTGCTCGAAGGCAACCTGCGAGCTATCGACCTGGTGGTACGAGCCGTCGACCAGTTCGGCCTTGATGTTGATCAGCGGGTAGCCCGCCGTCACGCCGCTGGCCGCCGTCTGCCGGATGCCCGCCTCGACCGAGGGGATGAATTCCTTGGGGATCGAGCCGCCGACGATCTTGTTCTCGAAGGCCACGCCCTCGACGAACTTGATGCCGTCCTCGTCGGCCTCTTCCTTGGTGTAGGGCCGCAGGTTGATGATCACGTCGCCGAACTGGCCGCGACCACCGGTCTGCTTGACGAACTTGCCGCGGACTTCCTTGGCCTCGCCCTGGATCGCCTCGCGGTAGCTCACGCGCGGCTTGCCGACCTGCACGTCGATCTTCATGTCGCGCGTCAGCTTGTTCTTGATGATCTCAAGGTGCAGCTCGCCCATGCCGGCGATGATGGTCTGCCCAGTCTCGTCGTCGTAGTGGCTCTGGAAGCTCGGGTCCTCGCGGCGGATCGTCACGAGCGCCTCGCTCAGCTTGCGCTTGTCGTCGCTGGTGTTGGGCTCGATCGACATCGAGATCACCGGATCGGGGAAGTCCATCCGCTCCAGCAAGATCGGGTCGCTCGGGTCGCACAGCGTGTCGCCCGTGATCGAGTCCTTGATGCCGATGACCGCCACGATCGAACCCGCGTGGGCGCGATCGAGGGCCTCACGCGTCTTGGCCTGCATCTGGTAGATACGGCTCACGATCTCACGCTTGCCGTTGCCGGGGTTCAGCACGCGGCTGCCCTTCTCGAGCGTGCCCGAGTAGATGCGCGTGTAGGTCAGGTCGCCGTGGCTGTCGGCCACCACCTTAAACACCAGGGCCGACAGCGGGGCCTTGGCATCATGCGGCCGCTTGAGCTTCTTCTCCGAGTCCTTCGGGTCGACGCCCTGCACCTCGGGCACCTCGGTGGGGTTGGGCAGGTAGTCGATGACGCCGTCCAGCAACCGCTGCACGCCGATGTTCTTCAGGGCCGAGCCGCAGAAGACCGGGTTGCACGTCAACGCGAGCGTGCCCTTGCGCAGCGCGCTGCGGATGTCCTCGACCGTGACCGAGTTCTCGTCCTCGAGGTACTTCTCGGTCAGGTCGTCGTCGAGCGAACTGGCCGCATCGACCAGATCGTGACGCCACTTCTCGGCCTCGGCCATCAGGTCGTCGGGGATGTCCTTCTCGGTCACCACAGCGCCCTGCTCGTTGGCATCGAAGTAGTACGCCCGCATGCCCAGCAGATCGATGATGCCCTCGAGCTCGTTGCCCGCGCCGATGGGAATCTGCACGGCGATGGCGTTCGCGCCCAGGCGCTTCTTCACGGAGTTGAAGCTGAACTCGAAGTTCGCGCCGATCTTGTCCATCTTGTTGATGTAACAGATGCGCGGCACGCGGTACCGGTCGGCCTGGCGCCACACCGTCTCGCTCTGGGCCTCGACGCCTTCCTTGCCGTCGAACACGGCGACCGCGCCGTCGAGCACGCGGAGCGAACGCTCGACTTCGATCGTGAAGTCCACGTGGCCCGGCGTATCGATCAGGTTGATCTGGTACTCGACGTCGCTGCGCGTCCAGTGGCACGTCGTCGCCGCCGACTGGATCGTGATGCCACGCTCCTGCTCTTCCTGCAGGAAGTCCATCGTCGCGGTGCCTTCGTGCACCTCGCCCAGCTTGTGGGTCTTGCCCGTGTAAAAGAGGATGCGCTCGGTGACCGTGGTCTTGCCCGCATCGATGTGGGCGGCGATCCCGATGTTACGAACCTTGTTCAGCGGCATCTCGGCCATGGCGTCGTCCTCGTGTCCTCGGTCTGCTCGTCCGCCCGAACGGCGGATCGAATTCGGCGAATCCATCGACCGTCATCCGATCCGGGCACGCGCCCGCGATCCATGATCGGCCTCCCGCCCGGCGTGCCCGGCGGGCCCTGGTTGTCTGGTTCTCATCGGCCCCGGGGCCACGCCCCTCCAGACCGATGACTCGTTCTCGAAGCTCGAATCGTCCGGCCCGATTCGTCGGCTGCCGGGGGCCCCGCCGCCGGGAGCAGCGATCCCATCGCTCTGGGCCATCGACCCATCGCGTGGTCTCGTACATCACCCTGACCGCAGACCATCACCACCGGCGGCCACCGGAAGCCGTGGGCCGAAGGGTAATGCTAGAGCCCAGCGGCTGTCCGTCAAGCGACAGGCCGCCCTAGCGAGCCCCGAGATAGCCCTGGATCTCACGGACCTGGGCCTCGCTCAACCCGGCCCCCAGTGGATCCAGCCGCATCCGCTCGTGGGCCCGCAGCGCCGCAGTCGCGCTCTCGAGTGCCCGCTCGTCCAGCCCGGCCTCCCGCGCGATCCGGAACTGCCGGAACCTGAGCTGCGGGCTGGCCGGGTTCAGGGCCTCAGCCTTTGCCAGGGCTTCGAGCACCTCCTCGGTCTTCGAGCCGTCGGGGTGCAGGGCGGCGAGCACCGTGGCTCGGTAGCCGAAGTTCTGGGCCGAGGCGGGCTCGCTCTCGGTCGCCATCTGCGAGAGCGCGAGGGCCCGCTCGCCCGCCGAGCGGTCTACCGCCATCGCCACGACGAGCCACGCGCGGGAGGCCAGCCGGAGCGTCGGTCCGTCCGCCGGGGCCACCTCGACCGCCCGGTCCGCCTGGCTCGCCGCGGCCAGCGAAGATTGCCGGCCCAGCTCGCCGAGCCCCGCACCCAGGTTGGCCGGGCCCACGGGCCGGCCGATCTCGGCCGACACCTGCTCGGCCACCGCACGGACCACGCGCGGGTCGCCGCCACTGGCCTGGAGCGTGGCGGTGAACTCCGCCGGCCGGCGCGCCGCCGCGGCTGCCCGCTCGACTGCCGTCTGCCACGTCCAGAGCCCGGGCAACGCGAGCACCGCTACCGCGAGCGCCATCACCGCCGGCACCGCCGGCACCGCTCCGACGAGCCGAGCTGCCCGGGCCGGGGCTGCTTCGGTATCCTGACGCGCAACAGCGACCGCCAGCCACGCGGCCCAGAGCGAGGCCGAGCCCACGAGCACCGGCGTCATCTCGATCTGCCCGTGCGCGATCAGCACCAGCGCCGCGGCCCCCGCGCCGAGTGCGATGGCCCGGACCGGCGCGTGCCAGGCGGCCACCGCGATCGCAACCCAAGCCGCCAGCCCGCCGACCCACGCCATCGCCAGGCCGGGGGTCAGCCCGCCGACCGACTCGAGCTCGAACCGAGCACCGATCACGACCGCGATCGCCGGCCCGGCCACGAGCGCCAGCCGCGGCACGCGGCCCGCGTCGTCGGCCTCGACGGTGCTGGCCAGCACCGCCCTCGCCGCGCGCCACGCCGCGAACACCACCAGCGCGAGCACGACCACGCCGACCACGACGCCCATCGAGGCCATCGCGTCGAACACGACGCTGTGCGGGCTGGCCGCGTTCTCGGGGCTGATGGGGTTCTTGGCGATGGCGTAGGCGTCCTTAAAGCCGCCCGGCCCGACGCCCAGGAGCGGGTTGTCGATCGCGATGCGCATCGACGCCTCGACGTAGAACCAGCGGAAGAGCAGGCTCAGCTCGCCCACGCGCTCGCCCACCATGCCGCGTGCGACGAGCGCGAGGAGCGGCCCGATGACGACGACGAACGCGATCGCACCGGCGAGGCGCGCACGCATCCGACCCTCTCGCCAGCGCGTCGGCGCGAACCGCCCGATCGCGACGCACCCCAGGCCCAGCGCGCTCGCGGCCATCGCGCCCTTGCTGCCGCCGTAGACGACCAGGCCGAGCGCGACGAGGGCGCCGACGCCCGCGACGACCGCCGCCCACCGGCGCGCCGAGACGGCGACGGCCGCCAGCAGCACGCCGCCCGCCGCCAGGAACGAGGCGACGACGTTCGAGAAGCCGATCCAGCCGGTGATCTCGGGCTGGCGGAGCCGACGCTCGAACGCCCGCGCGCCGGCCGACCCGGGCTCGAGCCCCTGGGCCGCGAGCATCCGCGCCTCGTCGGCCTCGAACTGCGCGACGGTCGACGGGTGCTCGACCAGGAGCTGGACGAGACCCTTGGCCACGAGCATCGCCGTCAGCCCGGCCAGCAGCGCCGCCACCACGCGGCGGCTCTGAACGTCCGCGCAGCCGCGCGCCAGGCCGCCCGCGCCGGCCAGCGCCGCCAGCCACGCGAGGGCCGGTGAGAGGTCGGCCTGCCTTGGGCCATCGGGCAAGCCATGAACGCACCCGATGACACCAACCAGCACGAGCGCCCCGGCCCAGCCCGTCCACGGCTTCCACCGCGCCGGCGGTGCGAGCAAGAGCACCAGACCGCTCAGCAGGATCGTCAGCACGTCGAGCAGCGCCGCCTCGCGCGGGCCGAAGGCGCCGGCGGGCGCGGCGATGGTGTAGGGATCGAGCCCCCAGCCCGGCACCGGATCAAACGCCACGAGCGCGCGCACACACGCAAGCAGGGCGATGACGATGGTCAGGCCGTGCACCACGCCGGTCGTGCGCGCGCGGTCAGCCATGCGTCTTGCCGCCAATCCCACCCCTGGGCCAGAATTCCAGCACGCCCAGCACCGCCATGAGCACCACCGCCTGCACGCCGATGATGATGGCGCCGGTGGCGTTGACGGTCAGCAGCAGCAGGCCGGACGCGCCGGCGATCGCGCCGAAAGCCCAGAGCACCAGCACCGCCCCGCGCCTGCCGAGGCCGCGATCGGCGATCCGGTGGCTCACGTGCTGCAGGTCTCCGACGAGAGGGCTCTTGCCCTGGCTGAGGCGCAGGCCCACGACGGTCGCCAGGTCGTACAGCGGCACGGCCAGAACGAGCAACGGCAGCAGCACCGCCCACCAGGTCGTGGTTGGTTCGGCGATGCTGACCATGAGCGGTTCGTTCGATCGCGTACCGGCAGCGGGCGAATCTGTGCTGACGTACGTCCCCCGCACGCTCAGGAAACCAAGCACGAAGCCCAGCACGAGCGATCCGCCGTCGCCCATGAAGACGCGCGCCCTCGGGAAGTTGTGCGGCAGGAATCCCAGGCACGCCCCCACCACGCACGCGCTCAGGCCCGCGACGAACCACTGCCCGGCCATCAGCATCGCAATGGTCAGGAACGCGCCGGCAATCGCGGCAACACCCGCGCTCAGGCCGTCCATGTTGTCAAGGAAGTTCAGCGCATTGGTCATCGCCAGCAGCCAGAGCGCGGTGATGGCGATGCTCGCGATCTCGCCTCCGGGGTACGCGTCCAGCAACGTCAGCAGCCGAGAGTCGGTCAGCAGCGGGATGGCGACCGCGGGCAGGGCCATCAGCCCGAGCTTGAGCAGCGGACCAAGCGGCCTGCGGTCGTCGACGAGGCCCAGCACGTGCAGCAGCAGAATGGCGGCGATCAGGACCACGGCGTCGAAGGCCACGGCCGACGGATCGGTCAGCTCGCGGTGCGGGCCGTCGATGATCGGCGAGAGAGCGAGCGCCGCCACGATCGGCACGAGCAGCCCCGCCACCACGCCGATGCCGCCGATGTTGGGAATCCGCCGGGCGTCGGCCTTGACCTGCCCGGCCACGCCCGCGGCGTCGAGCGCGTTCAGCCGCCGGCCCAGGAGCGTGGCCAGACGGGTCGCAACGAGGCTCACCACGAGCGCGACCAACCCCAGGCCCAGCACCAGCCACGGCATGGGGCTGTTGTAGGCCCCGGACGGTCCAACCATCGACGCCGCTCTAGACCGCCCACGTACAGTCGACGTCATCCCAGCCCGAGCGTCGCAGCGTGTCACGCATCCTCGATTGGATGACGGCCCGACGCTGCTCATCTTCGAGCCAGCGGGGGGCCGCGTCGTGCCAGAATCGTGCGGAAACCTGGAACGTCGTGATCCCAGGCTCGGCCGCTGCCCCACGCTCGTCCTCCACCGGGAAGCCGCTCCATCCATCGAACTCGGCGATGTCGAAGTGGGCCTTCTCGTCTACTGCTTCGAGCGTCGCTTGGTCGAAGCTGTTCAGGAGCGAACGCATGAGTCCCGGCTCGTCGGGTCGCCGCCCTTGGATCAACAACACCCGCTTGGCGTCACCACGGTCCCACGGGCCCACGTTGCTGAGCATCGCAAACTCGCTGTGCGGCGTCGACTCGGGCATCGCGCTACCCCAATGGACCGCGGTCGTACCCCGAACGAACGGTCCAGTCTCGGCTGCCACACCCTCCACGCACATCAGCACCGTGCTCGTGCCCAGCATCGATCGACAGGAGCTACGCACGATGTTTGCCGTGTCGTCGGCCAGTCCGTCGGCCGCTTGCGCGAGGTCGCCGAGCAGCCCGAGGCGATCCTCGACGTGCGCAAACAGGTAGCCGTACCGCGCGCCTTCCTCGGGAGCCGCGCGACCCGCGTTGCCATAAGCAGACGTGAACCACCGCGTCGTCGCCCCATGCAGCCGATCAACCTCGTGCTCCAAACCCGCACGGCCATAGAGTTCTTTGACGATGCGATCGATGGCCTCAATCGCCGAGTCTAAGTCGTCGTCCTTGTTCTTCACGCGGAACGCGTGGCGGTACACTTCGGCGTCATTGAGACGATGTATGGCGTCTGCGGCCAGCTTCACGCCCTCTTCCTGACGAATATCCAGCCCGGCGTCGCGGCAGGCATAGCACAGCCGCGAGAGGTCCAGTCGTCGATCGGGCACGGTCAAAGCGAATCTCGCGTGGCCGCCCTCGCGAAAGGCGAATTCCTCCTCGCGACGCATGACTTCCACGTGTAGATTCGTCTTGTGCCGCTCGAAGTACGAACCATTCAACACCGGTGGATCATGATCCAGCCCTCGCAGCGGCAGGGCACGACAGCACATTGCCAGCCAGTCGCGACCGTGCAACAGTTCTTCGGCCGTTCGCCGCGACGTGCATCGAAGTCCCAGTTTCACGTATCCGAAGGGCCCGAAACTCCGTGCACAGGTCTGGTGGATGCACGTGTCCCGGCCCGTCCACGCCCGGTCGGCCTCCGGCCCCACACCTTCAGGTACGGGGATGTTCGACCACCGGCCCGCGATGTAGTCGGCCGCAACGCGTAGCGCCCCGACGCGGTTCATGCCATTGATGCAAAGCAGCAAGCGTGATTCGTCCGAAGCCTTCGCGACCATTGGGCCTCCTCGCGAACTCAGTGCAACGGAGTTCGCCGTTCGGGTGATGTTGGCAGTTTACACGCTTATAGGGCCAGCCCCAGCCTTCGGTTTCAGGGCCGCGACTCGAAGCCCCGCCAATACGCCCCATGGCCCCCGCAAGCGATTTGTCAAGCTTGCTTGACACGTCGCCGATGTCGAGTATACTTGACTCGATGTCGCGGATACTTGACACGCGTCGGGAAGGGAGAATCGCCATGCTGCCGTCGTTCGAGGAGCGGAGCGTCTGGGTGCAACTGGTGGCGCTCGGGCTGGGGCTGGGGGGCTACTTCGCCGCGGCCGGGCCGATGCTGGCCCGGGGGGTGATGGAGATGGGGCCGTACGTGGCCGTCTTCGCCGTGAGCCTGGTGCTGCTGATCGGCGTGATGGTCGCCGGCCACGTGATCGCGGCGGTCTTCGGCGGGACCGATGACGAGACCGACGAGCGCGATCGCCTCATCGGGTGGAAGGCCGAGGCGCGATCGTCGTGGGTGCTGGGGGCGGGCGTGTTCATGGCGATCGGCGCGCTGACCTTCGGCGTCGAGGCGGCGTGGGTGGCCAACGGGCTGCTGCTCGCGCTGTTCGCCAGCGAGATGCTCAAGCTCTTGTTGCAGGCGATCTCGTATCGCTGGGGCGTGTGATGGCCTCCAAGCAGGACGGCCGCGTCGTCAACCACATCCGGCTGTTGCGGGCGGCCGAGGGCGGCATGACCCAGGGCGACCTGGCCAAGCGCGTGGGCGTGAGCCGGCAGACCCTCAACGCCATCGAGGGCGGCAAGTACGCGCCCTCGCTCGAGGTCGCCTTCAAGATCGCCCGCGAGCTGGGGCGGCCGCTGTCGGAGGTGTTCGAGTTCGTCGAGCGCTAGCGGCGGCGACGCATGGCGAGCACGCCGCCGGCCAGCACGAGCGCCGACGCCGGCGCGGGGATGACGCGGATGGTGGCGGCGCCTTCGGTGAGGTCGTCGAGGCGGGACACGGAGAGATACGCGTGCATGTCGACGTACACGGCATACCTCGTGGTCGCCGTTGTCAGGTCGACGTCGAACGGCGCGGCCACATCGATCGGCGCGGTGTAGGTCGCCTGCCAGAACGCGATCGGGTTGGTTGCATCGGCGAAGTATGCTTCGAACGGGTGGTGGACCTGGCCGGCGATGATCTCGTCGTAGCCGGCAGGCGACCGAACGCCGGGATCGGTACCCGGTCCGGCCATTGGAAAGACGAGCTCCGCCCCGCTCCAGCCCTCGCTGCCAGTCGATATGGCGAGGTCCGTGGTGAGGCCGCCCATCGCATAATCCTCGCTCGAATCGAACCCAGCAAACATCGTCACGAGCGTGCTCTCGCCGGGCATCAGCACCGGGTTGTCGACTTCGATCGTGATCGCCGGTTGGGCGAGGGCGGTGCCGCCGATCGCGAGCAGGGCGGTGGTCGCTGTCCTACGCATCGCGGGTCTCCGTTCGATCTGGTTCGCGCCGTCGGCAGAGCGCGGCGAGGCCGAGAGACAGCATGAGGGCCGACGCCGGCGCGGGGATGACGCGGATGGTGGCGGCGCCCTCGGTGAGGTCGGCCAGGCGGGATTCGGAAATGACGCTATCCATCGCCCAGTACACGTCGTACCTTCGCGTGAGTGTCGAAAGCTCGACCTCCATCGGGTCGCGCACATCAACCGGGGCCGTGTAGACAGCTTGCCAAAACGCGATCGGATTGCTGGGATCGGCGTACCCCCAACTGAGGCCGAAGTTAGGCTGGCGGGCCTCGATGCCGTCGTAGCCGGTCACCGAAGGCGTACCCGGAGTTGCGCGTGAGCCGTCCATGGCCCCAACGACGACGGCGTCGCGCCAGCCGTCGCTCCCGACCGATGTGAGCAAGTCTGTTCCAACCTCCGCCATCGCATAGTCCGATGGATCGAAACCCGCGTACATCGTCACCACCGTGCTCTCGCCCGGCATCAGCACCGGATCCTCGACCTCGATCGTGATCGCCGGCTGGGCGAGGGCGGTGCCGCCGATCGCGAGCAGGGCGGTGGTCGCTGTCCTACGCATCGCGGGTCTCCGTTCGATCTGGGTCGCGGCGTCGGCGAAGCGCGGCGAGGCCGAGCGCCAGCACGAGGCCCGACGCCGGCGCGGGGATGACGCGGATGGTGGCGGCGCCCTCGGTGAGGTCGGCGAGGCGGGACTCGGCGACCGGACTGTCTCGGAACGGGTACACCTCGTAGCGCGACGTTTCCGTCGATAGCGCGACGTCGATGGGCCTGGTCACGTCGAGCGGAGCCGTGTAGACCGCTTGCCAGAACGGGATCGGGTTCGTTGGGTCGGCGTAGCTCGTGCTCAGGCCGAAGTTGAGCTGGCCGGCCAAGATTCCGTCGTAGCCGGTCGCCGAGGGCGTGCCCGGCGTCGTCGCGGGACCATCCATCGGGACCACCAGCCTCGCATCGCTCCAGCCCTCGCTGCCCGAGGTGCTCAAGAGATCGGTTTGGACCGCGGCCATGGCATATTCCGATCGAGCGAACCCCGCGTACATCGTGACGAGCGTGCTCTCGCCCGGCATCAGCACCGGGTTGTCGACCTCGATCGTGATCGCCGGCTGGGCGAGGGCGACCTGCATCGGCGTGGCGGCGAGGCACGCGGCGGCGAGAATGACCGAGGGGTTGGCGACGGGATTCTTGGGCACGGCGGGGCTCCCGGAGGTGGTGCGGGCAGACTCGGCCCGCTCCACCCAATCTACCACATGCCGGGGCAAGTCCCAGAACACGAGCCCGAGAAGTTCGCCGCGGGTGTTCCCGGATTACGAACGGGCACCGAAAGACCCGAACAAGGGCCTCGGGGCGGGAAATCGGCCTCGGAGGCGGGTTTTAAGCCAGACAGGGTCCGGATATGGGTCGCCGGAAACAACATCCGGCATGCCTGAAACAATATCCGGGGCCTTCTCCAACGCATCCAGCCGCTCGGATCGAGCCCACGGCGACCCGGCTGCCAGTTCCGGCACGCCGGATGGATCCGTCGGCGGCCCGGCTGCGAGCCCCGGGTGGCCGGGCATGGCACGAGACGCCGCGCCTCCCCCATCGGGGCCCTCCGCGCCCTCTGCGACCTCCGCGTTCGAGCCCCTTCCCGCCGAGACAATCGGGCCCAGCGCCGCTACCCTTGGCACCAATCTCTCTCGGGCCCGGCGGTGGTGGCCGGACGCCCGTGCGTTGCCTTCTTTCGTAAAGGGACAGCCCGCCGTGAAGATCCGAACCGACGAGATCGCCAGCGTCATCCGTACCGAGCTCGAGCAGTACGCCAACGAGCTCGAGGTCTCCGAGGTCGGCCGCGTGGTCGAGGTCGGCGACGGCATCGCCCGCGTCTACGGCCTGGCCAACGCCATGGCCGGCGAGCTGCTCGAGTTCCAGAGCGAGGGCGGCGCGGTCATGGGCCAGGTCATGAACCTGGAGATGGACACCGTCGGCGCCGTCATCTACGGCGACTACCTCAAGGTGAAGGAAGGCGACCTGGTCAAGAGCACCGGCCGCCTGCTCGAGGTGCCGGTCGGCGAGGGCCTGCTCGGCCGCGTGGTCGACCCGCTGGGCCGCCCGCTCGACGACGGCCCGGCCATCGAGGCCGCCGAGTACCGCAAGGTCGACATCATCGCGCCGGGCATCGCCGACCGCCAGCCGGTGAGCGAGCCGCTGCAGTTCGGCGTCAAGGCCGTCGACGCGATGATTCCCGTGGGTCGTGGCCAGCGCGAGCTGGTCATCGGCGACCGCAAGACGGGCAAGACCGCCGTCTGCATCGACGCGATCATCAACCAGAAGCAGTACTGGGGCACCGACGACGCGGTCGTGTGCATCTACGTCGCCGTTGGTCAGAAGGAGTCGACGGTCGCCAGCGTCGTCGAGAAGCTCCGCCGCCACGGCGCGATGGACTACACGATCGTGGTCAACGCCGCGAGCTCCGACCCCGCCCCGATGCAGTACGTCGCGCCGTACTCGGGCTGCGCGATGGGCGAGTACTTCATGTGGCAGGGCAAGGAGGGCAAGACGCCCAAGCACGCCCTGCTGGTGTACGACGACCTGAGCAAGCAGGCCGTCGCGTACCGCCAGCTCTCGCTGCTCCTGCGTCGCCCGCCCGGCCGCGAGGCCTACCCCGGCGACGTGTTCTACCTGCACAGCCGCCTGCTCGAGCGCGCCACCAAGCTCAGCGACGAGAACGGCGGCGGCTCGCTGACCGCCCTGCCCATCATCGAGACGCAGGAAGGCGACGTGTCGGCGTACATCCCGACCAACGTGATTTCGATCACCGATGGCCAGATCTACCTCGAGCCGGAACTGTTCTTCTCGGGCGTGCGTCCCGCGATTAACGTCGGTATCTCCGTGAGCCGCGTGGGTGGTGCCGCCCAGATCGGCGCGATGAAGAAGATCGCCGGCTCGCTGCGACTGGACCTGGCCGCCTTCCGCGAGCTCGAGGCCTTCGCCCAGCTCGGTACCGAGCTCGACAAGGCCACCCAGAACCAGCTCGACCGCGGTGCGCGAATGGTCGAGCTGCTCAAGCAGCCCGAGTTCACGCCCTTCCACGTGGTCGACCAGGTCATCTCGATCTTCGCCGGCACGCGTGGCTACCTCGACGAGGTGGCGCTCACCGACGTCCGCCAGTTCGAGAAGGACCTGCTCGAGGCCTTCCAGACGAGCTACAAGCCGCTGTGGGACAAGATCAACGAGCAGCGGAAGCTGACCGACGAGATCAACACCGAGCTCGACGAGGCCCTCAAGGCGTTCAGCGGCGACTGGCTGCGGAACAAGAAGAGCGGCAAGAAGGACGCCGAGCCGGCGGCCGTCGGCGCCTGAGCCGATCCGCGTTCCAAAAAAGACTCGACCTCGAAGGCCCGCCCCAAGGCGGGCTTCTTCGTGCCCGCGAGAAGATGGGGCGTTTGCGGGCGTTATCGGCTTCGCTTCCCGCGTCCGGGGTGGCTCGCTCCCGCCGGGGCTCGGTCTATCTTTGCGGCATGGCACGCCTCCGACTCGCGATCGTGGGGCTGGCGTCCTGCACGCCGGCGTCCCTTGGCCAGTACGCGTTGCACGAGCTGGCCCCGCCGCCCGGAGCCACCGACACCGTCGTGACGGCGATCGACGAAGACGGCGCCATCGTCGGCTCGGCCCGGTTGGCGACGGGGCGCATCGCCGTGCGGTGGGCGTCGTTCGACTCGATGCCGGAGGTGCTCGGCACGCTCGACGGCGGCGCGACGAGCGAGGCCACGGCGATCTCGGGCGGGCTGGTGGTCGGCGTGAGCGATCGCGCGTGCGGCCAGCGCGGCGCCTTCCTCTGGACGGCCGGCGGCGGCCTCGTCTCGACCGGACCGGCCGCGTGCGTCCGTGTCTCCGCGATCGACGTCAACGCCGCGGGATGGGTGCTGCTGCAGGTGGGCGAGCCGGCATCGCCGGTGGCGTGGCCGCTGGGTGCGGGCACGCCGCGTCCCTTGGACACCTGGGGCCAGCCCGCCTCGTTGTTCCGCATCGAGGACGACGGCGCGGCTCTCGGCAGCTCGCAATTCCACCCCGAGGGCGAGGGCCAGACCCGCGCCATCGAGTGGCCCGCGACGGGGCCCGGCCGGCTGCTCGAACGCCTCGACCCGGACGCGACGGGCACCGACGCCGCACTCGACCGCCACGACTCGGGGCTGATCGTCGGATTCTCGCGCGCCGAGTCCACGAGACGCGCGACCGTGTGGGACGCGGCCGGCGAGCCGACCGACGTGGGCGCATCGCTCGGTGCGGGCGTGGGCTCTCGGCTCAACCGCATTAACGCCGACGGCCTGGCCGTCGGCTGGTCGAGCACTGGCGCCATCGCCTGGGACTCGGACGGCGGCGTGCGGCGACTGGCGGACATGGTCGACGAAAGCGGCGACGGCTGGGAGTTGCTCGATGGTCAGGACGTGAACGACGCGGGGACCATCGTCGGCAACGGCCTCAACCCCGACGGACGTCCCCGCGGCTTCGTCCTGGCCGTGGGCGGGGCCGCGTGCCCGGCCGACCTTGACGGCGACGGCGAGCTGACGATCTTTGATTTCCTGGAGTTCCAGAACCTGTTCGACGCGGGGGACGCACGGGCCGACCTCGACGGCGACGGATCGCTGACGATCTTCGACTTCCTGGCCTTCCAGAACCTGTTCGACGCGGGGTGCTAGCACGTATCAAGGGGGGCCCGACCATGCAACGATTGCGAATCGCGGGCGCCCTGGTCGCGGGATCGGTCATCGCCACAGCGGCGATGGGCCAGTGGATCGCCGAACCGCTCCATCCATCGGGCCTGGCCGGATCCGCTGCGCTGGCCATCGACGAAGACGCCTTCGGGCCGTGGCCAAGGCCGGTGATTGCCGGTTTCGCGCGGTCGGCCAACGACCACGCGGGAACGTGGGCAATTGGCTTCCCGCTCGCCTTCGAGTCGGTCCATCCCGCTGGATGGGAGGACTCGCAGTGCCTCGACGTGCAGGGGGGGCAGCGCGTCGGCTTCACGTCGAACGGCGCCGGCTTCGACGTTAACCGGGCGGCGCTGTGGCAGGGCGACCCCGCGACGTACGTTGGTCTTCATCCCGACGGCGCGCTCGAGTCCCTCGCGTTGGGCGTGTACGAGGGCCAGCAGGTTGGCATCGCGAGATTCGCCGATGCCAATCGCGCGGGCCTCTGGAGGGGAGATGCGGATTCGTGGACCGCGTTGCATCCCGACGGCGCGCTCGAATCCGAAGCGTATGCGGCGGGCGCCGATGCCGACGGGCCCCTGCAGGCGGGCTGGGTGAAGTACGAGGAGGACGCCGCCCGGGCGACGATCTGGCGCGGTACGCCCGGGTCGGCGACCGACGTGCATCCGGACGGCTTCGCGCAATCGTGGATCTACGCGGTCGATGGCGGCGTGCAAGCAGGCGTCGCGCTCGTGACGGGCTTTCCCGATGCGCGGGCGGCGCTGTGGCGCGGGACGGCCGGTTCGTTCGTGTCACTGCACCCCGGCTGGGCCGACTATTCGGTTGCGTATGGCTCGTGGGATCGCTACCAGGTGGGCCTGGCCCGAGATGCGATGGGAACGACGCGCGCCATGCTCTGGCGTTCGCGAGCCGATCGAGCCGAGGACTTGCACGCCGTCCTGCCGGCGAGATTCAGCCACTCCGAAGCTCGCGGCGTGTGGAGCGACGATCGCTTCATCTACGTTGCTGGCATCGGCTACACGATCAGCGGAATCGAAGCGCTGATGTGGTCACGCGAGGTGTCGTGCCACGTCGACCTCGACGGCGACGGCGAACTCACCATCTTCGATTTCCTGGCGTTCCAGAACCTCTTCGACGCCGGTGATCGCCACGCCGACTTCGACGGCGACGGGTTGCTGACGTTCTTCGACTTCCTGGCGTTCCAGAACGAGTTCGACGCGGGGTGCTGATTGCGCTGCCGGGGCGTCCTACGAAACTAATTCGCCCCCGACCAACTCGTAGCGTCCGCCGGCCAGGCCGAGCACGGCGGGAAGATCGCACGCAACGTGGAGCGGTCGTTCGTCGTCCAAGGCACCGAGCACGGCGACGACGAGCGGCGCCGCCTCGACGATGAGCAGACCACGGCCCGGTCCACTGGCCACGCGGCGGACGTCGAGCCGCCCGTCCCAGCGTGCGCACCACGTACCGGCTGCGTCGAGGGGTTCGCCATCGAGCATGACCCGGGCGCCTTCGCTCGGGCGGAGCTGCAACTCGAGCTGAGCGGGCTTGCGACCGGGCCGGCCGAGTGCAACGGCGGCGACGCTCCATCGCACGCGCAAGCACGCAGGCTTGCGGGCCGGCTGCAGCCGTACGCGCCGCTCGAAGGTCGTGCTGGTGTGGGCGGTGGTCATGCTCACGTCACCTTGGCCAGCATCTTGGCGGCCACGCGCAGGCCTCGTCCCTGCGGGCTCGCGAACCGTTGGCCGAGTTGATCGACCGTGGCAAGGAAGTCGAGCAACTCGTCGAGGCGTGCGTTCTGCGCATCGAGTTCCGGGTCGATCGAGCCGCGGGCCACACTTCGCTTGGAGCTCGACTGGTCGCGGATCTCGTGGAGCTGCGCGACGAGGGGCTCGACCTCGCGCTTGAGCCGCTCACGCACGATGGCGCGAAACATCGCCCAGACGTCCTGCTCTGCCTGGAAGTACTCCTTGCGGTCGCCACGCTTGTGGGCCTTGCTGACGATGCCCCACTCGAGCAGGGCGCGCAGCGACATGGACGCGTTGCCGCGAGAGATCTGAAGCCGCTCCATGACCTCGTCGGTGTTCATCGCCCGCCCGGTGATGAAGAGGAGGGCGTGGGCCTCGGCCATCGTCCGGCTGATGCCCCAGGCGCCGGCCATCTGGCCCCACGACGCGACGAAGGCGTCCTGGGCCTCGCGGGCGGCCGCGTCCGGGATGGGGCTGTTCGACGGCTCCATGCCATCAGTATCGCAGAATCAGGCGGCGCAGTCCACTATTGGTTTCAAAAATATCTGAAAAGTCTGCGGCGGATCGCGCCCTTATAGGTGGAAACCCGGTTCTTGAGCGAAGAGGGCTTCGGAGGGAGGCTCGGGCTCGCCATCGCCGACGCGTTTACGATTGGCTGATGCCGAGCGATGCCGACCAGTTTCCCCTGCGGAGCGGGCCAGACGAGCCGCCGACGAGCCCGCCGCCGCCGCAGGAACCCAGGACGCTGGGGCCGCGGCTGCTCGGTGCGATCGTGGCGGGCGTTGCCGCCGCACCCTTGGCCGTGGGCGCGACCCTCACCCCAGCCGCCGAGGGCCACGGCACGCACACCCGGCTGGGGCTGCCCAGTTGCTCGTGGGTGGTGGCGTTCGACGCGCCGTGCCCGACCTGCGGCATGACCACCGCCGTGACGCACGCGGCCCACGGCGACCTGATCGGGTCGTTCCTGGTGCAGCCGGCGGGCGCGGTGTTCTCCGTCCTCGCGGCCTTGGCGTTCTGGTGCGGGCTGCACGGAGCCATCACCGGGGCCGAGACGGTGCGGCAGAGCGCCAAGATCTTCCGCGGCCGCACGTGGTGGCTCGTCGGAGGCATCCTGCTGGCCGCATGGGCGTACAAGATGGTCGTCTTCGAGAGCGGCTGACGCCTGATTCCGGGCCGCCGCCTCGCTCTCTCCTTCCTGTTTCCTCGTCCGGAGGTCGCATGACCGGATCCCGTTCCATCCGATGCTCGGCCGTCGTATCGCTCCTGCTGGCCTGCATGGCCGCGGCGGGATGCAACATCGTGGGCTTCTTCGGCGCCATCGAGGCCGAGCGACGCCGCACGGGCACCATCACGGTCGAGGGCGTGTACGACGGGCTCGAGGGCCAACGGGTCGCGGTCGTGATCGACGCGTCGCGCGAGATCTACATGACCTCGCCGCAGATCGTGGGCGCGATCCTCACGGAGATCATCGCCCGATTGGAGGCCAACGCCGGCGTCGAGAGCGTCGTACCGGCCACCGAGGTCCAGCGCGTGCTGTACGACGAGCCGGGATTGCTCGACCGCACGTTCGACGAGATCGCCGCGCGGTTCGAGGTGGAGCGCCTGGTCATCGTGCAGCTCGACGAGTTCCGCCTGTCGGAGCCGGGCAACCAGTACGTGTGGAGCGGCCAGGCCGCGGGCAACCTCATCGTCATCGAGGCCGACAGCTACCTCGAGGACGACGTCCGCCTCGAGCAATACGTCAACGTGACCTATCCGGACCGCCCCAACACGACCATCGACGATCTCTCGGCCGATGCGGTGGCGCTCGAGCTGCTGCGGCGCTTCGCGAATCGTGCTTCGTGGTTCTTCTACGACCACAAGGAACGCTACCCCGAGTACCAGGAGTACTAGCCCGATGCGCGCCCTCCCGCTGTTCACGCTGCTCGTGCTGGTGCTGTTGAGTGCCGGCTGCAACATCGTCGCGCCCATCGCCGTGCTCGTCCATGGCCCGCCCAAGGTGCCGGCCGAGTACCGCCTCGATCGCCAGCGCAGCGTGGCCGTGGTGATCGACGACCCCGATAGCGTGGTGCCGTCGATGGGCTTCCGGCGCGTCATGCTGTCGTCGGTGCAGGAGCGCCTGGCGTCGGGGGCGAAGATCAGGGAAGTGATCGATGCGCGTGACACCATGGCCGTGCTGCAGCGCGATAGCGCCCAGGAACGCATGAGCCTGGCCGAGATCGGCCGGGCCATCGGAGCCGAGCAGATCGTGTGGGCCCGCGTCGAGGGCTTCAGCCTGGCGGCGCCCACGGGCGAGTACCGCCCCAACGCCCGGCTTCGGGTGAAGGTGATCGATGTCTCGGCCAATGAGAAGGCCTGGCCCGACGAACCGCCCCAGGGCTACAGGCTGGACGTGACCATGCGGGTGCGTTCTGACTTCGTGCCCGCCAGCGGCCCCGAGCAGCGGACGGCCATGGAAGAGCTCGCCGAGTACACGGGCCGGGCGATGGCCGAGCTGTTCTACTCGGTTGAAAAGACCTTCAGCGCCCGCGCCGGGAGCTGAGGCGGCCAACGATCACCCGATGGCCCGAACCCCCTACAGGCTGCTGCACCTCGTCGAAGCAGACCACCCCGGCATGCCGCCGCCCGAGGGCGGGCCGCGGCTGGACCAGCTCGAGCGTGGCGGCGACCTGAGCGCGCTCGCATGTGCCGCGATGCTCGACGCCGAAGACTCGCACGCCCCGGCCGATGTCCACGCCGTCGTCGCGCTCGGACCTCCTGCCGTGCAGCGGCGCGTCGCAGCGTTGGGAGCCGGACCCGTGGCCCGCGTGCCCGTTCCCTTCGGCACGCCGCACTCGACGGCCAACGTCTTGCGGAAGGTCGTTCGTCGGTGCGGCGTGCGGTTCGATGCCTGCGTTGCATGGAGCACGTTTGCGGCGCGTGTCGCGCGGCTGACCGGCTTCGGACCGGGACGCGGCGATCTCGCACCGTTGCTCGAGGCCGACCCGCACCGACCGGACGCCGAAGCGACGAATCCCGAACTCGTCCGCAGCCCGCACGGCGACGAGGGCGAGTTGACGCCGCTGGCCGATCGCGTGATGCGTGCGGCCATCTCGCCCGCGCGGCTGCCGATGGCGGACGCCGGCGCAGCCTCGGACGACGGCATCGTCCGCGTCGCGCTGCTGGCCGACCCGGCGGCCTCGGGTTCGGCGACGCTTGCGTGGCGCAGCGTCGCGCTCGCCGCCGCAGCGTCGGGATCGATAGATCTCGTCTTGCCGACGGGCTGCGCCGCGGCGCGGCGCGTCGCCCGCCTACCCGAGGCCGGCCAGACCCGCATCGTGCTCGACAGCGATGGGCTGCCCCAGCGTCTCGCCCGGGTGCGCCTCGCGCTGGCGGCGTATGGCCCGGCAAGCCACGAGCACGCGAGCCCGGGGCTGGTGGCCTACGCACTGTCCATGGGCGTGGCCGTCGTGGCCGATCGGAAACGCATCGACGGGCTGCACCCCCGCCTTCCCGCGGGCGAGCCGGTCTCGGGCCTGCACGCGCTGCACACGCCCGTGCCCATCGAGATCGCGCGAGCGATGCTGGACGTGATCGGGTCGCCCGCCGCGAGCGCATGAACAACGCCCGCGGCGAGCGGGCGTTGGTGGGTGCTGCGTTGGACCGAGGCGATCAGCGGTTGCGGCGACGCGGGGTCGTCTCGGTCTCGGTCTCGGTCTCGTCCTTGTCCTTGGGCGGCTGGATGGCCAGGAGGCGGTCAACGACGGTCGAGATCTTGTCGCTCCGCAGGCCGGCAGCGCGGATGATGCCTTCGCGATCGACCACGACGTAGTAGGGCCACCATTGCACGCCGTACGCGTCCTTGGTCTGGTCGTTCAGATCGGCAGCCATGGGGAATCGACCGTCGTGGGCCTCGGCGGTCTCCATCATCGAGTCGGAGCCGTTGGTGTTGCAGATGCCCAGGAAGCGGACGTCCTTGCTCGCGTACTTCTCTGCCATCTCGCTGTTCTTGGGCATGGCGGCACGGCACGGCGGGCACCACGTGCCCCAGAAGTCGATGACGACGATGTCGCCGCGCATCGACTTGATGTCGCCGACGTTGGCCTCGCCGCTGAGCTGCTGCCACTCACCGACGTTGAAGCTGGGGGCCGGCTTGCCGATCTGGCTCTGGATCTTGTCCCACGCCGCGTCGTACCGCTCGTTGCCGGGTGTGGCGTAGGTCAGGTCACGGGTCAGCAGGGTCTCGAGCGTGAAGCTCTGCTGGGTCGCCTGCCCGCCCATGTTGCCGTCCTGCCCGGCGTTGACCAGGCCGTTCGAGAGCGCGACCGATGCCGCCATGATCATCACGGCGCCGCCGAGTTGGGTCGTCTTCGAGCACTTGCAGAAGCATGGCATGCGTTGGGTCCTCCACGCGTTGGCCGCCGGCCGCGTCAAGGGCGGGCAGTTCGTCTCGTCATTGCAGCCCGAGCGCCGGGCTCGCCGGTGGTTCGTAACCAGGGTATCGTCGGGCTTCTTCCCTCGATGACCCTGGGATTCCCAGTACGCCCCGTGCGTGGTACGGGTGTTTATGATGGCCCGATGCCCGCGCAGCACTCACCCAGCACCGTCCGCGTCGTCGAAGTCGGCCCCAGGGACGGCCTGCAGAACGAGGCGGGCCGCGTGCCCACGGGCGACAAGGCGAGTCTCGTTCGGGCGCTGATCGCGGCTGGCCTCCCGGAGATCGAGCTCACCAGCTTCGTCAGCCCGAGATGGATCCCCCAGCTCGGCGACGCCGCGGAGTTGCTCGACGTGCTGGCCGGCGATCTCCCCGAGAGCGTGACCTTCAGCGCGCTCGTGCCCAATGCGAAGGGCATGGAGCGATTGCTCGAGGCCAACGAGGCGGCGGTCAAGGCGACCGGCCGCAGGGCAATCGACAAGGTCTGCCTCTTTACCGCCGCAAGCGAGACCTTCAGCCAGAAGAACACCAACGCGACGATCGACGAGACGTTCGAGCGATTCGCACCGGTAGCGGCTTCGGCGCGCGAGCACGGCCTGCAGCTCCGCGGCTACGTGAGCTGCGCCTTCGCATGCCCATTCGAGGGCGTCATCGCCATCGATGCCGTGGTGCGCGTGGCCGAGCGCTTGGCGGGCGACCTGGGCGTCGACGAAGTCTCGATCGCCGACACGATCGGCCGTGCGACGCCGGACGACGTGACGGAGCGCATGGCGGCGCTCGGGCACCTCGGCACCGGCACGCTGAACCTCCATCTGCACGACACGTTCGACAGGGCGGCCGACTGCGTGGTCGCGGGGCTGCGAGCCGGCGTGCGATGTTTCGACGGCGCCGTCGGCGGGCTGGGCGGCTGCCCGTACGCCTCGACGCCCGGCAAGCGGGCGCCGGGGAACATCGCCACCGGCACGCTCGTGCAGACGATCGAGGGCGACGGCTTCGCGACCGGGGTGGACCACGCCGCGCTCGGGGCGGCTCGCGGGCTCGCCGACGAGTTCGTTGCCAAGGCGCGCGCCGGGGCTGCTACGTGATCGCTCGCGAACGCATCGGTAGCGTCGAGCGGATCGCGCTCTCCAGGCCCGAGCGGCGCAATGCGCTGACGCCCGACATGCTGGACGAGCTGGAGGCTCGCATCGGGGACGCGGGCGATGCCGGGGCCCTGCTGCTGCTGGGCGAGGGCAAGGCGTTCTGCGCGGGCTTCGACCTCGACCTCTGCGTGGGTCCGCAGGGAGATGCGAACCTCTCGAGCCTCTTAACGGGCCTCTCGCGGTGCATCGCGGCGCTGCGAGCGTTGCCGATGCCGGTCGTTATCGGCGTGCAGGGCGCGGCCATCGCGGGCGGGTGTGCGCTGCTGGGCGGGGGCGACGTAGTCATTGCCCACCCCGACGCCAAGCTCGGCTATCCGGTGACGCGGCTTGGCATCTCGCCGGCGGTCAGCGCACCGTTCGTCGCCACGCCGCCGGGGCAGGCGCGCCGGCTGATGCTCGATCCGGGCCTGATCGATGGCCGGCGCGGCTACGCCATGGGCCTGGTGCACGAGCTGCACGACGACCCGGCCGCCCGTGCGGCAGAGCAGGCCGACCAACTGGCCGCCAAGCCCCTCCATGCGCTCGCGGCGACGAAGCGGTGGCTCAACGAGCTGGCATCCGCCGACGCCGAGCAAGGCCTCGCGACGTCTCTTGCGCTCGTTGGCAACGCCGAATCGCACGATCTCCTTGCCGCCGCCCTCCAGAAGAAGTGAGACCATGACCGAACTCGCCACGCTCGAGACTGATGGCCCCATCGCGACGCTGACCATGAACCGGCCCGAGGCGCGCAACGCCATGTCGCTGCCGCTGCTCGAGGCGCTGCATGCCCGGCTCGACGAGTTGCCCGAAGACCCGCACGTGCTCGTGCTGACGGGCGCGGGCAAGAGCTTTTGCGCGGGCATGGATCTCAAGAGCGTGCTGGGCGACGAGAGCGCGCCGCCGAAGCTGCTGCACGGCATCGCCCGGCTCACCACGCGCTTGCGCACGCTGCCAATGGTGGTGCTGGCCAAGGTCAATGGCGCCGCCATCGGCGGAGGCTGCGGGCTCGCCTGCGCGTGCGACGTCGTCTTGAGCCACGCCGATGCGAAGCTGGGCTTCCCCGAGGTCGACCTGGGCGTGTGTCCGGCGGTCGTCGCGCCGGTGCTGGTTCGCAAGATCGGCGCCGGGCGCGCCCGGGCGATCCTCTTGCGGGGCGGGCTGATGGACGGTACCGCCGCGCACGAGGCGGGCATCGTCGACGACCTGGCTGCTGATCGCCACGCGCTCGACGATCTCTGCGCCGCGGCGACCGATCGGCTCGCCAAGGGCGGCAAGCACGCGATCGCGGCAACCAAGCGGCTCCTGACACAACTCGATGGCTCGGGCGATGCGGCGTTGGCGGCCGAGGGCGCCGATCTCAGTGCGTCCGTCCTTGCAACTCCAGAAGCTCGAGAAAAACTTGCCGCGGCCTTCCGCGGATAAAAGCCTGTTCGGAGGCCGAAAAACGCACCTGAACTTAGAATACCTTAATGAGGGGTTACGGTAAGTCCGTACACCTCCGTACTCATCACCAAGCTCACACGCGTCGATCCACGGGTTGCATGGCAGCGCAAGTGGTTCGGAGCGATGGTCTCGACATGAGCATGCCCGGCCCCGGCTCCGGACCGGTCGAAGGCCAGCCATTCTGCGGGAGCGACCCCGAAATTCCATTGCAGGCAGCCGGCGTCGACGCGGGCGGCTTCGCGTCGTTCTTCACGAACTTCGGCCAGTACATGCCACGCACGCATTGCATGGTCGATGAGGCCGGTCGGCCCGACTGGCCCTGGATCATCGCCCTCATCGTCCTCACCTCTGGCATCATCTCCGCGTATGCCCGCATCTACTGGTTCTGGATGCGTACGCACCGGGCGCAGGATCCACGCGATCGCAATCACAAGATGTTCGAGCTCGCGAACATCTTCTTCTGGTGCGCGGTCTGCGGATACGTGTTCAGCATTCTGGCGTTCGCGTGGCCGGCGTATCGACTCCTTGCGGCCGCGTTGGTGTTGCTCAATGCATGGTCCTGGAAGTTCGTGCTGGGAGATCTCAAGGACTTCAAGAGTTCGCTCGCAGCGAAGGCCATCGAGCGTCGATTGGGCGAAGAGCTCCGTGATCGCAACGCCACGCTCGAACGCCTCGTTGAAGAACGAACGGCCGAACTCGAGCACGCGCAGCAGCGAGCCCAAGGCGCCAACGAAGCTAAGAGCCGATTCCTCGCGTCGATGAGCCACGAGATTCGCACGCCGATGACGGCCATCGTGGGCTACGCCGAGTTGCTCCGCGACGCGCGTCGCGACGGCCTCAAGATCGACATCGACACGGCGCTCGAGACGATGACGCACAATGCGACCCAATTGCTCACCATCGTCGACGATATCCTCGACGTCTCGAAGGTCGAGGAAGGCCGGATGGACATCGAACGCATGGCCATGAACCCGTTGCGCCTGGCCCGTGACGTGATCGACCTCATGACGCCCAAGGCCCAGGGCAAGAACCTCGAGCTTCGGCTCAGCATCGACACGCCCGTTCCTGCCTCGATCGTCAGCGATCCGACGCGGCTCCGGCAGATCTTGATCAACCTCGTCTCGAATGCCGTCAAGTTTACGAAGCAGGGCAGCGTGAGCCTGCACCTGGCCCACGACGCGGACAACGAGCAGCTTCGATGGATCGTGCGCGATACCGGGGTGGGGATGTCGCCCGACCAGGTCGAGCTCATCCAGAAGTTCGAAGCCTTCACCCAGGCGGACGCATCGACCACGCGGAACTTCGGCGGTACGGGGCTGGGCCTGCGCATCTCGTCTGGCCTGGCCACACTCCTGGGCGGTTCGATCTCGATCGAGTCCGAACAGGGCCGAGGCAGCACCTTCACCGCCTCGGTCGCCACGGGAGCTGAGTACGGCGAGTTGCTCTCGGACGATGCGGCCGAGCAGCGTCAGCGCGAGCCCTTGTTGGTCTCTGATTCGAGCGACACCGACGCTGGCGACGATCGAGACTGCGAGCTTTCGAGCGTGCGGACGCTGGTCGTCGACGATGGAGCCGACAATAGGCGGCTGCTGGTCCACCTCGTCGAGTCGGCGGGTTCCAGGACGGCCACGGCCGAGGACGGTGCCGAGGCACTCGAGGTCTTCGAACGCGCCATCGAGTCGGGTGATCCGTTCGGCCTGGTACTCATGGACATGCACATGCCGGGCATGGATGGCTACGAGGCAACGAGCGAACTGCGATCGCGCGGCCACCGCACGCCCATCTTGGCCGTCACCGCCAACGCGATGATGAACGACCGGCAGCGATGCCTCGACGGCGGCTGCGACGACTTCCTGAGCAAGCCCGTCCAGCGGGATCGGCTCATCGAGGTCAGCAAGCGGCTCGTCCGCCATGCCCGGCTGGCGAACAACGGCGACGGCGCAATGGCAACGCCCCCGCGCGTGTGAGGCGGCGGGGGCGTTGCGAAGGGGTATGGCTTCTCGGGAACGCTTACGGACAGCCCGCGTCGAACTCGTTCTGGAAGGCCAGGAAGTCGAACAGCGTCAGCACTCCGTCGCCGTCGAAGTCGGCACGGAGGTCGCCGCTGTCGAAGGCGTTCTGGAACGCGAGGAAGTCGAAGATGGTGAGCTGGCCGTCGCCGTCAAAGTCGGCCCGGCAGCGGGTCTCGAAGCAGATGTTGTCGATGCTGAACAACCAACCCGGATCCGAGGAATCGATCTCGATCCGCGTCACGCCGTTGAGGTTGTTGAACTCGATATCACGAGCCCACTCGCCGCCGTTCTCGGCCAGGCCTTCGGTGCGGACGAGCGCCGCACCGCGGTAGAAGCGGATCGGGAACTCGAAGCCGGTGCTCGGCGTGCCGGCGCTATGGAAGTCGAGCTCGAACGAGTCGATGGCCGGCGAGAACCGCATCTCCAGGGTCAGGTCGCGATCGCTCTCGTCACCGCCGTCGGTCGCGTTCACGACCGACTTGGTGCCGAAGTAGCTGAGGTAGTCCGACACCGAGGCCGGGCCGCCCGAGCCGACGCTGAAGCGCACGCCCGTGTACTGGTTGCTGACCTGGTCGCCGGCGTCGCGATCCTCGAACTGGATGCAGCCGGGGTTGCACAGCCAGACGATCTGGGCCTCAATCAGGTCGGCCACCTCGGTGGCGGTCATCGACTCGTACTCGAAGCCGTTCAGGAGCGTGCGCTGCGAGCGAGCGCTCACCACGGTCGCGCCCCGGCCAACCACGCTGTTGAAGCGCGAGGTGATCTGGGCGCCGGCTGCGGCGGTCAGGTCGTCGCCGTTGTCGTTCCACTCGTCGCCCGCGACCGAAACAGGACTGGTCGCAACGCTCCACGACGGGTGTGCGCTGCTGTTGAAGACGGGCTTGGGCGCGAAGAAGTCGACCGTGCTGGCCACGTCGAAGGTCGACTGCAGCGAGGGCGAGGCATCCAGGTTCCAGTACGAGAAGTGGACCTTCGCACCACGCGAGACGGCACCGTTGATGGCCGTCTCGAAGCTCCCAGCGAAGCCGTTGGCGGGCTCGTGGATGACGATGCAGCCGTAGTCGCCGCTCCGCACGGCGGCCTCGAGCTCGGCCTTGTCGGCCACGATGAGTCGGTATCGCCCGTCACCGAAGGCCGCATCGGCGGCATCGAGCTCCCACCGGGCGCCGGCGCGGGCCTCGGTAAACACCAGGTTGCCGCTGTCATAGCCCAGCAGGTGCGCAATCTGGTTGCGGACACCGGCGCGGGTCCGCGCCAGGCTGGTCATCGAGGCGTAGTCCCACGCGTTGTAGATCGTGGTGCCGCCCACCGAGGTGGCGATCGTGCCACCGGCGCTGTTCAGGCCCGAGCGGTAGCCGCTGGCCAGCGTCAGGTCGTCGCCGTTGTCGGCGTAGTACGGATCCGAGCCATCGGCGGTGAGGTTGCCAACGCCGCCCCACGACGCATCGCCGATATCGATCTTGTTCTTGGGTGCGAAGTAGTCGGCAGCGGCGGTGTAGCCGAAGATGTCGCCGGACATCAGGTCGTCGCCGTTCCAGTACGAGACGTGCAGGCGACCGCCATCGTCGACCCAGTCCCGCATCGCGGTAATGGTGTCGGCGTCGAACGTATTCAGCGGGTTGTTGACCACCACCACGTTCCACCCGCCAGCGGCGAGCTGGGTGCGGAAGCCGGCCTGGTCGTTGCCGTCGATCAGCGTCACGGTGAGGCCGAGAGCCGTGCAGGCGTCCTCGGCGATGTCGGTCTGCGCGGCGCCGGCCGACTCGTTCTCCCACACCAGAGCCGTTTGAGCGCAGGCAAGGCCCGTCGCCGCGAGGATCGAAGCGGCGGCGGACAGCGTGCGAACATGCGTATGAATCATCGGTTTCTTCTCCTCTACGCTTGGAGCGCCGAGTCGACCCCCGACCCGGGCACCAAGGCGTGTCCCGGGTCATGGAGCGGAAACCGTCAGATTCACTCACGCGGCTTTGGTCAAATTAACTTTTGGCGTTGGTAAATGCCGCCAAGCACCGGCTCAGCGCGAGCGAAGCAGCCGCGCAAGCTCGTCTTCGGACAACTCTTCGATGAGCTGCACGCGCTCCCGCGGGATCCGGACCTCGCCACCGCGGCTTTCTTCCCCGGCCTTGCGTACGACGACCCAGGATTCGTCGGCATCTTCGAGGTAGCCGAGCACCTGCACCGGCCAGTGGGTGCCCGGGGCCGTGCTGAAAATCGTGATTCCCCCTGCAGAACCCGTGGTGCTGTGCCCGCGCTCGGGCTGCTCGGCCCGATGGACGAGGTACACCCGGACGGGCTCGTCTCTCGAGCCCGCCGCGACCGCTCCCAGTCCCGCGAACAACGCCCCGGCCAGGGCCACGCCGCCAACGACCATCCATCGCGTCCGTCGCATGATTCGCCCCTCTCTATGAATCGCTCTGGGAGTGCAGCGCCAGGCAGTTGCCCTCGCTGTCGCTCACGATCGCCCGGAAGCCGTGCGGGCCGATCGGGTGCACGTCCTGCTTCACGCGGCCGCCGAGCCCGGGCACCTTCGCCACGGCGTCGCGGATGCGACCATCGACGTTGAAGTACAGCAGCGCCCCTTCGTCGGCCACCTCGCCCGTCCCAGGCACGAGGCACCCGCCGTTGCCCTGCTCGTGCTCGAGCACGCCGAACTCGAATCCCTCGGACGACTCGCGACCGACCTTGATGGCCAGCACGCCCGAGTAGAACGCGATGGCCCGGTCGAGGTCGACCACGGGCATGTCGAACCAGACGACGCGATTGTGCTTGGTGTTGAAGTCGCTCATGGCCTTCGCTTCATCGGCTCGCCGCGAGTGAACGCACCATCACGACGTGCGGGCCGATGCCCGCCAGCTCGAACGGCTCACCAATCCTCCGAAACTCCAGCTTGTCGTAGAACTTGGCTGCCGAGAGCCTGGCGTTGCACCATGCTTCTGCTCGATCACGTAGGGCGGGCTGAGCAAGACCGAACTCGAGCAGATCGCGTCCGAAGCCTCGCCCTCGGTACTCTTGCAGCGTCGCCATGCCTCGGATGCGCACGCCGGCAGCGTCCGATTCGGGCCTGTCTTCGAAGTAGAACGAAGAGACGGCCACGACCGTCCCGTCCACCTGGACGCCCGCATGAACGCTCGTAGCCGCGTCGTCGTCCGGATACTCGGACTGCCCCGCCGGCAAGCCAGGCCTGAGGATGCGCTGCCTGAGTGGCAGCGCATCCTCGATGGTGATCAGCTCGACAACGACATCACTCACGCCGGCTGCTTCGCCTCGTTCAGCTTCTTGCGGATGACCGTGTGCAGGATGCCACCGTTGCGGTAGTACTCGATCTCGATCGGCGTGTCGATGCGGCACTTGCACGTGAACTCGATCGTCTTGCCGTCGGGCGTGGTCGCCTTCACGGGTACGTCGCAGCCGGGCTCGATGGGGCTGGGCAGCATGATGTCGAAAGTCTCGTCGCCCTTGAGGCCCAGACTCTTGGCACTCTGCCCGTCCTTGAAGACCAGCGGAAGCACGCCCATGAACACGAGGTTGCTTCGGTGGATGCGCTCGAAGCTCTCGGCGATGACGGCCCGCACGCCAAGCAGCATCGTGCCCTTGGCCGCCCAGTCTCGGCTACTGCCCATGCCGTAGTCCTTGCCGGCGACGACGACGAGCGGCGTCTTGGCCTTCTTGTAATCCATGGCCGCGTCGTAGATATACTCGACCGGGGCGCTGGCCAGGTCCTTGCCCTTGGTGAAGTTGCGCGTCCAGCCGCCCTCGGGCTGGTTCCCGCCTTCGGCGGCGATCTTGTTCTTCACGCGCACGTTGGCGAAGGTGCCGCGGGTCATGACGCGGTCGTTGCCGCGACGGCTGCCGAAGCTGTTGAAGTCTCGCTGCGCGACGCCGCTCTCGATCAGGTACTGGCCCGCGGGCGTCTCGGGCTCGATGCGGCCGGCCGGCGAGATGTGGTCGGTCGTTACGCTGTCGCCCAGCAGCGCCAGGCAGCGGGCGCCGCTCACCGGCTCGAAGCCCGGCGCCTGCTCGCCCATGCCCTCGAAGAACGGCGGGTTCTGGATGTACGTGCTGTCGTCCTCCCACGGGTACAGGTCGCTCTCTGAGACCGGCACCTTGTTCCACGTCTCGTTGCCCGTGAAGATGTCTCCATAGCGGCGGGCGAACTGCTCGCGATCGATGCACGAGGCGACGACCTTCTGGACCTCTTCGATGCTGGGCCAGATGTCCTTGAGGAACACCTCCTTGCCATCGGGCGTCGTCGCCAGCGGCTCGTTCACCACGTCGATGTCGACGCGGCCCGCGATGGCGTACGCGACCACTAGCGGCGGGCTGGCGAGGAAGTTGGCCTTCACCTTCGGGTGCACGCGGCCCTCGAAGTTGCGGTTGCCGCTCAGGACGCTGGCGGCGATCAGGTCGCCCTTCTCGATGCCCTCTTCGATCTCGGGCGGCAGCGGGCCGGAGTTTCCGATGCACGTCGTGCAGCCGTAGCCCACGGTCGTGAAGCCCAGCGCGTCGAGGTCCTCGGTCAGGTTCGCCTTGTCGTAGTACTCGGTCACGACCTTGCTGCCCGGCGCCAGGCTGGTCTTGACCCAGGGCTTGCGCGTCAGCCCGAGCGCACGGGCCTTGCGTGCCACCAGGCCGGCGGCGACCATCACGTCGGGGTTGCTCGTGTTCGTGCAGCTCGTAATGGCCGCGATGACCACGGAGCCGTGGTGCAGGCGCACCTTCTGGCCCACGCGCGGCGGGTGGCTGGCCTTCGTTAGCTCGACCACGACGCCGTTCTCGTCGTAGTGGGCCGCGTCATCCGAGCTCGGTGCTGCGTTCTCGGGGTTGACCGCCGAGAACTCGGCCTGCCCGCCCTCGCCGGCCCACCGGTTCAGGTTCACGCTCTCGCTGGGCGGGCGCTTTCCGAACGCGTCGGCCAGTTCCTTGGCCCACCGGGCGTGCATGTCGTGCAGGTCCACGCGGTCTTGCGGGCGCTTCGGGCCGGCCAGGCTGGGCTGCACCTGGCTGAGGTCCAGCTCCATCACGTCGGTGAACTCCGGGTCGGGCTGGCTTTCGTCCCACCACAGCATGTTGGCCCTGGCGTACGCCTCGGCCAGCTCGATCTCTTCCTCGCTGCGGTTGCTCAGGTGCAGGTACTCGATGGTCTTGTCGTCGATGGGGAAGAAGCCGCAGGTGGCGCCGTACTCGGGCGCCATGTTCGCGATGGTCGCGCGATCGGGCAGGCTGAGCGCGGCCATGCCCGGGCCGAAGAACTCGACGAACTTCTCGACCACGCCGAACTCGCGGAGCATCTGCGTGACCGTCAAGACCAGGTCGGTCGCCGTGACGCCCTCGGCCAGCTTGCCGGTCATCTTGAAGCCCACGACCTCGGGCGTCAGCATGTACACGGGCTGTCCGAGCATCACGGCCTCGGCCTCGATGCCGCCCACGCCCCAGCCCAGCACGCCCAGGGCGTTGATCATGGTGGTGTGGCTGTCGGTGCCCACGAGGCTGTCGGGGTAGACCTGACGCTCCTCGCCATCGGCGGTGTTGATGGTGCGCGTCAGGCAGCCGCGCGCGAGGTACTCGAGGTTCACCTGGTGGACGATGCCCGTCGCCGGCGGCACGCAGCGGAAGTTGCTCAGGCTCTGCTGGCCCCACTTCAAGAACTTGTACCGCTCGTTGTTGCGCTCGAACTCGCGCTCGGCGTTGATCGTGAGCGCCACCCGCGTCGCGAAGTCGTCGACCTGCACCGAGTGGTCGATCACCAAGTCGCACGCCACCTCGGGGTTGATCATCGTCGGGTCGCCGCCCAGCCGCTTCATGGCGTCGCGCATGGCCGCCAGGTCGACCACGCAGGGCACGCCCGTGAAGTCTTGCAACACCACGCGGCCCGGCGAGAACGGCATCTCGACCCTGTCGACGTCCTTGGCGTTCCAGTTGGCCAGCCCGGCGACGTCGTCCTGGGTCACGGTGAAGCCGTCGACGTTTCGCAGCATGGCCTCGAGCAGCACGCGGATGGAGTAGGGCAGCTTCTTGACGTGCCCGACCTTCTGGTCGGAAAGGGCCTCGAGGGCGTAGTACGTGTAGTCCCCGCTCTTGCTGGTGCTGAGCGTGCGGCGGCTGTTGAACGGGTTGCTGGCCATCGTGCGGTCTCCTTCGGGGCGAGGTCCAAGGGATCTACACGTAGTATCGCCGCCGTGGACCTATTGGTCCAACTACTGACGCTTACAGTTTTTATAGACGCTGTCTATGCCGAACGCCCGCTAGCCGTCCAGCGGCTCGTCTGGCGGACGCTCCTCCCAGTGGCCGGCCAGGCCCAGCTCTCGGCCGTGCTCGAAGAGGGTCCGCATCTCTTCGGGCACGAACTGGTCCCACTCGGCGTTGCCGTCGTACTCGCGGACGTAGTTGAAGCGGAACCGCACGCCGGCCTCGAGCGTCTCGGCGTAGAGCTTCTGCAGGCTGCCGATGGCGACCTCGCTGATCATGGTGCTGACCGCGCGGCGGGCGATGCCGAGCATGGGCACCCAGCCGAAGTCGACCTCCCTGTACTGCGTCCGCAGCTGGCCGTTGACCAGGGCGTAGAGCGTCGCCGGCGGGACGCTGGAGTCTCCTCGACGGGCCTCGAGCGCCTTGGAGAGCTGTGCCAGCTCGCGCCGCCAGAAGACGTTCTCGCGCAGCCCGCCGTCGACGTGCCAGCGGTCCTTGTCGCGGTCCTCGCGCACGCCGCTCTTGATCTTGATCGGCGGGAAGGCCATCGGCACCGCGGCGGCGGCCAGCAGCACCCGGCGGAACAGCTTGGAGTCCTTCGCCTGGGCGATGCAGCCCATGTCCCAGATGACCATCCGCGTGTCGCTCAGGTCGACCGTCGCCACGTACAGCCCGCGGCCCACGCACTGCTCGGCCACGGCGTTGATGACCTGCTTGGTGATGTGCTTCTCGATCAGCTTCTTGAGCGGCTCGGCGTTGAGCAGCGACTTGCTGAAGGGGATCTGCACCCACAGCCGCTTCTTGTACACGTCGTCGCTGGTGACGGTCGTGTAGATCTCTTCGAGCGCCGCGTCGGCCTCGGCGGTGCCCAGGAAGGCCAGGGGCGCCATGAGCGAGCCCGTGCTGATGCCGGTGACGACGTCGAAGGCCGGCCGATCGCCGCGCTGCGTCCAGCCGTTGAGGTAGCCCGCGCTGAAGGCCCCGAACTTGCCCCCGCCCGAGATCGCCAGCACGGTCAGCGGCCGGTCGGGCTCCTCGGGGCACACCAGGTCGGCAACCGTGCGCGCAAACTCGCCGCTGTAGAGCGCGCGGCAGCGGACCTCGGGTCGTCGTTCTCGCTTGGCCATCCGTGCCGTCCTTCCCGCGTGCGTCGACGCATCCATGATGGATGCGCGTGGCGCGGCGTGCCGGTCAGGCTACGGCGCCGTCGCCATCGCCGCGAACAGGTCCTGCTCGAAGGCCGCCGCCGCGGGCGAGGGCGTGCGGTCCCGCCGGCGGACGAGGGCGAGCCCGCGCACGAGCCTTCCGTCGCGGCAGGCCAGCCCCGCGCTGCCGGTGAGCGCCATCCGGCTCACGAAGCCGACGCCCACCCCCGCCTGCACCATGCGCGCGATGCCCTCGATCGAGCGCAGCTCGACGACGACCTCCGGCGTCACGCCGTGGGCCATGGCGGCCTGGTCGATCACGGCGCGCACGCTGCTGCCCGCCTCGAAGCCGACGACGGCCTGGCCCTCGAGGTCCTTCCACGCGAAGTCGGTCTTGCCCGCCAGCGGGTGCCCGCTCGGGCAGATCAGCCGCAGCTCGTCCTGCGCGCGAGCCACCGTCATCAGCTCGTTGCTCCCAGGGATGTTGACCGGAAGCGTCACGACGCCGAGGTCCAGCTCGCCCTTCAAGAGCGCCTCGGCCACCTGCGTGCTGCCCGCCTCCCGCACGCTCACGCGCAGCTCGGCGTGCTTGCGGCGGAACTGCTGCACGACACCGGGCAGGAGGTACGTTACGACCGTTGCGCCGGCGCCAATGCGCACGGTCCCAGCCTCGAGCCCCGCGAGCGCGCGCACGGCCCGCACGCCGGCATCAACGCTGCGCAGCGCCTGATCGGTGTGCTCGAGCAGCACGAAGCACGCCTCGGTCGGCGTCAGCCCGCGCCCGGTGCGGCTGAACAGGTCGACGCCCAGCTCCTCCTCCAGCTTGCGGACGGCGGCCGAGAGCGTCGGCTGGCTGAGCCCCAGCCGCTGGGCGGCGACCGTCAGCGTGCCGGCGTCGGCGATGGCGCGGAGGTATCGAAGCGGGGTGAGCTCCATGGGGCATGGTTGGCGGCATGGAGCATTGAGGAGGAGTCGCTCGAACGCGGAGGACGCAGAGGACGCGGAGGTGGTCGCTCAGACCCCGCGAACGCACGCGGCCCCTTCGAGCAACCCCTCGATCGCCCGCCGCGCCCGCGTGCCGCGTCGGGCCAGGCCGCCGGCCGCGAGCGCCGGGCCCAGCAGCGCCGCGATCGGCAGCCAGGGCCAGGGCATCAGGCCGAGCAGGGCCAGTACGAGGAAGCCCAGGCCGGCAAAGGGCAGCAGCGCGATGGCGTACGAGGCCACCGTGCTCGGCTGCGTACCGCCGGCGCGCTCGATCGCGTCGCCGAGGAATCGCGCCCCCGTAATGAACACCGCCCCGATCGAGACGAGCCACAGCGGCACGCCCACGGCGGCGATCAGCACGCCCAGGTAGAACAGCGTGCAGAGCAAGCAGAGTCCTAGCACGAGCACGAGCACGAACACCCAGTTGGCCGACGCCGCGTCGCGGGCGAGCGCGTGCTGGCTCGCCGCGGCGGGCGCGCAGCGCGTAACCGCGTCGAGCCGGAGCACGGTGCCGAGCCACGCCAGCTTCACGTTCGACCAGACCGCGATCACGACCGCGGCCGCGATGGTGATGGCGACGAGGACCAACTCGTCGACGCCGGGCAACGGCCAGCGAGACAGCACGAGGGCCGCCATGCCGCACGACGAGGCCGCCGCGATGCCCAGCGCCGCCTGCCGCAACAACACGGCCCCGCCCAGCACGCGCCGCACGTACGCCCCGTCGCAGCGGCGCAGGTCCCACACCGGCCACGACGGCGGCGTTCCCTCCCCGCACTCGGGACAGGGAGCCCCGCGCGGCAGGCGGGCCAGGTCGTACCCGCACGCCACGCATCGCATCCACGCCGGCAGCGATCCGGCGGCGGGCACCGGCGGCGGAGGTGCGGCATCGTCGGGCGCATCCATCGCCCGATGGTTGGTCGCGCCCGCCCCGCCGGGCTCCCCGAGGGCATCGCCGGGCTGCCCGTCGGCACGATCGGGCTATCCGACCGCCCGCTCGGGTCGTCCGGCGGCACGCTCGGGCCCTCCGATCGTGCGGTTGGGTCGTCCGATCGCACGGTCGGGCTCTCCGGCCGTACGCTGGGGGAGCCCGGCCGCCCGATTATCCGGACGCAGCGGCCCTCACGCGTCGGGAAGACGCCTCGCTCGTCGTCATCTGAACGGCTACTGTTTGGTATGCCCGCCGACACCGCCACCCTGACGACCACGACCATCCCCAGCCCCGTCGGCGAGCTGACCCTCGCCTCGATCACCGACGTCGACGGGCCGCGGATCGCCCTCGTCGAGTTCGGCCACCGGGCACCGGCCGCGATGGACGCGCTGGCGACGATGTTCGATGCCCAGGTGCGGCCCAGCGTCGACCCGCCCGAGTGCCCCGCGCTCGCCCTGCTCGTGCAGGAGCTCGGGGCCTACTTCGTGGGCGACCTGAAGCGGTTCACGGTGCCGCTGGAGCTGGCGGGCACGGCCTTCCAGCACGCCGTGTGGAACGCGCTGCTGGGGATTCCGTACGGCCAGACCGTGGGCTACGGCGACATCGCCCGGACCATCGGCAAGGACGCCGGGGCATCGCGGGCCGTCGGTGCGGCCAACGGGGCGAACCGGCTGGCCGTCGTCGTGCCGTGCCATCGGGTGGTCGCGGCCGATGGGAGCCTGCACGGCTACGGCGGCGGCCTGGAACGCAAGCGGTGGCTGCTGGACCACGAGCGGACGGTCGCCGGCGGGCTGTTCGCCAGCGCCGGATAGGCCGCTTTTGTAGAGGCCCGTGCGCGAATCGACCGTTGATACCCTCGCATGCGCGTGACGGCGATCATCCCGAGCCGCGGCGGGCCCGATGGGTCCCTCGCCCGGTGCATCGCGGCCCTGCTGGCCGAGCGCGACGCCAAGCTGCGCGTGATCGCCAGCATCGACGGCCACGAGGCGCCGGCAGACCTCGAGCCCCTGACGCGTGATGGCTCGGTGACGGTCGTGACCGGCGAGCCGGCCGGCCCCGCCGGCGCGCGTAACCGCGGCCTCGCGCACGCCGAGGGCGGTCTCGTGCTCTTCCTGAACGACGACGTCCTCCCCGCGCCGCGGCTGGTCGACCACCACCGCGCCGCGCACCGCGACGGCGCGCCCAAGCTCGTCCTGGGCGACGGGCCCTTCGCCGTGCCGTCGGGCGACCGCGTGCTCGACCGCATGACGCGCGAGACCGCGCTGCTCTTCTTTTACAGCGACATGAACGGCGTCGAGCGCGACCGCGACTGGGGCTTCCGCCACGCGTGGACGCTGAACCTGTCGGTGCCGCGCTCGATCTGTGCGGACTTCGATGGTCGCCTCGCGCAGCCCATGTTCGACGACCTCGAGTGGGCGTATCGCGTCACGACCGAGCACCGAACACCCGTGCTCTACCGCCCCGAGGCCAGCGCGACCCACCACCACCGCTACGAGCCCGGCCAGATCCTCGCGCGCGAGGCGCTGCTGGGCCACCAGGCGCTGCAGCTGCACCGCGTGAACGAGGCGTGCGCCACCGCCGTCTTCGGCGATCGCTTCGACGGCTCGGCCCAGTCGATCGAGGATGCCCGCGCGCTCCTGACCGAGCACGCCGCCGACGAGTACGCCCGCTTCCAGGCGACGGCCCGCGAGCCGGCGATGAGCGCCAACGTGCACGACCTGTTTGCGAGCGCCCGCGGCTGGCGGATGGCCGCCCGCGCCGCCGGCTTCCTCGCGGCCGTCCGCAGCGCGCCGCCGCCGAAGGCCGCCGAGGTCTTCGCCGCGCCCGCGAGCGCGTAGGCCGTGGCCGCGCGTTCGGGGCAGATTGTCTTGTTCGGCAGCCGCCGCCCGCTGGACCAGTTCGCCGGCGTGCCCGGAGCACTCAACGCGCACGGCGTCGAGGTTTGCTATGAGCGCCTGTGGGGTCGCGAGATGCGCTTCGGGCATCACGCGATCAAGGAGGTGCTCGAGGGCGCCCGCGCCGTCGCGTTTGCCGACCTGAGCCACAGTGCCCACCTCGCCCCGACTCGCCTCGCGCGCGCGATGGGCATCCCCACCGTGCTGCTGGTCGACGGCGTCGTCGAACACGCGGCGACGATGCGCAACCCCTGGCTCGGCCCCGACCACCTGCAGCGAACCCCCCACGACCTCGTGCTCGCGATGGGTCCGCTGCAGGCGAAGATCCTGGCCGACCTCGGCAACACCGTCGCGACGACGGGGCTGCCGCGGCTCGACGGCTTCGAGGATCGCCTCGCCGACGCCCGCGCACGAGTCGAGCCAGAGCAGTGGCTCCTGGTCGCCACGGCACTGACGCCTGCGATGGACCATGACGCACTCGCCCGCGTGCGCGCCATGTTGCTGGAAGTTCATGTCCAGGCAACGGCTCGCAGGCTCGATGTGCGGTGGCGCATCGATGCGGCGCTCGCCCGCGACCTCGGCGTCGAACCCGACGCAGCGCCCCTCACCGAGTCGCTCGCCGGTGCACGTGCCAACATCACGACCGCGAGCACGCTGGCCGTCGAGTCGATGCTCGCCGGCGTGCCCACCGCGATCGCCCACCCGCACCCCTGGCCGCTCTGGGTGCCCGCGGCGTGGGTGTGGGCCGAGGCGCTCGACGACTCGGCGATCACGCACCAGCCGATCGAGCACTTGCGCACCTGCACCGACGTGCTCGACGCGATCCTCGACGGCCCCGACCTGGAACGCCAACGCACGATCCTCGACCAGCTCTGCACGCCCAACGCCGCGGCGAACGTCGCGCGCGAGCTGGTGGGCGTACGACGGACCGGCAACGCGAACCCCATCCCCTCGATGGGCCGCCTTCGTGTTGCGCCCGCATCGTGCAAGACCCTCTACGTGGCCATCTGCGATCACGAGCACCCGCGACCGCCGATGGTCGACGCCGCGCTCGACGCCATGACCACGAATCCATGCGACCATCTCCTGTGCGTCGGTCTGAGCCCCTTGAACTTCGCCGATGCCCGTACGCGTACGCTCGATCACCCTCGCGCGCATGAGGTCGTGCCCGACCCGACGCTTCCGACCCACGAACGCGCCCAAGCAATCCTCGACGCCGCGCTCGCGCTGCAGCCCGAGCGCGTCAGCTTCGACGACGATCGAGCGCTGGCCCTGGCGGCCCAGCTCGTGGCCCGCGGCGTGCGCTGCGACGATCCTCGGCTAGCGCAGCGCACCGACCTCGCCGTTCGTTCGACCGAATCCTGGCCTTGGGGTCCTCGCTCGCCCGCAGACGAGTCCGCCGCCGACGCGTGGTTCGAGCGCGAGCTGCGGCAGGCTAGCTATGCGCGCATCGCGACCGATGCGCCCACGGCTGGCTGCGACGCCGTCCTCGTCCGGGCCGGCTCGCCGCGCCCGAGCCCGGCGCTCGTCGAGCAGTGGCGTGATCGCGGCCTGGGTGTTGCCGTCTCACCGAACGGCTGCGTGGAAGCAGGCGTGTATGCGGCCGAGCGCGCGATCGATCGGCTCATCCGGGCTGGATCGAAGCGCATCGCCGTCGTTGTTGACAGCGAACGCACGCCGGTGCTGATCGCCCCCATCCGCCACGGCGCACCCATCATTGGCTGGCTCGACGACGACGCCGAGGAACCAACCACCCACGCCGGCCTGCCCGTGCACGCGTTCGATGCCGGGCCCGAACGATTCTCGCCCGATTCGCTCCTTGCGCTGCACGAGCACGACCTGCCGCGCTGCCGAGCGACCGGGCTGCCGACAGAGTGCATCGATCTAGCGGTAGCTCGCGCGGACCATCTCGACGAGATCGCGCCCGAAGCGGTCCATGGAGAAACGCTCGCGGGCCCGAGTGCCGATCGCCGCTGACCAGCCGCTTCGCCACGCGGCGCTCCTCGACCGCTCGACGATGGCTTCGAGCTCGGACTCGCTCGAGAAGCCGACGGCGCCAACGTCGATTAAGGGCCACGCCGGATCCTCGTGCGGCAGCTTGGGCTTGCCGAGCGGGCAATGCTCCAGGATCGCCATCTCCCGGCGCGTCGGCCCGACCATGCCACCCTGGCCCAGCGTCCGGCCACAGCGGCTCCACAGCGCGGCGACTCGCAGGAGCCCTGGGTGGTCGGCGATCGTGAAGAGCGGCCGCCCGTCGTCGGTCCGTCCGTCCGGCTCGATCGAGCCCACCATTTCGTTGAGCTGGTACCAGCGCGCGCGATCGAGGTCTTCGAACGTGCGTCGCACGATTGGCAGGCCGCCGCTCATGGCCGCTTCGGCCACGCGCTGGTGGTTCTGGCCGCGCACCGAGGCGTGGATCGTGACGCCGGCGAGCTGATACGCCGCGCGCAGCTCTTCGCCGTGCGCAAGCTCGCCGCGTGCGTGCTCGGCCAGCTCGGGGTGATCCTCCCAGCCCTTGCCGTACAGGTGCAACCGCCAGCCTCGGCGTGCACACGCTCCTGCCGCCCAACGGGCTGCCTGCTGGCGGAAGTGCAGGTCGGCCAGCGGGAGCGCGATCTGCTGGAGGATTCCTTCGACCAGCGACGCCACTGGCGTCCGCGTGCCCGTCGCCTCGAGCGCCTTGGTGCATTCGGTCTGCAGTTCGTGGAGCAGCCAGCGCTCCTCGTGCGCCGCCCGCCGCATCGCCTCGGGCACGCGCCGCTCGAGCTCGAGGATGGCCTTGCCGTAGGTGCTCGCGGCACCACCCTGGTCGTACACCCTGCGGACGTACGCCGCCGGCGGTTCGCTGTGACGCGTCATGAGCGCGACGTCGCACCGAAGTCGCTCTCGCGAAGCGTCGACCGGAGCACCGTGGAACTTCATCGGCGAGACCGGGTTGGCCCACGGCAGCATCCGCTCTTCGGGCACGCCCAGCCGATCTCGCAGCTCGGGATACAGCATGCCGACGACGAAGTCGTGCACTCCGCTCCGGGCCAGCCTGCCTCCGGCGAAGTAGTGCCCCATCGCGTCCTGCGACCACGTCACCACCGGAACGTGCGGCGGGACAACCGGACCGAGGTGCGGTCGCATGTAGTTGAGCAACACGACGCCGTCCGGCTCAAAGTCGATCATCGCCCGCGTGTAGTGCAGCTGGGTCTGCTTGGTGTGGTCGTCGGGCTCGACCAGCAGCCTCGCATCGTGGCCGAGCGACGCGAGCACGTCCACGAGGTCGATCGCCGAAGGCCACATGTACGTCGAGAATCGCGACGTCGTCACGAGCAGCCGGAGCGACGCCGCGGTTCGCCACCGCTCGGCGATGGCGGTCCGGTTGGCGCGGTTGCTCGCCCACTGCCGCAGCACGGCAGCGTGTTCACGCATGGTTGCCTGCTGACGAGCGTGGGCCTCACCCAGGATCTTCGCGACGCCCGCCGCGGTGCCCGGAGGCGCGCCGTTGTCGACCACGCTCTTGGGCAGGGGGTTGTCGACGCGCTCATTCAACCAATCCTTCAGCCGCTCCATGGCGGCGGGCCCCACGAACCACTCCACCCCCCGTGCGGCGAGCAGTTCTCTGGCCGCGCCTTCGCCCAGGCGTGCGAGGCCGGCCAGCGCGGCTTCGGCCCGTGGCTCGATCGCCATCACGCGCGGCAGGTACTGGAGCGATCCGGTACGCTCGGCGACCGCTCGGGCGAGGAGCTCGGTCGAAGCGGCGCCGACGATCACCAGCGGCGGCGCGAAAGACTCGCCCGGCGGCCAGATCGTGCCGCCCTTTGGCGCCGGAGGAGTCTCGCCCAGCGCGGCCCCCACGCCCTCGAGAACGCCGCCGCTCAGGTCCCATGCCCGCTGCACCGCGGGCCAAAGCGACGTCGCGACCTGGAACGCGGGGCCGGAAGCTGCGGGCGTACGGACGGCGGGGACGGCGGACATGCCTCGTGCATCGGCCCCGTGTTCGTGCCGGCACCAGAAGATGGTCGATGACGAGGCCGTGAGCGCCCTGCATACCCACGAACCAAAGACCGATGGTGCCCAAGCGCCGGCGTGGCAGCCCAAGGCTCCAAGGCTGGCCGTCGTGCCCCAGCTCCGCGAGCGGCTCCTCGACCGCACCGCCGCCTGGCTGGCTACGAGCGGCATCACGCGTATCGCCCTCTACCCCGGCGGCCGCCACACCCGCGCGATCATCCGCCAGCCCTGGCTCTTCCACGGCATCCGGGTGGCCGCCGTGCTCGACGACCAGCCCACGCGCGACGACATCGCCGGGGTGCCCGTGCTGACGCCTACTGAGGCAGCCGAGAACCCGACGTTTCAGGCCATCGTGCTCAGCACCACCGACTTTGAGGACGCCGTCGGCGAGCGCGCGCGGGCGGCGTTCGCCGGCTCGCCCGTCCGCGTCGTCTCGCTCTACGTGCCGGACGACACGATCTGGGCCGCCGACGCGACCATCGAGCGGCTGGTCGCCGGCGGGCTCTCGCTCGATGATGCGCGCTGGCTGGTGGCAAATCGCAGCGAGCGGCATGACGCCTTGCAGCCGATCATCCCGCCTGCGCGCACCGAGCTGCACGCCCGGAGGTACGAGCTGGCCGCGGATGTTGCGAGGCAGCACGGAGCCGATCGCATCGCCGACGTCGCCAGCGGCACGGGCTACGGATCACGACTGCTGAGCACGATCTCGGGCGCACGGACCGATGGGGTCGACATCGACCCGCTGGCCGTCGACTACGCCGCCAGGCTTCACGGCTGCGACGGCGCCTGCACCTTCCACGCCGCCGATGCGTGCAACACGCCGCTGGCCTCGGGCGCGTACGACCTGGCCGCCAGCTTCGAGACCATCGAGCACGTGCAGGACGCGACGGGCCTCGTTGCCGAGCTGCGGCGCATCCTGAAGCCCGGCGGCCGCCTGGTCATCAGCACGCCCAACCGCATGGGCCCCACGCCGCACCACGTGCACGACTTCGGCTTTGCCGACTTTGCCGCCATGATCGAGAGCGGACTGACGGTCGAACGATGGATCGGCCAGAACCCCACCGACGAGGTGTACAGCCCAGACCTGCCTCCTGGCATGTGGGCGATCGAACCGGTCGCCGCACGCGACGAGCGCTGGCCGACGGGCGGCGGCAAGCCCCAGTTCCTCATCGCCATCGCGCGAAAGGACGGCGGGGCGGACGCCACGCCCCCCGGGCACGTCGACGCCATCGTGTCGTGGATGCGCGCCCGACCGTCGAGTTGACCCCGATGGCGGCCGAACAGGCCTGCTGAAGCCTGTTATCGCGCTCGGCAACTCCCCGCGCCGCACTCGAATTCTCCTGGATGAACCGCGATCGACGCTGGCTCGCACGCTGCGACGGTTATCGTTTCCTCAACGCTACTCGGGGGACAAACCACGAGTCCCGCCCCGCGGGAGAGAGGACACGCCTGATGCGCGCCATTACCGCTATCACCGCCGTCGCCGGCATGGCCACCGCCGCCAGCGCCCAGTTCACCACCGGCATCACCAAGCCCGTCTTCGGCGAGAACCAGCCCGAGGCCTTCTTCAACGAGGGCGACACCAACACCTTCTTGTTCGACATCGAGACCGACCTCGGCGTTCCCGCGACCGCCCCGGGCTTCACCGGGCTGGCCGGTGACGACGCCAACCGCCGCTTCTTTGCGACCGTCCGCAACGGGCCCAACGACGACGTCTACGAGTTCTCGTACGACGATCTGCTCAACCCCACCAAGCTCGTCGAGACCCAGGACGCCATGGGCGGCGACGTCTCCATCGACGGGCTGGCGTTTGACAGCACCACGGGCACGCTCTACGGCACGCGTACGCTCGGCAGCGCGGGCCAGCCCGAAGGCTTGTTCGCCATCGACCTGACCACCGGCGTGCTCACCCTCGTGCTCGACTACCAGGACACCGGCAGCTCTTTCGCGATCGGCGGCATCGACTTCAATGACGACGACGGCCTGATCTACCTGGCCGACGACGACGACACCGGCGGCCGCTGGATCTACAGCGTCGACCCGAGTAACCCCACCGGCCTGACCGAGGTCGTGCGGTTCCCCGACGGCGTGACCGACGTCGACGGCCTGGCCGCGGGCGGCGGCGAGGTATTCCTGCTCACCGACAACGCCGACGCCAACGGCGGGGTGCACCACATCTACGACCTGGCCACCGGCACCTTCAGCACGGCCGACTCGCCCTACCCCGCGCCGGCGGGCACGCCGCTGGCGCCGAACCCCACGGGCGGCGCCGCGTACACCCCCAGCCTGCTCGACGTGGGCGGCTGCCTCCCGGACATCGACGGCGATGGCGAGCTCACGCTCTTCGACTTCCTCGCGTTCCAGAACCTGTTCGACGCGGGCGACCTCGCCGCCGATTTCGACGGCGACGGCAGCCTGACGCTCTTCGACTTCCTTGCGTTCCAGAACGCCTTTGACGCGGGCTGCTAACCCGCCGTCCGATACCCGCCACACGACCGCCCGAACGGGCGGTTTTTTGTTGCGCGGTCGCTCACAGAACGCAACGCGAGCGGTGCCGGTGCACCTTTGAAGCAATACGCATGACCCTCATGACCCACAGCCCGGCAGTACGGTTCGAGCGTTTACGATCCGCGGGAGGACCACGAGCGATCGGCACCAGCACCCGGCAAGCCGCACCGACCGACGCCACGAGCACGCCGCTCGACCGCGGAGAGTTTGCGCGCCTGCTGGAAGGGGCCAGGCCCGCCCTGCTCCTCGTGGCCGCCGCCGAGGTCGGCCGCGCCGGCGCCGACGACGCCGTCCAGCAGGCCGCCATCACGGCCCTGGCCTCGCTCGACCGGTTCGAGCCGGGCACCGACTTCCGAGCCTGGATGGCGACCATCACCCGCAATGCCGCTCGGAACATGCGGCGGAGCGACCAGGCCCGCGGCCGGCGAGAGCGGCGCCTCCGCCTCGTGCCCAGCTTCCGGCGAGACGACGCTCGCAACGCCTTGGAGGACCACCGCGACTTGATCAACGCCCTCGAACAGCTCTCGACCGCACACCGCGAGTGCCTGCTGCTCCGCATCGTGGGCGAGCACGAGTACGCCGAGATCGGCACGATCCTCGGCATCCCGCCCGCCACGGCGCGCAGCCACGTCTACCGGGCGCGGACGCAGCTCCTCGAGCGTCTGACGGAGGACACGCGATGATCTCCGCACACGAGCTCGAACGACTGATCGCCTACGCCGAGGGAGATCTCTCGCCCGACGAGCGCCGCGCCGTCGAGGCCGAGCTGCGCGAGCGTCCTGATATGGCCCGCGCTCTCGAGCAGCTCGACAGCGACGCGCAGGCCGTCCGCGTCCACTTCGACTTTCGGACCGCCGAGGCCCGGCGGTGGAGTCCCGTGCGCCTCGGCGCGCTGGCCGCGGGCATCGCGCTGATCATCTCCATGTCGGCCTACCTGCTGTACACGCCCGTGCCCACGGTGCAGCTCTCCCACGCCCGCGGCGTGCTCGAGGGCTCGTTCCAGCCCGACGTCGTCTGCGACACGCCCGAGAAATTCCGTCAGTACGGCCTCGACGTCTTCGGCGTGCCGCTCACGGCCGACTTCGCGAAGGCGACCACGAGCAACGTCTCGCTGATCGGATGGACCGCCTATGAGGGCCGCTACGGCGAGCAGACCGACGTCGGCGACTCGCCCATCCGCGTGCTGCTGGCGCGAGCACCCGGCGGCGAACGCATCATCGTCGTCTTCCGCCCGCCCGGCACGCTGCGCTTCCTCAGCGAGCACACGCGCGGCTACACGGGCCACAACTCGACCATCGGCGGCCTGGTCGTCGACGAGATCAGCACGCTCGATCGCCCGGTCGTCCTGCCGCTGCTGGGCGCCGAAGGCCAGTAGCGGCTACGGGCACCCGGCGTCGAACGCGTTCTGGAACGCGAGAAAGTCGAAGATCGTCAGCTCGCCGTCGCCGTCGAAGTCGGCCGCGAGATCGCCCGCGTCGAAGAGGTTCTGGAACGCGAGGAAGTCGAACACCGTGAGTTCGCCGTCGCCGTCGAGGTCGGCCCGGCATGCGTCGGGCTCGAACAAGATCGCCTCGACGAAGTAGCTGGCGGCCGCCAGGCTGTCCTGCACCTCTTCGAAGCCATTCGTGCGGTCGCTGGCCGTCGCGTCGATCGCCAACTCGTAGCGCCCGGCGTCGAGGTCGATCTCGATGGGCGCGACCGGCCGCAGCAGCAGCCGCGTGCCGAGGTCGTCCAGCACGGCCTCGACCTGGACCTCGACCTCGAACGTGTCGGTGTTCACCAGGCGGATCGACGCGGTCGCATCGCCCGGCCGATCGCGCGAGACCTCGCCGTCGAAGGCGCGATCAACGAGCAGCTCGAAGTCCTCGATCAGCAGGGTCGACCCCGCGCGAACCGTGAAGGCAAGCTCGTAGAGGCTGGTAGCCGACGCGTCGCCCAGCCCCTGGATGAAGAGCTGCGCCACGGCCGAGCCCGACGCCTCGATCGCGTCGCCATCCGGGCGTGGCGCGTACAGGCTCGCCTGCGCGGCCTCGCTGCGGTTGGACGCGAAGGGCGGGATGACCGCCCGGGCCGAGGCGGTCTCGTCGAACGCGCCGGCCTCCATCGACGACGCCGAGCCGCTGTCGCGCACGGGGTCGTCGAACACCAGCGAGAGAGCGTCGGCCTCGACCACCCGGCGGATCTCGCGATCCTGGGCGAAGGCCGTCGAAACCGAGCCGAGCATCACAACCATGAGCACTACAAGCCGCATCACGCACCTCCGGAGAGCATGATACTGCAGGCGGCCTCGGATCCTGTCAGGATCTCGCGAAGAAAGGGCAGGCGAACCTGGTCCGAGATGACGAAGCGCCTACGGGCAACCCGCCATAAACGCGTTCTGGAACGCGAGAAAGTCGAAGATCGTCAGCTCGCCGTCGCCGTCGAAATCGGCCGCGAGATCACCCGCGTCGAAGAGGTTCTGGAACGCGAGGAAGTCGAACACCGTGAGCTCGCCGTCGCCGTCGAGGTCGGCTTCGCACGGGACGATCCAGAATTCCGCGAAAGCTTCTGCGATCTCGTCGAGCCGCGATTCCCTGAAGTGACAATGCGAGCAGCAATCGGGATAGGCGAAGTAGTGTGCCGTGCGCGTGGCCATGACGATCCGCTGGGGATCATCGACTTCGGGCGCCACGAACGCGCCCTCCCAGAACGGCATCGGATTCGTCGGGTCGGCCACGATATCCGCGAGGCCTTGTATCTGAAATGCGACGATGTCGCGGACGCCCGCCGCATCGATGGTGCCGGGGTGCACCGCAAGGAAATCCATCGGCGGCAGCACGCGCCGCGCCCCGATCGAGGGCGCATGGACCGAGACCATCAGGTCCGTGATGACCGTCGAGATCGCACAGTCGCGCGATCCGTCGAAGTGCGCCAGCAGCCGGATCGTCGCCGTCTCGCCCGGCCGCACTGACTCGGGCTCGACCGTGATCTCCAGCCGATACGCCGACTGGGCCACGGCGGCAGCCGACATCATGCCGACGACGATCGCTCCCAAGCCCCGCTTCATCGCGCACCCTCCCATCAGCATCCCCGCACGAAGTCGATCTGGAACACCAGGAAATCGATCACGGTCAGCGCACCATCGCCGTCGAAGTCTGCCCTCAGGTCGCCGGCCTGGAACAGGTTCGCGAACGTGAAGAAATCGAACACCGTCGTCTCGCCGTCGCCGTCGAGGTCGACCGGGCAGTTGCACGCCGCTTCATCGAGGTCGAACGCGTGCACGGCCCCGGTCTCGACGTAGCCGGTCTGCTGGGTCCGCGCGGTGACGAACGCCCAGCGATCGCCCATGGCGACCGGCCCGCCGTAGTGGCCCGTGGGCCCGAGCAAGGGCCGTAGGTCTGCGACCTGCGCCCATCGTCCCCGCCCGTCGCGTTCGAAGTAGGTAGCCCAGCCCGAGGTCGTCGGTCCCTCGCGACCGGTCATGCCCACCACGGCCCGACCGTCCCGGTAGGCCACGGCCGCGCCGAAGGAGTCGCCCTCTTGGGGCTGCTCGGAGGTGAAGTCGTCTACGTACTGCCACCGATCGTCGGCCAGCGCGAACTCGTACACCGCACCCTGGCCGATGAACGCCCGCTCGGTGCCGTAGGCACCAACCAACAGCGTGCGCCCGTCGCTGGCGAGCGCGTTGCCGAAGAACGCGGCCAGGCCGGGGTCCGGCGGATACAGCTTCTCGATGAACTCGAATTCGACGCCGGTGCGCCGGAAGACGTACACCGCCCCGACGCGGTCGCCGGCCAGTCCGTCGAGAAGCGCTCCCACGAACAACCAGCCGTTCACGAGCTCCATGGTGGCCCCGAAGTATTCGCCCCCGCCCATCGATGCGTCGGGGGCGGTAATGCGCTGGCGATTCGTCCAGCCGGCCCCGGTCTCCTCGAAGACGTAGACGACCGGATAGTCTGACACGACGGCCAGCGACCCCTCGACCTCGACCTGGCCGCCGAAGGCGCTCGGATAGTTCGGCTCGGACGGCTCGATGACGCCCGACTGGGTCCACCGCTCGCCGTCGAAGTCGAAGACGAACGCCGCCCCGGTCTGGTCGCCCGCAACGCTCGCCCTGGTGGCCCCCACGATCATGCGATCGGACTCGACGGCCACGTCGACGCCGAAGTTCCCCGAGCCCCCGGGCGCGTCCGCTCGGATCTCCGCCTCGACCACCCAGCCCCCGGCCGACGCGTCGAACGTCCATGCGGTCACGCCGCCCAGGATGCACGTGCCGGGCGGCATGCCCGGGCACGTTCCCCTGGCCCGGAAGTCACCCACGAGAAGGCCACCGCGGTGCAGGGCGAGGCTCGAACCGAACTTGGTGCGTTCGCTCAGCACCGGCGGAAGCAGCTCCTGCGAGTAGCACTGGGCCAGGGCCGGGCCCGCGGCGGCCACCGCCAACAACACGCCTGCCAGCCACTGGAACCAGGTATTCCGATATCTCCGCTCGCCCATGCGTGAGTTGTACCCCAAGCCGCCCGGCTTTCCAAGGTCATTTCCGGCCGTCGGCCAGGCCCACTACCCTGCCCTCCCATGGCCAACCCCACCACCAAGCCCCCTTCCAAGCCCCGCATCCTCACCGGCGACACGCCCACCGGCCAGCTCCACCTGGGCCACCTCGTGGGCAGCCTCGAGAGCCGCGTTGCGCTGCAGGACGAGTACGACTGCTTCTTCCTCATCGCCAACATGCACGCGTACACCACGCGGGCCGACAAGCCCGAGGGCATCCGCGAGAGCACGCTGGAGATCGTCAAGGACTGGCTGGCCGTCGGCATGGACCCCAATCGCAGCACGTTCGTGTTGCAGACCGAGACGCCGGCCATCGCCGAGCTGACCTGGTTCTTTGCAATGCTCTTGCCCTTCAACCGCGTGATGAAGAACCCGACGCTCAAGACCGAGATCAAGGACAAGGACCTGGGCGATACGTACAGCTTCGGCTTTCCGATGTACGCCGTCGGCCAGTGCGCGGACATCCTCGCGTTCCGGCCGCAGCTCGTACCCGTGGGCGAGGACCAGGTGGCCCACATCGAGATGTGCCGCGAGGCCGCGCGCCGGTTCAACCAGGTCTACTGCGGCGTCGACCCGCACGCCGAAGACAGCGAGCACGAGTCGCTCGGCGGCGTGTTCCCCATCCCCGCCGCGAAGGTCGGCCGCATCGGCCGCCTCGTCGGCACCGACGGCACCCAGAAGATGTCCAAGAGCCTCAACAACGCCATCTTCCTGACGGACACCTTCAAGCAGATCAAGAAGAAGATGGGCCAGCTCTACACCGGCCGCCAGACCATGGACGAGCCCGGCGACATCGACAATGCCCTGTTCGAGTACGTCCGCGCCTTCATCCGCGACGAAACCAGAGTGAAGGAGCTCGAAACCAAGTACGCCGCCGGCGACAACATCGGCGACGGCCACATCAAGGTCGAGGTCGCCGAGGCAATTGATGAACTCATCGCACCCATTCGGGAGAAGCGAGCCGAGCTCGCGGGCGAAACTGGCGACAAGGTGGTCCTTGAAATCCTCCGCGAGCACGCGGCCAAGGCCAACACGGTGGCGGAGGACACGCTGGCACGAGCGAAGGCGGCGATGAAGCTGGACTTCTTCGGGCGCGAGCTCGGCTTCCCGCAAACGCAGAAGTAGCTCGCTACGGACAACCCGCCGCAAACGCGTTCTGGAACGCGAGGAAGTCGAAGATCGTCAGCGATCCGTCGCCGTCGAAGTCGGCCCGGCACGCGGGCGTCTTCGCGGCCGGGCAGTCGTTCCGCAGCACGTCCCACGGCTCATCGACGATGCCCGTCGCGCCGATAAAGTCGATCGCGCCGTCGCCGTTGAAGTCGCCGCCGGCCGTGCGGTAGTACGGCGCGCCGGTCTCGATCAACTCCACGGCGTCGAAGGTGCCGTCGCCCCGGCCGCGCACCAGCCCCAGGCCCGACACGGTCGTCCCGCTCAGAAGCAGGTCGACCGCGCCGTCGCCGTCGTAGTCGCCGATGATGGGCGTGAGCTCGGCGTTGGCGAAGGGGTATTGCGTCGGCGTGCCAAAGGTTCCATCGCCGGCGTTGAGCATCACCTGAGCGCCGTCCTCGGCCAGCACCAGGTCCAGGTCGCCGTCGCCGTCAAGGTCCACAGGCTGGACGTAGGCGAAGTTCGTGTCGGCCGCGTCGTACTGGACGAAGGCGCCGAAGCCGCCGCCGCCGTCGCCCATCGCCACCGCCAGGCGCGGCGCGATAAGCTGCGCTGCGATCAGGTCGGCGTCGCCATCGGTGTCGACGTCGGCCAGCGTGAGCTGGATCGTGTCCCAAGGCAGCACTCGCGGAGCACCGGGCGTGAACGCGCCCGCGCCGTCGTTGGTGAGTAGCACGTACTGGGCGTCGAGCACCAGCGAAACGGCCAGGTCCGCGTCGCCGTCGCCGTCCACGTCGGCGGCGGCCAAGCCAGCCGCGGCTCCCGCGAGCATGAATTCCCCTGCAAGCTCGAAGTCCGCATCGCCGCCGTTACGGAGCACGACGACCGTGCCGTTCTCCAGGCTCGCCGCCAAGTCGGCATCCCCATCACCGTCCCAGTCGCCGGCGACAAGCTGCCATCCTCTGTCGGCCAGCGGCAAGGCAATGACAGGCTCGAAGTTTCCTTCGCCGTCGTTGCGGAGCACCTGTAGACCTGCGGCGCTCGTGGCCGAGGCGACGTCCAGATCACCATCGCCGTCGAGATCGGCCACCGCGACGGCGCCGAACCTATCGAAGGCAGTCGGGCTCGCGACCATGCGGACGAACAGCGATCGTGCATCGCACGGTTGGGCGGCCGCGTGGGTGTAGAGAAGCAGGCCCAACACCGCCGGGGCGAGCAACGAAGCGGAGCGTATCGACGAGGATTTCATGACAAGGTCCCTTCAAGCCTCCAGCGCGAACGATTCTCGGATGCAGGTACAGCGGGACGGCTCATGCTAACCGCCCCACGGTAGATCTTGCGCCGATTCTTCTTCGATGCCCATCCTCGTCCGCAATCTGGGCAAGCCGCGGCGTTATAGGTCCGACCATCTGCGACACGCCGTACGGATGCCGGCCCGGTCGTACACTCTTGGCTGTCGTGACCGCGCGCCCCCTCATCCCCGTCATCGCCGGCCCGACCGCCGGCGGCAAGACGGACCTCGCCATCGCGTGCGCGAAGCTCGCCGAGGCTCAGGGGCACGTCGCTGCGGGCGGCGCGCAGGTCATCTCCGCCGACGCGTTCCAGGTCTATCGCGGGCTCGACGTCGCCAGCGCCAAGCCATCGATGGACGAGCGCGAGGGCGTGCCGCACCACCTGATCGACGTCGTCGAGCCGAGCGAGCCGTTCACGGTCGCGCAGTGGCTGCAACTCGCTACTACGAAGATCGAGGAGATCGAGGCAGAGGGCGGCTGGCCCATCGTCGTCGGCGGCACGCACTTGTACATCAAGGCACTCATCGACGGCCTCTTCGAGGGCCCGCCCGCCGACGAAGCGCTGCGCGAGCAACTCCGCGCGATGCCCGCCGCCGATCGCCGGGCCGAGCTCGAACGCGTCGACCCAAAGGCCGCCGCACGCATCCACCCCGCCGACGAGCGGCGGACCATCCGGGCGCTGGAGGTCTTCCGCCTCACCGGCACGCCCATCAGCGACCTCCAGCGACAGTGGGACAGCGGCAGCAATCCCCTCGCCGATCGGCTACTGCTGGTGACGCTCCATTGGGAGACCGAGGCCATCAACGGCCGCATCAACGCGAGGGTGAAGGGGATGGTCGAGGCCGGCCTCGTCGAGGAGACCCGCCGGCTGCTGGAGGCCGGCGCCCTCGGCCCGCAGGCCGCGCAGGCGCTGGGCACCAAGCAGATCGCCGAGTTCCTCGCCGCCGATCGTCAATCCGGATTTTCCCTGGACGACGCCATCGAGCGGATCAAGATCGAGACCCGTCGATTCGCCAAGAACCAGCGAACCTGGCTCCGCCGGCTGGCCGCCAGCCCCGGAGATCGGCCGCGTCGGATGTCCATCCATCCCGACCGACAGCCGACGGCTGAAGCGTCGCAAAGCATTGTCAATACTTGTTTTATGGCCAATTGACAACCTTCTACCAACAATCTGCCAACAGTCCGCCCGTAGAAAGTCGCAGAATATCGGCAGTCCCCGGACCGTTTGTCGGCCGATGGAAAGACCCGGCACGGCCCGTTCCCGCCCTGGCGCTTGACAACGCCGCGGCGGGCTCCTTCCGTGTCGAGCGACCGTCCGACCCGTGGGGAAACTACCCACTTTCTCTTGAGCGACCCACGAATGGCGAAGAAGACCTCCAAGAAGAAGACGACCAAGAAGACCTCAAAGAAGGTCTCGAAGAAGACGGCGAGCCGGTCGGCGGGCGCTGGGCGCGGTCGCACCAGCCGGGGCACCGGCTACAAGGCCGGAGCCGCCAAGGGCAAGGACCTGGTCATCGTCGAGAGCCCCAGCAAGGCCAAGACCATCAACAAGTACCTGGGCGACGACTACGTCGTGCTCGCGTCGGTCGGCCACGTGCGAGACCTGCCCGAGAAGGCCGACAAGGGCGACAAGAGCCCCGTGCCCGGCGTCAACATCGAGAAGCGCTTCACGCCGACCTATCGCGTGCTGAACGGCAAGGAAGCCGTGATGCGCGAGCTCAAGCGGGCCGCGAAGGACGCCACGAGCGAAGGCGGCCACGTCTGGTTCGCGACCGACCTCGACCGCGAGGGCGAGGCCATCGCCTGGCACCTCGCTCAGGAGATCGGCATCGACGCCGAGGCCGCCAAGCGCGTGGTATTCGCCGCCATCACGAAGGCCGAGATCGCCAAGGCCTTCAACAACCCGCACCCGATCGACGTCGACAAGGTCAACGCCCAGCAGGCCCGCCGCATCCTCGACCGCATCGTGGGCTATCAGGTCTCGCCCCTCTTATGGAAGAAGGTCACGCGGGGCCTGAGCGCGGGCCGCGTGCAGAGCGTGGCGGTGCGATTGGTCGTCGAGCGCGAGCGTGAGATTCGCGTGTTCGTGCCCGACGAGAGCTGGAGCATCACCGCCAGCTTCGCCGGCACGCACGACGCCGCCCGTTCCCTCGCGCCGCAGTGGGCCAAGCTGCTTGCCGAGCGCGACGAGAAGGGCAACCCGCCCTCGCTCAAGGCCCAAAATGCGTGGCTGGCCAAGCACGACGGCCTGCGGGCCGAGCTGGTCGAGGTCAACGGCGAGAAGTTTGAGATCCTCCAGAAGGGCAAGCTCGATCCCGGTGCCACCGCCGCGGTCAGCGCCGAGAAGTTCCAGCAGGCCGACACGTGTGACATCACGCCGAGCGTCGTCGCCATGCTCGAGCAGGCGGGGCTGACCGACGTCAAGACGCACGTGACCGAGGACGAGGGCGGCCGTGGCCCCGCACGCTGGCTGCGCACCATTACCGGCACGCCCGACCCGAGCATGCCGTGGAGCGTGCGCTCGATCGAGACCAAGCGCACCACCAGCCGCCCGCCGCCGCCCTTCATCACGTCGACCTTGCAGCAGGCCGCCAGCACGCGGCTCGGCTTCGGCGCTCGACGCACCATGAGCGCCGCGCAGGGCTTGTACGAGGGCGTCAACATCCCCGGCGAGGGGCCCGTCGGCCTCATCACCTACATGCGTACGGACAGCACGCACATCGCCGGCGAAGCGCTCAACATGGCGCGCGAGCACATCAAGAAGACCTACGGCGACGACTACCTGCCCGAGAAGCCCAACTTCTTCGGCAGCAGCAACAAGAGCGCGCAGGAGGCCCACGAGGCAATCCGCCCCACCAACGTGGCCTACACGCCCGACCGCGTTCGCAAGAGCCTGAAGCCCGACCAGGCCCGGCTGTACGAGATCATCTGGCAGCGCTTCGTCGCCTGCCAGATGAGCCACGCGCAGTGGGACGCGACGACCATCCTCCTTGATGGCGGCAAATCTGACACGCTCACCTTCAAGGCCACCGGCCGCGTGCTCGTGTTCGACGGCTTCTACAAGGTCGCCGGCGTGCCGACCGCCAGCGACGAGGCGACCCTGCCCACGATCAAGGAGCAGGATACGCTGCACGCCTTCGGCGTCGATCCGCGCCAACGCTTCACCAGCCCGCCCGCCCGCTACACCGAGGCGAGCCTCATCAAGACGCTCGAGAGCGAGGGCATCGGCCGCCCCAGCACCTACGCCAGCATCGTGCAAACCATCCAGGACCGCAAGTACGTCGAGCAGCGCGAGCGCCGCTTCTACGCGACCGACCTGGGCGAGGTCGTCACCGACAAGCTGATCGAGGCCTTCCCGCGCATCATGGACCTGGGCTATACGCGCGAGATGGAGGCCGACCTGGACAAGATCGAGGACGAGCACCTCGACTGGATCGACATGCTCGAACGCTTCTACGGCCCCTTCAAGGAAAACCTCGAGCACGCGCTCGAGAACCTGCAGCACGCCAAGGCCGAGGTGCAGCCCAGCGACTACCTCTGCCCGCGCGACGGCGCCGAGCTCGTCTACCGCTTCGGCAAGAACGGCCGGTTCCTGAGCTGCAGCAACTATCCCGATTGCACATACGCGTGCCCGGTCGACAGCCACGGCCGCCCACGCCCGATCGAGTACGTCGACGTCCGCTGCCCGCGCACGGGTCGGCCCATGGTCCATCGCACGGGCCGCTTCGGCCCGTTCATCGCAACCGACCTGGCCGAAGGCGAGAGCCCCGAGGACGGGCTGATCCTGAACATCGACAAGAAGGGCCACGTCGTGGCGCCGTCGGTTCCGCCACTCGAGACCGAGCTGCCCTGCCCCACGTGCGAGGCGCCGCTCAACCTGCGTAGCGGTGCGCGAGGCCCGTGGCTGAGCTGCAGCCGCTTCCCCAAGTGTCGCGGTCGCGGCAAGTGGAGCGAACTCGACGAGAAGAAGCAGGCCGAGCTCGAGCGCAATCTCGAGGCCCACGAGCGCGCCAACCCCACGCCCATCATCGAGCGCCTCGACGGCACCCCGCTGACCGACGCCAAGGGCAAGCCCCTGGAGAACGCGCCGACCATCTCGCAGCTCATCCTCGACGAGATGCCCGCCGACGCCGTGAGCACGCACGAGCGCCCGGTGCCCAAGGAACACGCGAAGTCGGCGTGAGCGCGACGGTCCGGATCAGTCGTGCCGCATCAACGCCGGCGGCTCGAGGAACGACACGCCCCAATGCTCCCCAAGCTCGCTCAGGCCCTCACGCGTGAGCCTGCCGCTCTTTGCGAGCTTCTCCATCGCCTCGAAAAAGCCCATGAACCGGCCGGGCGTCACGATGATGGCCGTGCGACCCACGCCGCGATCGCCGGCGGCCGTGCACCGAAACCCGTGGGCAACCTCACCCGGCACGAACAGCACGTCGCCCGCGCTCGCGTCGATCGTGCCGTCCCGAGTGAAGAAGCGGAACGCGCCCTCGAGCACGAAGAACGTCTCGTCGAACGTGTGGTGCGCGTGAAACGGCGGTCCGCCGCCGACGGGGGTATCGCCGACGATGACGCCGTGCGAGCCGCCGGTCATGCCGGCGTTCACTGCGATGCCGGCGCGCGTCCCGCCCGCGTGTCCTTCGCCGAGTTCTTGATCGGCCCTCACGATCTGTACGTCGCGTGGTTGGTCCATGCGCTGTCTCGCTTCCTCTTGATACGTCAGTCTCGCGCATCGCCCGGCAGGTCGCACTCGAGTTCGGTGCGATCCCACTTCGCGAGGTCGGCCGCCGCCACATAGGTGCTCTCAAGAAACGCCATGAGCGCCGCGTCCGGATCCGGTGACCCGCAAACCGACGCGTACGGCAGCACGAACTCGCCCAGCTCGTTCGACCACGCTGCCGCGTCCGGCCGCACCGCTGCCTTCTCGAAACCGTCGGGCTTCGGATACGCGTACGAGTAGAACACCGCGTCGGCGTCGTCGTTTCCGGGCCAGAAGCCCGCACTGCTCACCTCGTGCGAGTACGCCTCACGAGCAACCCAATCCGGGAAGTTCGGCACGCCCCCGGGGTGCGGCGGGGCCGTCCGCCCCGAGAACCGCGTGACGGCGAGATCGAAGCTGCCCCAGAAGAAGTGCACCGGGCTGCACTTGCCGTTGAACCCAGCGCGGAACCGCTTGAACACGCGGTCCATCTGCACCAGCGCCCGCCAGAATCGCTCGACCGCCGCCGCGTCGTACGGCCGCTCCTGTGTGTCCTGCTCGAAGGGCGTCGCGTCGGCGATCTCGCTTGGCGTGGTGTAGATCTCGACGCCGAGGCCGAGGCTCTCGAACGCTTCCATCACCGAGCGATAGAACCCAGCAACCGTACCGGACCCGAGGCCAACGCGGCGCACCTGGCCCTCGATCGTCTCGATCACCAGGTCGTGGTCGACGAAGTCGAACCTCATCTCGAACGACCTGGAGCCCTTTGACATGATCGAAGTCGTCAGCCCGCGGGCGCTCACGTAGAGCGGCACGTGCCACGAGTGGTTCGTCCACGGCGTCAGCTCGAGCCGGACCTTGCCGGCCACCTGCGTGTAGAGGTGCAGGGCCTTGGCCGTCTCGGCCCACGAGCCGTAGGTGATTTCGGGCCACGGCGACGCGTTGCTGCTCATGCTGCTCCCTCTCGGCTGCGGGCGAGCACCGAGGCACTCACTCGCCAACGACCTTCTTGCGACGCAAGATATGGTGATAGTGCCGCGCAAACCGGTGGGCTTCGTCGCGCACCTGCTGGCACAGGCGCAGCCCGAAGTTTTCTCGCCCGAGCCGGATCGGCGCCTCGCGCTCCTGGACGTGGATCAACTCTTCCTTCTTCGCGAGCGAGATCACCATGGGCGCCGGCACGTCCATGTCCCGCAGGGCTTCCATCGCCGCGTGGAGCTGGCCGAGCCCGCCGTCGATCAGGATCACGTCCGGGTATAGCTCGTGGCCCGCACCCGCCTCGCGGTATCGGCGCGAAACCACCTCGCGGATCGACGCGTAGTCGTCGTTGCCCGTGCCCTTGATCTTGTAGCGCCGGTACTCGCTCTTGAACGGCCGGCCGTCGACGAAGCACACCTTGCTAGCGACCGTCTCGTTGCCACCCAGGTGCGCGATGTCGAATCCCTCGACCACCCTGGGCGGCTCGTCGAGCCCCAGCGTCCGCTGCAAGCTGCGCATCCCCTTCTCGGGCTCGACGTAGCCGATCTCGGTCTCGGGCTGCCACCCGTCACGCTTGCTCGAGCGCTCCTCGAGCTTCTCGATGGCGGCGATCTGGTCGCGCAGCTCGGCCGCCCGCTCGAATTCGAGCGCGGTGCTGGCCTCCTCCATCTCTCGCCGAAGCTCCACGAGCATCTTGCTCCGCTTGCTGCCCATGAAGCGCACGAATCGATCGACCTGCTCGCCGTATGCCGTCAGCGTCACCTTGTCGGCGCAGGGAGCCGTGCACTGGCCGATGCTGTACAGGAGGCACGGGCGGAAGTACTTGTTCTTCGGATCGCCCTCGGCGATGTCCAGCTTGCAATCTCGGAACTTGAACACCCGCTGGGCAACCTGCACCGCCTCGCGCAGCGCGCCCGCGTTCACGAAGGGCCCGAAGACCTTGGCGCCCTTCATGTACTCGGGCGTGCTGCCGTCGGGCCGCACGCCGGCGGGGTTCCGCGTCACGAACACACGCGGAAAGTCCTCGCGCTGCGTGACGACCAGGTACGGGAAGGTCTTGTCGTCGGTCAGCCGGACGTTGAACCGCGGGCGGATGTCCTTGATCAGCCGGTTCTCGGTCAGCAACGCCTCGAACTCGGTCTCGCACTCGATGAACTCGAAATCCTGCACGACGTCGAGCATCGGGCCCTTGGCCGGCCCCAGGTCGGCGCTGGGAACGAAGTAGCTCGCCACGCGGTCGGGCAACTTGCGGGCCTTGCCCACGTACACAACGACGTCCTTGGCGTCCTTCATGAGGTACACGCCCGGCACCTGCGGCAGCGAGCGCGCGCGCTTCAGCAGCCGGGCGAGTCGCTCGGCCCGGCCTTCGCCCTCCGTCGCACCGTTGTTCGTGGGCTCGTCGCTCAACCGAGCATTGTACGACGACCGTTCGGGCTACCCGCCCGGTCGCTGGCCGCGCATGCTGGATTCCCGCTGATCAGAACGTGCCGCGTCGGCCTCGGCCGCCATCGCACGCTCCTGCCCCTGGCGCTGCACCATCGCCGCGGGGTTCAGCGTGCCCTCGCGCTCGGCCTGCGCCCGCTCGGCCGCCGACCGGAGCTGCGCATCGCGCTCCAGGTCCGCCGAGGTCAGGCCCGTGCCGCGGAACATCCCCAGCCCATACACGAGCACGAGGACCGTAACCAGCACCAGCCCCGCCCCGGCGCCGAACGCGCCGAAGACGAGCTTCGGGCTCATCGAGCCGCCCTGCATCTCCTCGCGCCAGGCCGAGACGCGCTCGCCCAGCCGCTCGCGCAGGCCCGGACCATCATGCTGCCGCTGGAATCGCTCGAACAGCCCGCCGGTCGCCATGCGGTTGTGCAGCCGCCGCCGGGCCTCGCCGCCCGCGTTGAGCGCATCGTCGATCTTGCGACCAACGCCCGCGAAGCTGTCCTCGAACTCACGCCTGCTCATCGGGCCCTCCAGCACGCCGTGCGCTTCCATTGTATCGGAAACCGCCGGAGAACGGACCACCATTCGCACGCCCGAAAACGCTGCGAACGTAGACTCGCCGATGTACTCGGTCGGGAGCGAGCACGAAGGCCACATGCCCAGCGGCCTCACCTGCCTGCACTGCCGCTACGACCTGGGCGGCCTCGACTGGGGCCACCGCTGTCCCGAGTGCGGCTTTCCGGCTCCTACTTCCTGGCCCACCCCTTCGCTCATCGAGGCGCACCCCGCGTTCATCGCCCACCTGCACGGCCGCTTCCGCGATCTCTGGCACGTCGACGCCTGCATCGCCGCGAGTTCCCTGCTGACCGCTTCGGCGGTTACGCGCTCGATGCTGCTCCCACACAGCCAATGGAACGGCATCGCCCTGCTTCTGGGTGCGATCTTCCTGTTCACCGGCGGCCTCTACGGCTGCATCGCCCTGGCTCGCCTGTCAACGGCGCACCGGAACGCACGGAAGGACCTCGACCTGCCGCACCGGCGGGCCATCCTCTGGTCCTTCGTGCTCACGGTCGCGCCATTCGGCGTGCTGGTGCTGGCCGTCTTCTTCGCGTTCGTGGTGCTCTCGGGCATCTGGTGCATCATCGTGCCAACGCTACTGACCTCGGCCATCGCCGTCATCTGCCTGCTCGTGAACACCGGCGAACACGCCTCGACAACCATCGAACGCACGGGCAACAGCCCGCGGTGGACCCGGACCGAGCGCACGACGGGCTTCGTCACCGCATGCTGGCCCATCGCCATCCTGTTCTTCTGGGCCTACCTCGGCGGCGCAGGCGTGTTCGTCGCGATCCTGGTGTTCGTCGCCCTGCTCTGCTTCACCCACGGCCTCCGCATGCGCCACGCGCAGAAGTTCGTGCTCTGCACGCTCCGCGATCGCCGCGACCAACTGTCCGCCGCCGCGGCCGGCCCGGCGACGAACTAGCGGACCGCGTCATACCTACTTGGGAAGGTCAACCCCCCGCATCCCCCCGTTCGTCGCCCAGAAGTACAGCGGATGCTCGCCGTCGGTCGTCGCCACGCCGCCCAGGGGGTCGCGCCCCGACGGCACGCGGCTGGGGTACAGCGGCATGAGGTCGCTCGGCTGGATGCGTCCGCCCGGCAGGAACTCGTCGTTGGCCGCCGCCGCATCGCCCACCTTGCGCATGTCGGCCTGGCGCACGCCGCCGTCGCCCGTCGCCACGTGCGGCCGCGCCTCTGGGTTGCACCAGCTCGGCGCCATCTTCTGCCGCGTCGCGCTCCTGCCGTTCACCGCCACGCGGTTGTTGCGTGCAAAGTCGGCGCGCTCCCACAGCAAGACCTTGTCGGCCGGCTGGGCCATGCTCGCGACCGACATCGGCGCCAACGCACTCGGCCCCATCGCCGCGCGCGAGCCCGCGCCGAACCGGCTGGGCGCGCTCCACATCGTCGGGCTCATGTAATAGCTCGACGGGTAGAGGTACAGGCCGTCCCGGCTGTCCTGCAACGATCGGTACTGCGCGAGCTGGTCGAGCGCGAGGCGGTCGGCCGGCGAGAACTGCACCTCCGTGTCGCGCCCGCCCTGCGAGTTCCAATCGCTGAGCCACGAGTACCAGTACACGCCGAAGAATTCCGTGCTCCACTGCGGTGCCGAGGGCACCTCGAAATTCCACAGCGGCTGGTCCTTGCTCGGGTGCAGCGCGTCGCTCCACACCGAACCCGGCACGCGGCGCTTGCGGGCATCGGTTTCGGGGTTGAAGGGCGTGGGGAAGAACCGCTGCTCGTGCTCGTACAGCATCGTGAGCTGCGACAGGCTCCGCAGGTTGGCCACGCCCACCGTCGACCGCGCGGTCAGCCGGGCCCCGGCCAGAGCGGGGATCAGGATGCCCATGAGCACCCCGATGATGGAAATCACCACCAGCAGCTCGATCAGCGTGAAGCCGTGTGCCGCCCAGCCGTGCGCCCTGCCCGAAGCCATCCGGCCCCCTTCGCCATCCCGTGCCCGATCGCGACCCCACACCGTACTACGCCCTGCCAGGACCAGAGTTGCATGCCGATTCCCCGCCGGAGCGGCCGATCGCTATTGAGACTGCGTCTCAACACGATACCATCCCACCAGGAACCCTCCAGACCCCCAGGAGCCGATTCGCCCATGCCCAGCCGAGCCGTCCCGATCGCGTGTTGCGCCGCCCTCTCTCTGGCCGTCCTGACGGCGTGCGAGGACCAGGCGCCGGCCCCGGAGTCGATTCCCACCGAAGCTTCCAAGACCACCACGTGGCTGGCCCCGATCGATGATGCCGAGGCGACCGAAACACCCCGCGTGGCCGCCCTGCTCCCCTTCGCGGCCGACCAACTCATCGCCCTGGGCGTGCAGCCCGTGCTGGTGCCCACGCTGCCGGGTGGCCAACCCGAGGCCTGGCAGGGCATCGAGGCCGGCGCCCTCGACCACTCGGTGGGCCCCAACGTCGAGCAGGTCATCGCCGCCGACGCCGACGTGGTCATCATGAGCGCCGTGTACACGCAGTTCGTCCCGCAGATCGAAGAGACGACCGACGCCCGTGTCATCACCATGGACGCCGACACGCTCGAAGACGTCTCGACCCACACGCGCACCATCGGCGAACTCGTCGGCAAGCCCGATCAGGCCGACGCATGGATCGCCGACTTCGACGCGAAGCTTGCCGCAACCACGCCCATCGAGTCGGCCGGCGACCCCGTCAGCGTGTTGGCGGTGTTCGGGACGCCGCAGGCCTTCTATGCCTTCCTGCCCGACAGCTACCTGGGCGACCTGGTCGAGACGGCCGGCGGGCGGCTGATCACCAGCGACCTGCCCGCCCATCGCTTCTATCGCGGCCTGGCGCCGCTGAGCATGGAAGCCGTCGTGCAAAAGGACCCCGACGTCATCCTGGTCGTCTTCCACGGCCCCGAACGTGCGGCCCGCGCGATGTTCGATCGCGACCCGCTGTGGGGGCAACTGACCGCCATCAAGGACGACAACATCGCCTTCCTGGGCGAAGACCTCTTCGCCATGCGGTCCGGTTCGCAGGCAGTTGCCGCCCTGGAAGACGTCCGCACCGCCATCGAGAACGCCACGCCCGCCCCATGACCACCCTGGCGGCCGGCCAACCCGCTGCCGTCGCCCCCGCCACGCGCCCTGCGTGGCGTCGCTATGCCACGCCCGCCGCCGTGGTGCTTGTCCTGCTCGTGGGCATGGCGCTCTCGCTCGCGCTCGGGGCCGTGCGCATCCCGCTGGCCGAAGTCCTCGCGACGCTCACCGGTGCGGGCGAGGGCACGACCCAGACCATCGTGATGAACGCCCGCCTGCCGCGCGCCCTGGTAGCCCTGCTGGCCGGTGCCAACCTCGCCGTCGCGGGCGTGCTGCTCCAGGGCGTCACGCGCAACCCGCTGGCCGACCCGGGCATCATCGGCGTGACCGCCGGCGCGGGCGTCAGCGCCACCGTCGTGCTCGCCGCGTTCCCCCAGGCCGCGCACGCGCTGCCGCTCGCGGCGTTCCTGGGCGCGATGGCCTCGGCCGTGTTCGTCTACGCCGTGAGCTGGACGCCCGGCGGCGCGGGCAAGGGCGGCACCAGCCCCGTGCGCATGGTGCTCGCGGGCGTCGCCGTCAACGCCATCCTCGGCGCCGTCATCGGCGTGCTCATCACCGCGTTTGCCGACCGCATCCCCGCCGTCATGTTCTGGACCGCCGGCTCGTTCAACGGCCGCGGCTGGAGCCACCTGTGGATGGTGCTGCCCTACTCGGTGGTCGGCCTGACGCTGGCGTTCTTCCTGCGCTCGCGCGTCCGCATCCTCGAATTGGGCGACGACACCGCATCGACCATGGGCATCTCCGTCGAACGCACCCGCCTGCTCGCCTTCGCTGCGGCCGCCCTGCTCGCCGGCTCGGCCGCCAGCGTCGCGGGCCTCGTGGGCTTCGTCGGCCTGGTCGTGCCGCACCTGGTTCGCCTGGCGATGGGCACCAACCGCTTCATCGTGCCCGTCAGCGCCTTCGCGGGCGGCGCCCTCCTGCTGTGGGCCGACCTCGCCGCACGCACCGTGCTCGCGCCCAGCGAGCTGCCGGTGGGCGTCGTCACCGGCCTGGTCGGCGGGCCCTACTTCATCTTCCTCCTCTATAAGTCCGGGTGGCTGCGATGACGCTCCGAGCGCACAACCTCGCCGTCGACCTACCACCTCGCCGCGTGCTCGCGGGCGTCGACCTGACCATCGAGCCGGGCGAGATGGTCGCGATCGTGGGCCCGAACGGCTCGGGCAAGTCCACGCTGCTGCGCACCCTTGCGGGCCTGCTCCGCCCGGCCTCGGGCAGCATCACGCTCGACGCCAAGCCCCTGCACCGGTACGCCAAGCGCACGCTCGCGCGCCGCCGCGGCTTGCTCGCACAGTCGGCCGACCTCCCACAGCTCACGACCGTGCGCGAGCACGTAGCCATGGGCCGCCACGCGCACGCCAGCGCGCTCGCATCGCTCTTCCGAGCCAGCGACCAGGCGGCGCACGAGGCCGCGATCGACACCGCTATGCAACGCTGCGGCGTAGCGCACCTGGCCGACCGAAGGATGGAGACCCTCTCCGGCGGCGAACGCCAGCGCGTGCGCCTGGCCACCACGCTCGCCCAGGAGCCCGCCTACCTCCTGCTCGACGAGCCGCTCACGGGACTGGACATCGAGCACCAGCTCTCGCTGCTCGACCTGCTCCGCCGGCTCAACGAGGAGACGGGCGTCACGGTCGTCTGCGTCATCCACGAGCTCGGCCTGGCGCTGCGTCACTTCCCGCGCATCCTGGCGATCCACGACGGCGGCATCGCCGCCGACGGCCCGGGCCGCGACGTCCTGACCACCCCCACCCTGCGCACCGTCTTCGGCGTCGACGGCTGCGCCTGCTTCGACCTGCCCGACCACCCGGTCGTGGTATGCAAGAGCCCGGGAGATTGCGCCTCCGGCCGCGAACTGCCGCGAGTTGTCACGCCGAGCCTCGATCGCCGAGCCATTGCCCGATAACGCTCGAGTGTCATCAGGGGCGCACGTGTTGCGCTCGCGATGATCCGTTGGCAAATCGGACTCAAGACGCGCCCCCGCACGTTCGATAACCGGGGTATGGCACCCCAGAAAAGCAACCAGGCCGTCGCTCGGACCGAGAACTCGGGAGAGGACCAGACCGCGTCCTGCCCCGTCAGCAGCGGCCGCCAGCCGTTCAAGCTGTCGGCCCTGCATCCCCGGGCGGGCAAGGCCTCGGCCGCGGGCATCGCCCCGAACCTGATGGGCGAGATGGCCGGCCTGTTCGAAGGCAGCCTCACCAGCGGCTATGGGCCGCAGATCGGCATGGTGCCGACCGTCAAGCCCAAGGCGGATGATCGCCCCGACCGGCCCGCCAAGCCCGCCAAGCCCGCCCAGAAGCGCCGCAGCAAGGCCGCCACCGAAGCCAAGCCCAAGCCGGCCCCACGCCGCATGTCCGCCGAGGAGGCGAGGGCGTACCTCATGGGCTCCGAGGCGCCCGCCGGCCCGAACGCCGAGCCGCGCCCGATGCGCACGCCGCCCATCCCCCAAAACATCCGCGAGCTGCGCGTGCCGGGCTTCACGAACGTCTACGAGCTGCTGCCCGAAGAACCGAGGCTGTTCGCCCTCGAGTCGGTCTACGGCCGCTGGGACGGCAAGATCCTCGTGCTCGATTCGGCGCCCACGCACGTGCAGGTCGTCAAGACCCGGCTCGGGCGCAAGACGCTGCGCCCCTACTGCCAGCACGAAACGCCCGCGACGTACGGGCTGGCGCGCCTCGCATTCCCGCTCGCCAGCCGGGGCGTGCTCGCGGGGACCTGCTACGGCCCGCTACTCGTCAACGACAACGGCCGCGACGAGCTGAAGCGCCAGCGCGACGAGCTGCGAAGGGCAATGGCGCCCACGCTGCGTTTCGTCATCAAGAACATGCCCAACCTGAAGGCCGTCGTGTGCTTGGGCGTCACCGCGTACGACTTCGTGCTGCACGCGATGACCAGCAAGCCCTTGCGGCCCGGCTCGCTGCCGCGTTGGCCCGAGGAATTCGACGCCACCGAGCCCGTGCGTCCCATCTTTGGCGGGCCGACGGTGTTCCTGACGTGTCGCACCTCGCCCGACGCCATCCACCGCCGCGGCGGAGAGACCAGGGCCGCCGCCGACTGGCAGGCCGTCGCCGATCATCTGACCCACCAGGAGCGCCCTCGTGCGCTGAAGAGCATCGGTCGCGCGAAGGCGTCGATGCCCAATCACGCGGCCTGAGACGCACTACTCGCCCACCCTTCGCGTCACGCTCACCGCCGGATACAACCCCACCACCTTCTCCCGCGGCTCGACGCGCGCCTTATGCCTCGGATTAAGCGGCTGCAGGCGGATGAGCTCCTCGCCGTTGGTCCCGCGCTCGAAGTAGATGCGTTTGAAAGTCGTCTCGCTGTCGGGCTCGGCCAGACGCGCGAAGCAGTCCATGCCGTCGCGCACCTCGCGCCCGGGGCTGAAGATCACCACGTCGCCCTCGACGTACCGCGGCTCCATGCTGTCGCCCGTGACGCGCGCGGCGAACGCGTCGGGATCGCCCAGCTCGGGCGCCGCGACGTAGCTGTCGGCCACGCGGGCGGGGTAGCCCAGGTCGGTGAACTCCGCCGCCTGCCCCGCCGGAACCAGGTTGATGAGCGGAACGGCCCCGGGCAGCAACGCTTCGACGCGCTCGCCCTCGCCGCTCTTGTCGCCCTGGGGTGCGATGCGGTCCACGAGTCGCGCCAGCACGCCGCTCTCGAACGCGCGGTCGAGCCCGCCCGGGCCGGCGCGGCGGAGCAGTGCCGCGAGTTGCTGGGCTGCCTCTCCCTGTTCGCGACGTTCGACGAGCTCTTCCCGTACCTTGGCTGGGGTGCTGTTCATCGCGACGGTCTCGCCGAGCGAGCCCGCCTCGAGTTCGAGCGCCCGTTCCAGGCCCGCAAGCATGCGCTCCGTCGGAACGCCGCGCTTGCCCCGCTCCAGCAGCGAGAGATAGCCCTTGGTACAGCCGGCATCCTCGGCAGCCTCGCGCAAACTCAGCCCGAGCCGCATCCGTCGATCTCGGAGGAGCTTTCCGAAGTCGGTCGGATCCCTCGCCGGTCCCTTGCTGCTCTCGGGCATCCTGAAACCCCTTCTCCCAGTCGCTCACAACTGGTTTCCGCGAAATCTCGACCCCACCACCACGATTCTGCGCTATCTGGCGGATATACCAAACAATACCCTTGCATTTGTTTGCTGTCAAGTCGACAATAGGGGGCAAGAGGCTGAACACTTGGTAAACGGAGCGCGACGCCATGCAGACACGACTGGACGATGCAACCCTGGACATGCGACGCAAGCGGCGGCGGGCCCTGGTGACCCGTGTCCTCGACGCCGCCGACCACCTGCCGGCCGACGAGCGGCAGCTCCTGGTCGCCATCTACGGCCGAGGCATGGCCGTCAGCGAGGTCGCCGCGATGCTGGGCGCCCCCGAGCGGCAGCTCCGCCGCCGCGTCCGGGCCCTGGTCCGTCGGGTGTGCGACCCCAACTTTGACGCGGCGGTCCGCCTGAGCCCCGAGCTGCCCCGCCAGCTCCGCCAGGTCGCCCGGCTCAAGGCCATCGAGGGCCTCCCAATGCGGCAGATCGCCCAACGGTTGGGCGTGAGCTATCACACCGTGCGCAAGCACTACGACGCGTTTCGCGCCCTCATCGAGGCGGCCTCTTCCCGCCGCTCGCCCGGGAGCGCCGCGTGAACGACCGCATCGCCCACGCCCGCGCGCTCTTCGCCTTGCCCGCCGGCTCGACCGAGCCCACCCGCCGCTGCGCCCTTCGCGCGGCCCGAGACGCCGCCCGCTCGCTCGCAAGCCTCGAGCCCGGCCAGGTTGCGTTGCTTACCGGCCCGAGCGGCAGCGGAAAGAGCACCGCCATCGCCATGCTGCGCCGCCGGCTGTCGCGGATGGGCCGACCCGTCGTCCATCCGCCGGCGCACCTGTCCAGGCGCCGCCCCACGATTGAGCAAGTGGGCGACGACCTCGACCAGGCGCTCGGCCTCCTCGGCGCCGCAGGCCTTGCGGAAGCCGCGCTGCTCGTCCGTCCGGCTGGCAGGCTGAGCACCGGCCAGCTCGCGCGACTCACGATCGCCGCCGCCATGGATCGCTGCACGCCCGGCTGCGTGCTCGTCGTCGACGAGTTCGCCGCCACGCTCGACGCCGCCACCGCCCACTCGATGGCGCACGCGCTCGCGCGATGGTGCCGCCGGCGTCGCGTCACGCTCGTGGCCTGTAGTGCGCGCGAGGACACGCTCGAAGCGCTGTCGCCCGACCTGCTGGTTGCACTGCCCCTGCCCGGCGATCGCCCGTCGCCGCCCGTGGTCATCACCCGCGCCCCCGCGGAGCCATGCCGTGGCACACGCCTCGCTCGTCCGCCGATTCCGCGTCCCGAGAACTGACACCATCACCATCGAGCCCGGCACGATCGACGACCTGCGGTCGCTGTCGCGCTTCCACTACGTCGCCGGACGCCCCGGCCCGGTCACCCGCATCCTGCGTGCCACCGACGATGGTGAGACCATCGGCGTGCTCGTCGCCTCGATGCCCACCCTCAACGGCCGGTGGCGGGCAATCGCGTGGCCGGGCGACTACGACACGCCCGACAAGCGGGCCAACGCGCGGCGCCTGAACCGCGACGTGCGCGTCATCTCGCGTGTCATCATCGACCCGAGGTACCGCGGGCGTGGCCTGGCCGTCCGGCTCGTACGAGCGTACCTCGACGAGCCGTGCACCCCGCGCACGGAGGCGATTGCCGCCATGGCTCATGCGTGCCCGTTCTTCGAGCGGGCGGGCATGGACCGGATCGACCTGCCGCCCAGCAAGGCCGACGCGAAGCTCATTCGTGCGATGAATCGGCACGGCGTCGAACTGCCCGACCTGCTCGCGCAGGTGCCCAGCGCCATTCTGCCGGCGCTGCGGGCGTGGGCGAGGGCCCGGAAGCTGCGCGGCGGAGACCTCGGGGCCCGCGCCTTCGCGTTGCTCACGCATCCGCCGGTGGCGCACGTGCACGAACGGAGCGAACCGTGACGGTGCTGCCGGCCAGGCCGGCAACGATCGACGAGTTAGCCGCGTGCGTGCGAACGATGCTGGACGTCGAGGTGAGCGCCAAGCCGCTCGCGTATCTTGCGCACGCGTTCTTCGCGGATCACCTGCCCGGGGCGCTCGGCAACACCTCGGACGACGCCATCGACGCGGTCGTGTGGGCCAACCGCGGCGGCGGCAAGACGTTCCTGGGCGCCGTCGCAACGCTGCTAGACCTTGTTTACAAGCCGGGCATCGAGGTACGGATCCTCGGAGGTTCGCTCGACCAGGCCCAGCGCATGCACGCGCACCTGCGGCACCTGGTCCGTAGTCCTGCCGTGAGCGGGCTGGTCGAGGGCCGCGTGACGGATCGCCGGCTGGAACTGACCAACGGATCGAGGCTGGAACTACTGGCGCAGAGCCAGGCGTCGGTCCGCGGCACACGCATCCAGAAGCTGCGGTGCGACGAGGTCGAGCTCTTCGACCCGGCGGTGTGGGAGGCGGCCCAGCTCACAACCAGGAGCAAGGCCGTCGAGTACGACGGCACGACGTACACCATCCGTGGGTCGATCGAGGCGCTCAGCACCATGCACCGTGCGCACGGCCTGATGCGCGACGTCGTCGAGCAGGCCAGCGAGGGCTCGCGCGCGCTGTTCAAGTGGGGCGTCGTCGACGTGCTCGAGCACTGCGGGTCGCAGTACGAGTGCAAGGGTTGCCTGCTGTGGCACGAGTGCCGGGGTTCGGCGAAGTCGGAGGATCGCTCGGCCGGACATCTCTCTATTGCCGACGCGATCTCGCTGAAGGGCCGCGTCTCGCTGGCGACGTGGGACGCCGAGATGCGGTGCGAGCGGCCCAAGAGCGACGATGCGGTGCTACCCGAGTTCGACCAGGCCGTACACGTGCGTGCTGCGCCCGACGTCGAAGAAGACTGGCAGTGGGTGCTGGGCATGGACTTCGGCTATCGCTCGCCGACGGTGATCGTGTGGGGCGCGGTGAGCCCCGAGGGCGTGCTGCACGTCGTGCGCGAGCGCGTGGCGTCGCGGTGCCTGCTGAACGAGCACATCGATGCCATACTGGGCGGTGGGCTGGACGACGAGGCGCGAGCGCCGGCCTGGATCGGCATCGACCCCGCCGGCTGGCAGGGCAATGCGCAGACCGGGCTGAGCGATGCCCAGCAGATGCAGCGGGCCGGGCTGAGCGTGCGCGCGAGGCGGACGACCATCCGGGCCGGCCTCGACCTACTCCGCGCCCGCCTGCGGCCGGCCAGCGGCGAGCCGACGCTGTTCATCTCGCCGCAGTGTCCGCACCTGATCGAGAGCCTGGAGCGCTATCACTACGACATGCAGCGACCCATGAGCGAGGAGCCGGCCAAGGACGGGCCGGACCACGCGGTCGATGCACTGCGGTACCTCGTGACGAACCTGGATCGGCCGGGGGCGTTGAAGGCGGGGAGCTACTTGTAGGTCACCCTTGCCGTGACACGAATCAGCCACTCGGCCACGACCAGATTCGGCAGCCAGCAGGTCCATGCCAGCCAGGGGTAGAAAGACTCGAACGGCACGCCCGCGAGGGTGAGCAGGCCGAGCTGGATGCGCAGCGTGACGGCGGAGAGTGCGAGGGCGAAGTTGCGGATCATCCATCGGCGGTGTGCGGCAACGTCGCCCGCGCGGATGTGGACGAAGGCCATTACGCCCGTGAAGAGCCAGGTGATGGCGAGCAGTGCAAAACCGATCTGGCTCGTCCAGCCGCCGAAGGCGTTCAGCCCGGCGAAGAAGCCCGCGACGCCGCCGATGCCGACTCCGACCATCAGGTAGAGCCGGCCCGAGACGCGGTGCAGCTTCGGATATCGCGAGCGCAATGCGCGCACGAACTGCCACGGACCCAGCAAAAGGGCGAACGCGGCGCCGAAGATGTGGGCATAGATTGTGAGCTTGCTGGCATTGAAGGCGTTCTTCATGTCCGGATGGACGAGGTCGCCCAGCGGCACGAGCGAGTAGGCGACGACCGCGTAGCCAGCGACGCCGAGGGAGCCGAGGGCCATGAGGGCGAAGGCGGCGTTGCGGATGGCGGCGGCCATGTCGCGGAACGATAGCTGCGATCGTGCTAATGCCGAAACAGCCGGTAGACCATCAGGATGCCGCCGCTGAGCAGGGCGCCGGCAACGAGACCGATGATGCCGCCGAGGATGGCGCCGATGCCGGGTCCCGGGGGCGTCGATGCAGTGAAGGCGCCAACTCCCGCGCCGATGGCGATGCTCGCGAGGATGAAGACGGCCTGGAACAGGTTGTCCTTGACGCGCAGGTTCGGGCCGACGGCGACGTCGGCGATGATCTCGTGCGTTTCGGCCTGCCGGCGCTGCTGCTTCGGCTGCGGGGGCTTCGGCAGGGGCGATGGGCCGGGCTTCTTGGACGCTGGGCCGTTGGGTTGCGGTGGCATCACGAGCATGGTACCGGGCGATCGCAGCGGGCGTTGCTCAGGTATCGTCGCCGTCGCCGTCGATGCCGATGCTCACGCCGGTGATGTGGTGGGGCTCGACGGGCTGGAAGGTGAAGCCGAAGGTGATCCAGGCGTCGGTGTTGGGGCTCTGGCCCTCGATCTCGACGAGCGTGGGCGTGTTCGTGATCACGCGGATGCTCTGGAGCATGCCGAACTCGCTGTAGAAGTCGGCGTGCTGCCCCCGGCGTGTCGCGTCGAGCTCGGCCTGGGCGGCTTCGTCCTCGGCGGGCGGGCGGTACTGGCGGTTGACTCGGACGTAGGCGTCGGGATCGCGCTCGCCGACGGCGTGGACCCAGGCCATGGCGCGGCGTTCGCGTTCTTCGGCGGGCAGCGCGGTGGCCGCGTGGCGTTCGTTCATGGATGACTGGACGAGCTCGTGCAGGTCGCGCGCGAGAGCGCCGAAGCGCCGGCGATGGTCCGACCGTGTCAGGTTGGCGCTGTTGCTGATGAGGATGAAGCGGTCGGCCGGCGCGAAGGTCATGCGGACCTCGTAGCCATACATGTCGCCCGCGCCGGCCATGCCCGTTGCGTCGCCGAACATGGTGCGCGCCGCGTCCGGGCCGGCGAGCGTGCCGTCGTGGACGGCGCTCAGGAAGTTGTTGAGGTCGCGGGCGGTCGAGACCTGGCCGCCGCTGCCCATGACGAGCCAGGACGTCTGGCCCCAGTAGGGCGGTGCGTTGGTCTCGCCGTCGCTGCGGGCGCCGTAGCCGATGGCGATGCGGTCGGCCTTGTCGCTCTTGCCGAAGAAGCCGGTGTCGGGCATATTGGCGGGCTCGTAGATGTGCTCTTGCGTGGACTCCTGGTAGCTCTGGCCGCTGGCGATCTCGAGGACGGCGGCGAGCAGGCCCCAGGCCGAGTGGGAGTGGCGCGAGTCGGTGCCGGGCTCGAAGAGGAGCTGCTGGTTCATGATGCGGCGGACGGCTTCCTCGCGGTCGATCCAGCCGTGGTCGGGGTCGCGGTCGGTGGGGATGTCGTGGAAGTCTGGCAGGCCCGACTCGCCGTTCATGAGGTGGTCGAGGGTGATGGAGCGCTTGTCTCCGGGGACGTCGTCGAAGAACTTTGTGATGGGGTCGTGACGGTCGAGCTTGCCTTGGTTGATGAGCTGGAGGATGCAAACGAAGGTGAAGTCGATGGGCACCGAGCCGATGGCGAAGATGGTCTCGCTGTCAACCGGGCGATCGGTGTCGCGATCGGCCAGGCCGTAGCCGGCGTGGTGGGCGATGCTGCCGTCGCGCACGACGAGCAGGACGCCGGAGAAGCCGGCCGCTTCTTCGGCCTTCATGCGTTGGTCGATGGTGTCCCAGGTGAGGTCGGGGACGTCGAGGTCATCGCCCCGGGCGATTGCTCGTGCGCGGGTGAGGGCGGCCTTGAAGTCGTCGCGGTTGCGCAGCGAGTGGAGGTCGCTGTCCTCTTCCATGAGCTCGATGCGGTCGAAGCCGGCGTCGATGGCGGCGTAAAGGCTGGCGATGGCGTCTTCGTGCTTGCCCATGAGGGCCTGCGCGCAGGCGAGGTTGTAGAGGGCGGCGGGGCGGAACTCGGCGAACTCGGCGGCACGCCGGTGCGCGGGGATGGCGCGTTCGTAGTCGCCGGCCGCGTGCCACGCGTAGGCGGCGCGGAAAGCGGCCTGGCCGTCGGTTGGGTCTTGGGCGAGCTGCTGCTCGTAGGCACGGGCTTCGTCACGGAACTGTTGCGGGGCGTCTTGGGCGAGCGAGAAGGTCGAAGCGGCGAGCAGGGCGGCGATGGCGAGTCGGGTGCGTCGTGCGGGCATGGGGAGGTCCTCCAACGAAAATTGGCTGCACCAAACACGGAGTGCTGGCACCGGGGCTCTCCGTCGGCAATAATCAAAAATATGCCCGCGATTGGAAAAAAGGAGCGCCGGACGCGGCCCGAGCCCTACGAGATCCGAACGGCGCGGCAACTCCGGGCCATCGGCACGCCGATCTCGGCGGCGATCATCGAGGAGCTGCGGATGGGCGGGGCCATGAGCGCCGCCGAGATCGCCGAGAAGATCGGCAAGAGCCCGCAGGGCGTGCACTACCACCTGGGCAAGCTGCGCGAGATCGGGCTGGTGCAGGTGGCGGGCGAGCGCGAGACGGGACGGCGGCCCGAGATGCTGTTCGAGATGGAGGCCCACGACGTCCACCTGACCCAGGGCAAGCGCACGCCTGGGCTGCGCCGCGAGATGCTGCGGATGTGCCGGCTGTTCCTGCGGCGGGCGGGCGAGGACTACGAGGCGGCGGTGCACGACAAGGCCGACGAGCGGATGCCCGCCGGCCTGCGGCTGACGCGATCCGTTACGCGGCTGAGCGAGGCGGACGTCGAGGAGTTGGCGGCGAAGCTGGATGCCATCGACCGGTGGCTGGACGAGCGGGATGGTGTGGCGGGAGCGTGCCGGGTGAAGGTGACGGTGGTGGTGGCGACGGGGGAGGCGTGAGGGAGGCTTTGGGGACGTCGGGGATGTTCCGGGGCGCTGCGGGAGGAGCTTGGAGCGCGCCCCAGAGGGCTCCCGCAATTGCGTGAGCGGTCTGCGCAACGGCGGAAACGCTTCGGGACGCGCCCCGGAAGGCTTCGGTGGCGGGCGATGCGCAACTTGAGCGCATTTGGTACCATGCCCGACCATGGCAGGAGCACCTAGTCTCGTACGCCACGCGACCCCACGCGGGGAGAGCACGCATGTCAACGCCTGCTGACAACTGGGCGGTGTATTGGGCGAATGTCGAGGGCAAGGCCGCCACGATCCTGGTCGACCTGTCATGGCGTGATCGGGCGCCGGACCCGGCTCGCCCGATGCTCGTGGAAGTCTCAGTCCCATTCCACGCCTCGGGGGAGGACGGGTTTCCCGATCCGGATGAGCTTAACGCGCTCGACCCGATCGACGATCGCCTGGACGCCGCCCTGCAACGCGGGGTTGACGCCGTACCGGTGGGCTGCATGTCAAGTGACGGGCGGCGGCGCTGGTACTTTTACGCGCGAACCGGCGAGTGTGAGGCCGCGGTGCGTCGGGCCTTTGATGGAAGCGGATACGAGCCGACATGGAGCGCCAAGCCGGACCCGGATTGGAGTGGGTACAACGACACGCTCTATCCCAAGCCGGAAGAATTGCGATGGATCTGGGACGTGCGCGTATTGACGGCGCTCCAGCAGAACGGTGACAAGGCCGAGCGAGAACGCCCAATCGACCACTTCGCCTATTTCAAAGATCGCGGCGATGCGGAGCGGTTTGCGAAGTGGTGCACGGACGAGGGCTTCACCCTGAACGGCGAGCCGGACACGAACGCCGATGATGGGCGATTCGGCGTGGAGTTTTCGCATTTCGGGCCCGCCACGATCGACTCGATCCATGGCCGTACGGTTGCCGCCGATCGCGAGGCGACGCGGCTAGGCGGCATGTACGACGGTTGGGCGACGATCGTGAAAAGGCGACCCTGGTGGCGATTCTGGGATTGAGCGCTTACTGCTTCGGATCGTCGTTTACGAATGCGCCGCCGCGCCGATAGTCATCTTGACGGCGACGTGGCTGGGGCTGACGCGGCTCTCGAACTCGTCGCGGAACTTGTTCATGATGGTGCGCAGGGCCCAGTTGTTGCCATCCGCGAGGCCGCAGATGGTCGTGCCGGGCATCGACCCCATGCTCGTCGCGATCTCGAGGGCCATGTCCAGGTCCTTGGTCTTGGCGTGGCCGTCCTCGATGCGGCTGACGAGCTGGTAGAGCCAGCCGCTGCCCTCGCGGCAGGGCGTGCACTGGCCGCAGCTCTCGTGCTTGTAGAAGCGGGCGATGTTGCGGGCGACGGCGACCATGTCGGTGTCTTCGTCGAAGACCGTCGGGCCGGCCGTGCCCAAGCCCAGCACGTTGTACTTGGTGCCGATGTCGAAGTCGAGCTCGGCCTCGTACTGGTCGGTGCCGAGGATGCCCATGCTGACGCCGCCGGGGATGGCGGCCTTGTACTTCTTGCCGTTCCGCATGCCGCCGCAGTAGTCCTCGACGAGCGTCTTCAGCGGGATGCCCAGCTCGAACTCGTAGACGCCCGGGCGGTTGACGTGGCCGCTGACGCCCATGAGCTTCGTGCCGAAGCTGGGCGGGCCGCCGACGGTGCTCTCGACGCCCTGCTTGGTGAACCACTCGGCGCCGTTCTCGACGATGCTCGGGACGTGGGCCAGCGTCTCGACGTTGTTGATGATGGTGGGTCGGCCGAAGAGGCCCTCGACGGCGGGGAAGGGCGGCTTGATGCGCGGCCAGCCGCGCTTGCCCTCGAGGCCTTCAAGCAGCGCGGTCTCTTCGCCGCAGATGTACGCGCCGGCGCCGCGGTGGACGTAGCAGTCGACCTGGAACTTCGATCCGCCGGTGTTGGCGTCCGAATTGGTCAGGCCCTTGGGGCCGAAGATGCCGTTGTCGTAGGCCTCCTGGATCGCCTTCTCGAGGACCTTGGCCTGGTGGTGGTACTCGCCGCGGATGTAGATGAACGCCTTATCGAGCCGGCAGGCGTAGCAGGTGATGGCGATGCCTTCGAGCACCAGGTGGGGGTCGAAGTCCATGAGCAGCCGGTCCTTGAAGGTGCCCGGCTCGGACTCGTCGGCGTTGATGGCCAGGTAGCGGGGGCCGCGGTCTTCGAGCGACTCCTTGCCTTCCTCGATCTTGGGCAGGAAGGTCCACTTGAGGCCGGTGGGGAAGCCCGCGCCGCCGCGGCCGCGGAGCATGGAACTCTTCACGGCTTCGGTGACGTCGCCGGGGGCCATGGTGAGGGCCTTGCGCAGACCCTCGTAGCCGCCGGTCTTGACGTACTCGTCGTAGCCGACGACCCGGCGGTCTTTGGGGTCGCCGTAGGGCCAGGTGGGGATGCGCTTGCACAGGACGTGCTCTTCGATCTTGGGGGACCAGGCCATGGAGACTCCGTGGGGCTGAATCGGAAGCGGGCTCTCGGAAGCCGAAGGGCTGCAGGAACTTCGCGGGCATTCTAGCGGATGGGGTGGGTGGGCCGATCGACCCTCCGAGGGGTGTTAGGATTGGCCCCAAGCCGCCGAAGGATGGCGGCGTGGTCGAGGATCGGCGGCCCGGGGCGATGGAGCGAGCGATGCGGAATCGGACGACGATGGCGGCGTTGGCCTTGGCGGCCTGTACCACGGCGAGCCTGGGCGAGGGCGGGCGGCTGAGCTTCGTGCACGAGCCCTATGCGCCCGCGGCATCATCGGCAGGCGGGCACTCGGGCGGTTCGCTGGGCAGCACGGGGACGTCGAGCGCCCTCGGCGTGGCCGTCGCGGGCAGCGCGGCCCAGGACGACGTGGAGTGGAGCCGGCGGCAGCGCGAGATCGCGCTCCAGGAGATGTGGCTGTACTACCGCGTGGGCGTGGGCGCGACCGACCGCGGCAGCGCCCGGTTCGAGAACTTCAACGGTCTGGACTTCGACGCCGACTTCGACAGCCCGGGCCTCATCGCGAGCTTCGCCATCGGCGGGCGGTACCGGGTGTGGGCCGACGGCCCTTGGTCACGCGTGGGGATCCGCTTCGAGGTCGAGGGCATCTTCGGCTACGACGAGTACGACCGCAACGGCATCGGGGCCGGGCCTCGGGCGGGCGACGGCGACCTGTTCGAGTACGGCTTGTCGGCCAACATCATGCCCGACGTGAAGCTCGGTCGTTTCAACTTATTCGCCGGCGGTGGCATCGGCGGCTCGCTGTTCACCATCAGCGACAGCAGCCCGAGCGACTACGACGACTCGCGCGGCGCGCTCAGCCTGCAGGCGATGGCGGGCGCGAGCTTCGAGTTGACCGAGCCCGTGTCGATCTACGCGATGTTCCGGTATCGCACGTACAGCAACATCCACTTCTACGACGATTCGGACGTACGCATGCGGCTGCTTGATCTGGACTCGGCGTCGCTGGAAGTCGGTCTCGAATTCAGATTCTGAATCCGGAGGAGGCCCTGGCCTCGGCCTGCACCTCGCCGTCCGCTTACAGACCAACCCGCTCGGCAATGCTCAACCCGAACGCTTCGAGCTGGGGGTACTCGGCGTCGCTGTTGGTGAGCAGGCGCATCTGCGTGATGCCAAGGGCTCGGACGATCTGGCTGCCGGTGCCGTACTCAAGGGCGCCGGCGGCCTGGCTCCTGGTCGGGCTGTCGTCGCTATCGAGGTTGAAGGGCTGGGTGAGGCGGTTGTTGAGATTGGCGTGGGCACTGGGTGTATCGAGCCCGCCGCTGGGGCGCAGGTAGATGAGGGCGCCCTTGCCCGCTTCCTGGAGTTGCCGCATGGCGCTATCGAGGATGGTGCGCGCGTTGCGATCTCCGTGGCTCGCCGCGAAGATGTCGCCCAGCAGGTCGCGACGATGGACACGCACGAGCGTGGGACCGTCTTGCTCGACGACGTTGCCCGCGTCATCGAGATCGCCGACGCCGCCGAGGGTCAGTGCCAGGTGCGGCAGCGGGTCGGTGATGCTGCGGAAGGCGATGAGGTTGAACGGGCCGTGGGCGGTGTCGATGCGCGTGCCGGCCTTGGGCTCGAGGCGTTCGACGAAGCGCTCGGTGCGCAGGCGGTGCTCGATGAGCTGCTTGATCGAGCACATCTTGAGGCCGTGCTTCTTGTTGAACTCGACGAGGTCGGGCACGCGGGCCATCTCGCCGTCGTCCTTGAGGATCTCGATGATGACGGCCGCGGGCTCGAGGCCCGCGAGGCGGCAGAGGTCGATCGAGCCCTCGGTCTGGCCGATGCGCACGAGCACGCCGCCGTCTCTGGCCCGCAATGGATTGATGTGGCCCGGGCGGACGAAGTCGCCCGGCGTCGAGCCCGCATCGATGGCCAGGCGGATGGTCTTGGCCCGCTCGGCCGCGCTGACGCCGGTGGTCAGGCCGTGCTTGGGGTGGCCGTCGATGGCGACGGTGAAGGGCGTGCCCCTGACGGAGGTGTTGACGTCGGCCTGGGGCTTGAGGTCGAGCCGGCGGCAGTCGGCCTCGGTCAGGCTCAGGCACAGGTAGCCGCGGGCCTCGCGGAGCATGAAGCCGATGTTCTCGGCCTCGGCGAACTGGGCTGGCAGCACGAGATCGCCCTCGTTCTCACGCGTCTCGTCGTCAGTGAGCACGACCATGCGGCCGGCGCGGAGCTCGGCGAGGATCTCGGGGATGGGGCTGAAGCCGGGAGGTGTTTGGACGGTCACGGGCGAGGGTAGAACGGAGCCTTGCGTCACGAGCACCCCAGGTCGAACGCGTTCTGGAACGCCAGGAAGTCGAAGATCGTGAGCGCCCCGTCGCCGTCGAAGTCGGTCTCGAGCGAACCGGCGTCGAAGCGGTTCTGGAATGCCAGGAAGTCGAAGATGGTCAGCGAGCCGTCGGCGTCCAGGTCGGCGGCGCACGGGGGCTCGGCGATCTCGCCGGCCTGGACCATGCGGTCGATCTCGGCGGCCACGTCGACGCCCCAGGCGCTGCCGAAGGTCTGGTCGCGGTGGTTGAACAAGACGGCGACGCGGAGGCCCTGGCCGCGCTGCCACACCACCGTGTCGGTGCCCGGCAGCGACCCGCTGTGGGCGCTCAGGAACGTCGGGCCGACGCCGCCGGGCAGCACGACGCCCGAGCTGCCGCCAAAGAGGATGTACGCGTCGGCCAGCGCGAGCAGCGGCTCGCCCGAGGCAATGAGCCCGCCGAAGGACGCCGAGCCCTCGTGGTCCCACCCGCCGTAGGGCCAGCGGACGAACGGGCCGGTCGGGTCGAACACGTTCTGCGCGAAGCCGATGTCTTCCTGGTCGTACCAGGGCTCGAGCGGGCCCTGGTCGGCGGCGAACGTGCGGCCCACGCGAACCGCGCCGGGGTGGCCGAGATCGTCGAACAGGCGCTCGACCTCTTGCTCGTAGGTGTTGCCGGTGACTTGTTCGATGATCAGGCCGAGTGCGTGGTAGCCGATGTTGGCGTAGGCGTACTGCGTGCCGGGCGAGAACTCGAGGGGCTGGCCCAGGATCCACCGCATCTTGTTCATCGGGCCGGGCGGGCTGGGCACGCCCATCTCGCTGGCGATCTGCACGTCGCGGAAGGCGTGGTTGCCCACGAGGTCGCGGTTCCATCCGCCGCGGTGCTGGAGCAGGTTGGCGATGGTAATGTCGCCGATGCGCGGGTCGCCCAGGGACGGGAACGGATCGATGGGCAGGATGCCGCCGCCGGGCTGGCCGACGTCGAACGCCTTGTCGCCGGCCGAGAGCATGCCGTCGGAAATCAGGTTGCGCACGATGGCGGCGGTGATGGGCTTGGAGACGCTCGCGAGGCGCAGCTCGGCGTTCATCGGCAGCGGCGTGGTGCGGGCCCGGTCGAGCCAGCCGAAGGAACGCTGGTAGACGACCCGGTCGTCGAATGCCACGGCCAGCACGCCGGCGGTAATGCCGTTGTCGGTCATCGTGTCCTGCATGAGCCGATCGAGCTCGGCCAGCTGCGGCACGACCCGGCCGCGGCTGGGCAGGTCCTGGGCGAGTGCCGGAGCGACGACGGCGACGGACGCGAGGCAGGCAAGGCAGGCGAGTGGGCGGTGCATGGTCGTTCCCCTCCGGGTTTGCGACGTTGGGTTCATCCATGGTATTGGCCAGCCGCTGCCGGGGTTTCGGCACTACCGTCCCATATGCCCTTCGACATGACCCCCGACCGCTGGCGGCATACGTGCGATTACCTCGACGAGGTCTTCGGGCGTCAGGACGAGCACCTGGCGGGCCTCATGCCCCGGGCGATCGAGGCGGGCATCCCGGACATCGCGGTGTCGGCGTCGGTCGGGCGGATGCTGCTGGCGCTCGCCCGGTTGGTGGACGCGAAGCTCATCATCGAGGTCGGCACGCTCGCGGGGTACTCGGGCATCTGGCTGGCACGCGGGCTCTCGGCCGGCGGACGGCTGCTCACCATCGAGCCCGAGGAGAAGCACGCGGCGTTCGCCGAGCAGATGTTCGAGGAAGCCGGCGTGGCCGATCGGGCCGAGGTCGTCCGCGGATTCGGCACGCCGGTGCTCGAGGCGATGGCGCGCGAGCGGGCGGGCACGGCCGACGTCGTGTTCCTCGACGCCATCAAGAGCGAGTACCCGGACTACCTGCCGCACGCCAGGACGCTGCTGCGCCCGGGCGGGTTGCTGATCGCCGACAACATGCTGGGCTCGGGCGACTGGTGGATCGACACGCCCGAGGGCGAGAACGAGCACCGCGACGCGGCCGACCGCGTGAATCGGCTGGTTGCGGGCGACGAGGGCTTCGAGGCGTTCTGCGTGCCGCTGCGTGAGGGCGTGATGGTGGCGCGCAAGAAGTAGGCGGCGCGAAAGGAGCACATCGAGATGACCTGGTTGACGTGGGTGTTCGTGATCGCGCTGGGCGTGTTTGCGATCCGCAATATCTGGACGATCTACGAGTCTCTATCGCACGAGCCCAAGCGGGCGAGCCGCGCGGGCTGGGCCGTGCTCTTCCTCGTCATCGACGTGCTGCTGATCCTGTGGCTGCTGCGCGTGATTCCGTGACCGAAGACCTCACCCGCCGTTGGCGCGGCGCAGGGCGCTCCGGATGGCGTCGCTGTCGACCTCGGCGATCCAGGTCTGGCTGCTCGGACGATCTTCGCCTTCGGCGAGCGGTCCACGCTGGGCGGTCCACATGAGGTACCGGCCGTCGGGGCTGAACACCGGCAGCACGTCGGCGCCGCTGGCCTGCGTGATGCGGACGGGCGTCGAGCCCTTCGTCGGGTCGGTCCAGATCGCGAAGACCTCGTAGTTGCGGTGGCTGATCTCGCTGCTGGCGTAGACGAGCAGGTCGCCGTCGGGGTGCCAGTAGGGCGCCCAGTTCACGTGGCGGTTGTCGGTGAGCTGGGTTTCCTTGGTGATGCCGATGGGCACGCCGTCTTCGTTGAGCTCGAGGTCGGCCACGAAGAGCTGCAGCAGGTTGTTGCCCTGGCGGTCGCTGCGATAGCAGATGCGTGTGCCGTCGGCGTTGAAGAACGGACCGCCGTCGTAGCCAGCCGCCTCGACCAGCAGGTGGTGCTCGCCGGACTTGGTATCGAAGGCCCACAGGTCGGCGTCGGTCTTGCCCGCTTCGTCGCTCTTGGCCTGGTCGACCTGGGCGTACAGGATCGTGCGTCCGTCGGGGCTCCACGATGCTTCGGCGGTGTAGCCGGGCTTGCTGAAGACCACGTCGGTGATGGCCGGACGCAGGCCATGGAAGTCGTGCTCGTGCTCGGCCGGGATGATCGTGCTGCTGATGCTGCCGGCGACGATCTCCATCTCGCTGGGGAAGCTCCAGGCGTAGCGGCCGGTCGCGCGCTGGTAGCCGGGCACGTTGTCCTGCAGCGGCGGCTCGATGGTGCTGCCGAAGAGGACGATGTTGGCCTGCGTGGGGTGGAACCAGCCGCAGGTGTTGGCGCTGCCGCCCGTCGAGACGCGGATGGGCGTGCTGATGCCGGTGACCGCGCCTTGCTCCATCTCGAAGGGGGCGACGAACATTTCGTAGTGCGGGCTGGGGCCCCGGCCTTCTGGCGGCACGGGCGTGGCCTGGAAGATGACCATGCTGCTCGTAGCGTTGAAGTAGGCCTCGCCCGCGCGGGTGAACATGTCGCGGCTGGTGAGCTGGCGGTGGTTGGTCAGGATCGGAGCCTCGGCCTCGCGCCAGTCGCTGCTGGCGCTCTGGCTGGTCTCGCCGTAGGTGCCATGGCCGTTCTGTGCCTGAGCGATCGAACAGGCCAGGCCGACGCACGCGAGCACACCAAGTCGAATCCCGATCATCATCCGTCCTTCCCGAGCCATCGCCCGGCTGCACCTACCTGAGACTCTGTCGCAACGAGGGGGAGTATATCGTCCCTGCCCATGCCCGACGCCCCGACCGACAGCCTCCTCAGGATCATCCTGGACACCGGCCGCTACGTCGTGGCCGACAAGCCCAGCGGCCTGCTGAGCGTGCCGGGCAAGGGGCCCGAGAAGGCCGACTGCGTGCGAGCCCGCGTCCTCGGGATGTACCCCGACGCGACGGGCCCGATGACGGTGCACCGGCTCGACCAGGACACCTCGGGGCTCATCGTGGTCGCCCTCGACGCCGACGCGCAGCGGGCCATGAGCCAGGTGTTCGAGCACCGCAAGGTCACCAAGCGATACGTCGCCGTGGTCGAGGGCGAGCTGCGTGAGCACGCCGGGCTGATCGACCTGCCGCTGCGCATCGACTGGCCGAACCGGCCAAAGCACATCGTGGCCGAAGATGGCCGCGCGAGCCAGACGCGGTATCGCGTGCTGGGCGTCGAAGATGGAAACACCCGGGTCGAGTTCACCCCCATCACCGGGCGCGGCCACCAGCTCCGCGTGCACGCCGCCGACGAACGCGGCCTGGGCGCGCCGATCCTGGGCGATCCGCTCTACGGCGACACGACCAAGGCCCCACGCCTGCTTCTGCACGCGTGGAGCCTGGAGTTCGCCGACCCGTTCACGGGCGAGCTGGTGCACGTGCGGAGCGAGCCGGGCTTCTGACGAGTCACGCCATGACAAGCCCGCGATGCCGCGCCGGAAGCTCGGAACTTGTACATGAGACTGCGAAGCGTCGAAGAACGGCGCCATCGTCTCGCCAGGGTGCCCCGCGGAGCACTCGATCGGATCCGGCAAACCTTCGAGGCAATCCAAAGAAAAACCGCACACGCGTGAAGCGTGTACGGCCCTCTCCCTCGAAACCTCTGTGATGTTGGCGTGCGGCCCGCGCCCTAGCGGCGGCGGCGGCGCATCGCCAGAGCGCCGAGGCCCAGCACGGCCAGGGAAGCCGGGGCCGGGATGATGACGTCCTCGACGTAGTCGATCGCACGGTCGTGCTCGCCCGGGGCGGCGTCGTAGTCGAACACGAGGTAAGTCGTGTCCGCACCGCTGATGCTGCTGTCGCTGCTCCACAGGTCGATCGCCAGCAGGTAGACGCCCGCAGCCGGATCGTTGAGGTAGAAGTCGTAGTGCTCGTCGAAGCCGGCCGGGCCGACGCCGATGCCGAAGCCCGGGGCGCTGCCGGCCAGCGGGCTCGTGGCGCTCAGCGGGCCGAACTCGAGCGTGTAGGTCTGGGTCGTGCTCACGAAGGTCGAGCCGTCCCAGCGCTGCACGGGGCTTGCGAAGTTGAAGCCCAGGTCGCTGTCGGGGAACACGCCCGCCTCGGCGAAGAGGCCGGGCTCGTCGGCGTAGATGCGGCCGCCGAAGTCGAACATCTCGGCGGCGAAGACGCGCTCGCCGGGAATCACGAACTCACCGCCCGGGCCGTCTTCGACGATGCCGGTGACGATGCGGCCGTCGATGATGAGCAGGCCGACGTCACCCTCGTGGGCCACTGCGGCGCCGGCCGCAATGGCCAGTGCGGAAACACTCAGGATCGCTGCACGCATATCGAAACTCCTCTTCTTCTCTCCGGGCAATCAGCAGCCCGCGTCGAACTCGTTCTGGAAACTCAGGAAGTCAAAGATGGTCAGCGATCCGTCGCCGTCGAAGTCCGCCGCGAGATCGCCCGCGTCGAACAGGTTTTGGAATGCCAGGAAGTCGAAGATGCTCAGGCTTCCGTCGCCGTCGAGGTCGGCCCGGCAGGGCACGCCGATCAGCGTCGCCTCGACCCACGCCACCGCGTCGGCCAGGTCATCGGGGCTGGCGTTCTGGCCGAACACGATGAAGAACGGCTGGCTGTCACCAACCACCGCCGCGTCATCCCATAGCACCAGCTCGAGCAAGTAGACGCCGTCGGTCGACGGTGCCAGCAGCTCGAAGCCCACGTGGTGGTGGAACTTGCCGCTCGTGCTCGCCGTGCCGAAGACGAAGCCGGGCTCCATCCCCGAGTCGGGCGTCTCGATCGAGAACGGTCCCTTGCTGATGAGGATCTTCGGCTCGGCGACATCGACGAAGGCGGCGCCGTCCCACGCGAGCAGCGGTCCCATGACGTCGAACCCGAGCTGGGTCCGCGGCGGGAACGCGTCGGTGGGCGAGTCGAAGCCGGGGTCGTTCGTCCAGTTGGGCAGCTCGCCGAACACCGAGTCGAACACGCGCCGGCCGAACACGGGCGTGCCCGCATCGATGTAGCCCGTCTCGACAGCGCCGGAAACGCCGGTGATGGCGATGTCGCCAGTGTGGAGCTGGGCCAGCGCAACGCCCGGGAGCGCCGCAACCGCCAGCATGGAACACGTCATTCGCATCGTCCTACTCCTTGGATTTGCCTATTGGGCTATGCGTGGGTCGAAGCGGTTCTTCTCGAAACTCTTGTACACGTCCTCGAATACCTCGATCGACGCGTGGCCGTCGAGGTAGCCGTAGGTTGCCTTCGCGGTCCAGGCGCCGGGCTTGCCTCCGTGTGCATTGACCTGGGCCTCGAGCGAGGCCCGGAGCGGGATGCGCCCGCCGGGCGCCGCGCCCCAGTCCTCGGCGTGCACGTGGTCGGTGCGTGCAAAGTCGGAGGTCGCGTCGGTCTCGCCGAAGGTCATCATCAGCCAGTGCACCGTGGCGTACGGGCGCTGCACGAGGCGGTGCGCGTCGTACGTCTGGTCGGGCGAGGGCGAGACGCTGCGGGTGGTGTAGTTGTTCAGGCCGTAGCTCGTCCAGCGGGCCAGCGGGCCGAGGCCCGTGGTCTCGCCCGCGCGCACGCGGCGGAGAGCCTCGACGAACGACATGCCCTCGAACTCTCCGCCCTCTTCGACCGACCAGAACGGGCTGCGATCGACCGGCGAGCGGATGGCCACGCCGTTCTCGGTGTAGTCGGCCAGCAGCACGGGCCACGAGTTCGGCAGGTCGGCGATGCCGCCGTGGGCGAGGCCCGCGTCGACGTAGGCACCCTTGTTCGCGTCGGCGTACATGGTGTGGGCGATGCCAAGACCGCGCACCTGGCTCAGGCAGATCGAGGCCCGGGCCGTCGCGCGAGCCTGGCCGAGGGCCGGCAGAAGGATGCCGATGAGAACCGCGATGATCGCAATCACGACCAGCAGCTCGATGAGCGTGAACGCGTGCGGCGACCGAGCCGCGGTTGGGCTTCTGCGATGGGGCATCAACGCCTCTCCGACGATGTTCTACTGAGAGTCCTCTTTCAATACTACTGTGAATGAGAACGCGTTACAACCAAAGTCGGTGGCGATCTTCCCGGTACCATGTAGGAATGACCGCGATCTCCGCCGCCCCCACCTCCGAGCAGAACCCGGCAATCGGCCAGGCGTTAGTCGTTGGCGGCGTTGACCTTACGACGAACCTGCTCCTAGCTCCCATAGCCAACTACTGCGACCTTGCGTTTCGCCTCACGTGCCGAGACTGGGGCGGCGTGGGTCTGGCCTGCACCGACCTCCTGAGCCCGCAGGGATTGCTCAGGGGCTCGGCCGCCAGCCTCGACCTGGCCCGCACCAACGCCGAGGACAAGCCGGTGGGCATGCAGCTCTACGGGGCCGATCCGGCGATCATGGCCGAGGGGGCGAGGTGGGCGGCCGACCACGGGGCGACGGTGGTTGACATCAACATGGGCTGCCCGGTGGACAAGGTCTGCAAGAAGGACGGCGGCAGCAAGCTGATGTGCGACGTGCCCAACGCGATCGCGATCGCCAAGGCGGTGCGCGCGGCGCTCCCCGACTCGGTGCCGCTGACGGCGAAGATGCGGCTGGGCTGGAGCGAGCAGGACTGCGTCGATGGTGTCGCCGGCCGGCTCGCGCTCGGGCTCGTTGACGTGGGCGTCGCGGCCATCACCGTCCACGGGCGCACGACCGAGATGAAGTTCCGTGGCGACTGCCGGCGTGAGGACATCGCACGCGTCGTACGCACGGTGAAGGACGCGCACCCGACCATCCCGGTCATCGGCAACGGCGACGTGCGCACCGCGCAGGACGCCGTCGACATGATGCAGACCACCGGCTGCGACGGCGTCATGATCGGCCGCGGCGCGCTGAGCACGCCGTGGATCTTCCGGGACGCGTGGGCGCTGCAGACGACCGGCGTCGTGCCGCCCGAGCCGGGCGAGCACGAGAAGCTCGACGTCGTGCGCACGTTCTTCGACCGCATGCTCGAGTATCGCGGCGAGCACTACGCGATGACGCACATCCGCCGGCGGATCTCGTGGTTCGCCAAGCGGATCAATGGGGGGCATTGCAAGCAGCTGCGGGAGGCCATCCGGACCGCGGACGGGCCGGGGGCGGTGTATGGGGCGTTGAACGCCTGGGCGTCTGGCCGACTGCGTGAGAGCGTCTAGCCGAATCGCCAATCAGTCGCCGCCGGTCGAATTCGACGGCGACGCCAGCTTTCCCGTATTCGATCTGCTGGCCATTCAGAACACGCTCGACGCAGGCAATCGCTCAGGCGACTGACGCCGTTCTGAAGTCGCCTATCTTGCCAGATCGCCGAAACCACGTGGGCAAAAAGGCCATCGAACTTTGGGTAAACTTCGGTATGCTGGGGTCGGAAGGATCACAGCCATGCTCAACGACCGTCTTGCCGTGCTGCTGGCCTTCAGCGGCCTCGCCTTGCCCAGCGCCCTGCTCGCGCAGGACGATCCATTCCCTTCGATTCTGGATCTGATGGAACTGGACGGCTCGACCGGCTTCCGTCTCGAGGGTGCCGGGCCCGGAGCGTTCTTCGGCTCTTCGCTCGGATCGGTCGGCGACGTCAACGGCGACGGCTACGAGGATCTTGCGGTCGGTGCTCGGTTCCAGAGCTTCCGGGGCGCGGTCTATGTCTACTTTGGCGCAGAGGGCTTCCCACCGGTCGTCGACGTGAGCACGCTGGACGGCCAGAACGGATTCCGGATCGACGGCGCCAACCCTGGCGACCAAGCGGGCACGTCCGTCGGCGGCAACGTCGACGTAAACAATGATGGCGTAGACGACCTGTTGATTGGAGCCGACCGCGCCGATCCAGACGGCGTACGAGATGCGGGTGAGGCCTACGTCGTCTTCGGCCGAGATGTCGGCGTGGTCGGACCGTTCGCCGCGATCTTTGGGTTGGAAGATCTCGACGCCCTCACCGGAGTTCGGTTCAAGGGCGAGGGCACGTCGAGCTATTTTGGTGCTGGCTTTGGATCCGCAGGCGACTTGAACGACGATGGCTACGCCGATCTGATTTGTGGCGCATACCAATACAGTGCCGGGACTTCGTCGTACGAGGGCGCAGCGTACGTCTTCTATGGAGTCAGCGATGCCTTACCCCCGGTTGTGGAGGCCGGCGATCTCACGCCCGATGAGGGCGTTCGGATCGTCGGAGATCAGCCGGACGAGCGGGCCGGCAGTACGGTCGTTGCGGTGTGCGATGTCAATGACGACGGGCTCAAGGACTTCCTCGTCGGCGCGCCCCGCCGCAAGTACGGGGCCGGCATTGCCTACGTCGTCTACGGCGATACCGATCGTCCGAGCGTACTCGATGAGTTCGGCGACCTCGATGGCACCAACGGGTTCCAGGCCGTCCCACCCGCGGGCACGTATGGCAACAGCGGCCAAGCCGTCGCAAGCCTCGGTGACATCAACGGCGATGGCGTGGACGACTTCGCAATCGGCTCGCCGCTCGAAACCGCGGGCGGACGATACTCCGCGGGCGTGACACGCGTGATCTTCGGAAGAACCGACGGATTCCCGCCCGAGTTGGACACGGGCGACCTTGACGGCACCAATGGCTTCAGGATCGACGGTGCGATGGAATTCGAAGCTAGCGGTAGGTCGATCTCCGCCGGAGACATCAACGGCGATGGCCTGACCGATCTGGCGATCGCTGCGCCATACGCCGAGGGCGAGTTGGGACGCGTGTATGTCCTGTTTGGCGACGACGGTCCCAAGCCGCCAGTGATCCAACTGAGCGACATTGATGGCAGCAACGGCTTTGTCATCACCGGCGGTGGCGGCCGAGACCGCACCGGCTTTGCGACGTCGTTCGTTGGCGACATCAATGGCGACGGCCTCGATGACCTCGCACTCGGTACCTATCCCTCGCCGGGCTACGGCGATGAACGCGCCTACGTCGTGTTTGGTCGGCAGGTTGGCCTACCGCCATGCCCCCCCGACCTCGACGGCGACGGCGCCCTCACCATCTTCGACTTCCTCGCGTTCGGCAACCTCTTCGAACTGATGGACCCGCGGGCCGACTTCGATGGCGACGGGGAGTTCACCATCTTCGACTTCCTGGCGTTCCAGAACGCGTTCGCTGCGGGTTGTTGATTCGAGGCTTCCCGCCCATCAAAGAACCCACGCGAGTGCGTGGGTTCTTTTGTTGAGTATGCCGCGCCTGCTCAGGCCGTCGCGAGCCCGCGCATCGAGGCCTCGCGGCGCTTCGGGCCGCCCTCGGCCTCGCCCTCGATGGCGGCGAAGCTCTCGCCGAATCGGAACAAGCGGAAGCTATTGAACATCACGAACAGCACCGGCAGGATCTGGTAGAGCCCGGCGACGGTGAGGTTGATGAAGCCCGTCGAGGCGATGACCAGGCCAACGATCACGAACAGGATCGAGGCGATGATGTTCTGCAGGATGATCGCCTTGGTCTTACGCGCCAGCTCGATGAAGAAGGGGATGCGCGAGAGGTCGTCGTTCATGAGCGCGACGCCCGCAGAATTCGCCGCGATGTCCGAGCCGCTCAGGCCCATGGCCACGCCTACGTCAGCCTCGGCCAGCGAGGGGCCGTCGTTGATGCCGTCGCCGACCATCATGACGCGGTAGCCGCGGTCAACCAGGTCTCGCACGAGCTGGTACTTCTCTTCGGGCAGGCACTCGGCCTCGATGGCGTCGACGCCCACCGCCACGCCTACGCGCTTGGCCACGCTCAGGCGGTCGCCGGTGAAGATCGCGATGTGCCGGGCGCCCAGCTCGCGCAGGCGCTGGAGGACGTTCTTGGTGTTCTTGCGGACGCGGTCTTCGAGGCCGACGACGCCCATGTAGCGGCCGTCGCGCATCACGTGCACGCCGCTGACGCCCTCGATCTTGGCCTCGACGGCCTCGATGGCGGTGGCCTGGCCGGGCTTGAGTTCCTTCAGCCAGCTCGAGCGGCCGACGTGCAGCTCGCCACCCTGCGTGACGGCGCGGACGCCCTTGCCGTGCAGCTCCTGGAACTCGCTGGGCGTCTCGACGGGCACGCGGGCCTTGTCGGCGGTGCGTGCGATGGACTGCGCGAGCGGGTGGTTGCTGTTCCGTTCGGCCGTGGCCGCGGCCTTCAAGAGGTCCGCGCCCTCGACGCCCTCGGCCGGCACCAGTCGCGTCACCTCGAAGGTGCCGGTGGTGATGGTGCCGGTCTTGTCCATGATGATGGTGTTGACGCTGGCGGCGGCCTCGAGGAAGCCGGTGCTCTTGACCAGGATGCCAAGCCGGGCCGCGGCGCCGAAGGCGGCGACCATGGCGGTCGGGCTGGCCAGCAGCAGCGCGGCGGGCACCGCCACGACGAGCACGGCGAGCGCCGAGGCGAACGCGTCCTGCTGCGTCTGCGCGTTGTTGGCGCTGAGCATGAAGACGATGAACGCAACACCAATCGCGATCGGAACAAAGAACCTTGCCACCTGCTCGATGATCTGCTGACGCTGGGTCTTGGTGCTCTCGGCCTCGCGGATGAGCTGGGTGACCTTGCCGATGGTCGTGTCTTCGCCCACCTGGGTGACCTCGAGCTCGATGATGCCCGAGAGGTTGGTCGTGCCGGCGTAGACGTCGCTGCCGGCCTGCACCGAGACGGGGATGGCCTCGCCCGTGAGCGACGCCTGGTTGATCTCGCTCTGGCCCTTGACGATGCGGCCGTCGACGGGCAGGTTCTCGCCCGGGCGGACGCGGACGATCTGGCCCAGCGTGACGTCGGTGATCTGCTCCTCGCGCTCGTTGCCGTCCTCGTCAACGACGCGGGCCGTGTCGGGCGTCAGGCCGACGAGCGCCTCGATGGCGCGCCGCGCGCCGCTGGCGGTACGCTCGACGATCTCGTTGGAGATGTTCAGGATGAAGGCCAGCAGGCCGGCCTCGAAGTAGCGTTCGAGCGCGAGGGCCCCGCCCACCGCGATGACGACCAGGCACCTGGAGCCGAACTCGCCGCGGCGGATCTCGCGCCACGCCGGCGGCAGCAGGAAGCAGCCCAGCACCAGGGCCGCCACGCCCGCGGGCACGGCGGCGACGGCCTCGCTGGTCATGCCCGTCCAGCGGGCGACGACCGAGCACGCAAGCACGATGGCGGCGATCAGGAAGACCACGATCCGCAGCTCGATGCGGCTCTCCTGCTCGGTCTCGGCGCTCAGGTCCGGGGCCTCGAGCTGGTCCAGGTCTTCTCGGGAGGGGCTGGCGATCGTCGACATGGGCGGGCGTCTCCTGCCGGGGCGATGCTGGGGGACCGACGCGGGGCCACTTTAGGCCCTCGGGCGGCTCTCACCGGCCGCATGAACGGGCGCGTGGGCGCACGAGCACAGGCCCGGCGGGCCGGGGGTGAAGGCCTGCTTACGCCGGGCCCGGCGGGGTGGTTCGCGGCGTACCGTGGCCCATGCGACACGCGGCGGTGCTCGGAGCGGGACAGATGGGGCTGGTGTGCACGGCGATCCTGGCCTCGGCCTCGCCGCGGGAGGGCGAGCCGCACGAAGACGGCTCGGGCGACCGCGACGAGATCGGCCGCATCGCCCTCTGGGGCCACGAGCTCGACGCCCAGCACAAGCTAGCCCAGGTCCGCCGCAGCCCGCTGCTGGAGGGCTTCACCCTGCCCGAGCGCGTGGGGGTGGCCCTGAGCGACGAGTCGGCCCTGCACGGCGCGGGGCTGGTCGTGTGCGCCATTCCGGTACAGCACATCCGCGAGGCGTTTACGAGACTCAAGCCCCACGTGCCCACCGACGCCGGCATCGTCAGCACGGCCAAGGGGCTCGAGCAGGGCACGCTGCTGCGGCCGACCGAGGTGATCGCGGAGGTGATCGGAGCCGAGCGTCCGATCGCCGCGCTCAGCGGCCCCACCATCGCCGCCGAGCTCGCCCGGGGGCTTCCGGCCACCATGATCGCCGCCAGCGGGGACGACCGCTTCGCGCGCGACGTGCAGCGGTGGTTCGCGGCGAGCTACCTGCGGATCTATACCAGCAACGACCTCGTCGGCACCGAGCTGGCCGGCGCGATCAAGAACGTCATCGCCATCGCCGCGGGCATCCTCGACGGCCTGCAGGCCGGCTACAACGCCAAGAGCGCCCTGCTCGCGCGCGGCCTGGCGGAGATCGTGCGCCTGGGCGTCGCGATGGGGGCCGAGCTGGAGACCTTCTTCGGCGTCGCGGGCGTGGGCGACCTAGCGACCACGTGCTTCAGCCCCCAGGGCCGAAACCGGGCCTGCGGAGAAGCCCTGGGCAAGGGCCGCACGCTCGAGCAGCACATGGAGGCGACCATGCACGTGGTCGAGGGCGTCGCGACGACCCGGGCCGTGATGGAGCTGGCGGGCAAGCACAACGTCGAGATGCCCATCTGCGAGGCGGTGCACGCCGTGCTCTTCGACGGGCTCGACCCGGTGGACGCCATCGGCCTGCTGATGAGCCGGCCGCAGAAGCAAGAGCGGCTGGCGGACTGAGCCGGGCCGTCGGCGATCGCCGGCCGACGCCCGCGAACCGGCGATCGGGCCGCCCAGGACGCCATTGCGGATGACCAAAACCGATTTTTGGTCATCCAGAAACGCGATCCGGACGCCCTGAGCGGCGTTCTGGCTGCACCGAGCGACGATCCGGCCGCACGGAACGGCGAGCCGGCCGCCCGAGGCGAAGCCCCGCGCGGACCGGGTGGCGTTGCGGGGCGTCCAGCCGGCCGCCGCTCAGTCCCTCGGCGGCGCCGAGGGCTGGCCCAGCGGCTCCTCGCCCCGCAGGCGGCGGCCCAGGTCGGCCAGGATGCGGTCGTCCAGCGAGATGAGGTGGTGGCTCAGGACGACGCGGCCGGGCACCCAGATGGGGTCCTGCCCGTTGGGGGCGGCGTTGGTGGCGCCCACCCAGGTGTCGCGGAGCGTGGCGTAGGGGACGACGGTCAGATCGTGCGAGTCGCCGATGGTGGCGTCGTCGAGCATGGCCAGGAAGTCCGAGCCGGGTTGCATCTGGCGGGCAGATTCGTCCAGACGGATCCAGTTGGCCAGCTTCGCACCACGGTGCGGGCTGCCCAGGGTGTAGAGCGTCTGGATGTTCAGGCGCACGCCCAGGTTCCGCTTGACCTCGGTGGGCTCGGCCCAGGCCGTGCGGGCGACCAGGCCGCCCATGGAGATCGCAACCACGTCGACCTCGACGGTCCAGCGCTCGCCGGTGAGCGGGTCGACCTCGGTGCCGAACTCGTCGGCGACCTTCTGGGCGACCGTGTCGGCGATGTCGCGGATGTCCTCTTGCCAGACGTACGAGATGGAAAGCACCTCGTCGTCCTCCGCGCCGGTCATGTCCTTGATGCGCCCGGCCAGGCCGCGGCCGGTCATGCTCGGGCTGCGCCAGCCGCTGAGGACGACCAGCGGGCGGTCGAGCCCGACGGGGGCGGCCTCCATCTCGTCGATGGCGGCGTCGACCTCGGCGTTGGTCGCGGGGTACGCGGGGTTGGCCCGGTCGAGGTGGATGCACGAGGCCAGCGCGAACAGGGCCGTGCCAGCCAGCACGCCGATGGCGCCGCGGCGGAGTCGCTTGCGCCACCTGCGGGGCTTCTTGGCCGCGGCGCTCTCGGCGTTCGCGGCGTCGTTGTTGGCGTCTGCGTCGGTCATTGGGCCTCCCGGGGCGGTGCGCCCAGAGAGTGTACTGGGAAAAGCTAGCGACTGCTTACATTTGCATCGGCCGATTTACCCCAGAGCATCGAACGCCGGAGCGTATCGGACCAGCCCGCCGCCGTCAGGCAGCGAGCCGCCGGGGAGGGTGACCACCATGAACGCGTCGCCGGCGTCGTAGGTGCTAGACAGCCCGTGCTTAGCGGCGGGGCGGAAGCCGAAGCGGCGGTAGGAGGCGGGCTCACCCAGCACGACGCAGAACGCCGCGTTCCAGCACGCGGCCAGCCCCGCGGCGACGAGCGTGGCGCCGATGCCACGCGATTGATGGCTCGGCAGCACCGCGACGGGCGCGAGGCCGACGCCGTTGCAAGGTTCGCCGTCGATGGTCACGGGACTGATCGCGACGCAGCCGAGGACTTCGCCTTCGAGCTCGGCCACGAGCGAGACGCGGAGGTCGCCATCGGCGCGCAAGTGCTCGACGAGCTGCGCTTCGCCGGCGGTCGGGAAGGCCGCGCGCAGGACGCGGTCGATGGCGTCGACGTCTCGCTCGGTCTCGGCCCGGATCGTGACCGCCGGCGGCTCGGCCATGCGAGCGTCTTACACCAGCAGCGTCGCGGGCGCTTCGAGCATGCCCTTGACGGTGTTGAGGTACTGGGCCGCCATCGCGCCGTCGACGATGCGGTGGTCGCTGGACATGGTCATGCTCATGACGCTGCCGATCATGAGCTGCCCGTCGCGGACGACCGGGATCTCGCGCGCGGCGCCCACGGCCAGGATGCAGGCGTTGGGCGGGTTGATGATGGCGGTGAAGTGGGCGACGCCGAACATGCCCAGGTTGCTGATGGTGAAGGTCGAGCCCTCCATGTCCTCGACGCTCAGGCCCTTCTCGCGGGCCTTCTTGGCCAGGCGGCGCGTCTCGCTGGAGATGGTGCGCAGGCCCATGCGGTCGGTGCCCTGCAAGACGGGGACGACCAGGCCCCCGCCGCGCTCTTCGGGCAGGGCGACGGCGACGCCGATGTTGACGCTGCCGTGTTGGCGGATGGCGGGCTGCTTGCCGCTGTCGTCCCACGAGCTGTTGACGAAGGGGTGCTGGTGCATGGCCAGTGCACACGCGCGAACGAGGAAGTCGTTGACGGTGAGCTTCACGCCCTGGGCGCTGAGTTGCTCGTTGAGCTGCTCGCGCAGGTCGAGCAGGGCGTCCATGTCGACCTCGACGGTGACCTGGTAGTGCGGGATCGACTGCTTGCTCTGCACGAGGCGCTTGGCGATGGTGCCGCGCATGTTGCTGAGCGTGACGGTGTTGTCCTGCAGCGACGCACCGATGGGAGGCAGTTCGGGCTGGGCGGGCGCACCGCGCGATGCCGGGGCGCTCTCGCCGCCAGACTCGAGGGCGTGCTCGACGTCCTTCTTGACGATGCGGCCGCTGGGGCCGGTGCCGTCGATGCCCGCGAGGTCGACGTTGTGCTCGCCGGCGATCTTCTTGGCAAGCGGGCTCGCGAAGATACGGCCGCCGTCGCCAGCTCTCTCGCTCGATGCGGCCCCGTTGGTGCTGCCGTTGGAAGTCGGGGCCGGCGCGGTTGCCGTACCGCTGGAGGCGGACGACGAGCTCGAGCCCTCGGCCTGCTTGGTCTCGGTCTTGCCTTCGGACTTCGCCGCCGCCTTGGCCTCGCCGCCGCTCTTGGCGGCCTCGGCCCCTGCCCTGGCGGCTTCAGAGACGTCCTCGCCCTCTTCGGCGATGATGACGATGGGGTCGCCCACGTTGACCGACTCGCCCTGGCTGGCGGCGAGCTTCGCGACGGTGCCCTCGTCGAAGGCCTCGAGCTCCATGGTGGCCTTGTCGGTCTCGATGTCGGCCAGCACGTCGCCCGGCGAGACGGTGTCGCCCTCCTTGACGTGCCACTGGACGACGGTGCCGACCTCCATGGTGTCGGACAGGCGGGGCATGGTGACGGTGATCGGCATGGCGGGCTCCGGGCGCGGGTCGGACGTCGGCCGGTATGGTAGCGAACGCGGCCGCCACGCGTGGCTAGCCGGCGGGCGGATGGGGCAGTCGCTTGGGCTTGGGAGGAGCCGCCAGCGACGCCCGGATCAGGTTCTCGATGTCGGCTTCCGAGGGTTGGTCCGCGTCGATCGGCACGAAGCGCTTGCCCCGGCGTCCGGCCTCGCCCTGGAGCAGGCCCGCGGGATCTTCCATGAATTCGCCGAGCGGAAAGTCGAGCCGGAGCACGCCGCGGCGGTGGACGATCTGGCAGATCGAGCCCTTCACCGGCCCGCCGCGATCGGGGTCGTAGATCGAGATGGCGTCCCACGTCACGCGCTCGGCGGCGTGCGGCGCGAGCTCGAGCACGAGCCGGCGGACCGACGCCGCGCGCCGCCGCAGCGACGCGGGGAGCTCCATCATGAAGTCATCGGGCGTCGGCATGCGAGATTGGGCGTGCTACTTCTCGGCCAGGGCCTTGCGGTACTGCTCGAGCGTGCTCGAGTAGTAGTCGAGGAAGCCCGCGGCCGCCGGATCGGTCTTGCAGATCTCGACGGCCTCCGCCTGGAGTTGCACGGCCCTGGCGGTCTCGCCCTCGTCCGACGCGAGCTTCGCCAGGCTGTGCAAAGCGAAGGCGTCGCGGCCTTGCTTGAGCTCGTTGGCGCGTGTGGCGTACTCGAAGGCGACGGCCTTGTCGGCGTTCTGGATGCGGTTGCCGAAGTTGAAGGCGATGCCGAACGCGATCTTGCCCAGCAGATCGCCATCGTCCCAGAAGCCGGTCTTCGCGGCGGCCCAGTCCTCCTCGGCCATGATCCGGTCCTTCTCGGCCTGGATCGCCAGCTCGCGCTGGAATTTCTTCGCGTAGGCGGCCTCGTCCCACGTGCCAGCCAGCACGGCGTCGAGGATCTCGGGCAGTTCCTCGGCCTTCGGCAGGCCCACCCACACGAGCGTGCCGTCGGCGTCGATGATCGCCGCCTGGGGACGAACGCTTCGCACGCCCTCGGGCAGCAGCAACTGCGCCGTCGAGGCGTCGGCATCGACGCCCATCGCAAAGCGAGCACGGTCGTACTGCGTGCGCGGCTTCTGGCCCTCTTCGACCGCGACCGGCGTGCTGAGGAATCGGACGACGGTCGAGAGCTTCTCTTCCGTGACGCCGATGAAGCGGACGTTTCGATCGGCGTACTGCTCCTGCAAGCCGCTGATCTTGTCCATAGCCGCCACGCATGGCACGCACCAGGTGGCCCAGAAGTCGACGACGTACACGGTCCCGGGCTCGAACGCCTTGACGGGATCGCCCTGGGGGCGATCGAACCGCACCCAGTGCTCGAGGTCGATCGCCTCGACGCGCTCGCCGATGGAGAGCGTCTGGATCGGCGTCGAGTCTTGTGCAGGCTGGGCGAACGCCAGCGAGAGCAGCGGCAGGACGAGCGCGAGCATGGCGGGCCTCCTCGGAGCAAACCTCTCCCTTGTTAGGGATGAGCCCCGGGCGGTTGCCCGTCAGGCGTTCACGACGCCCTTGACGGCTTCCACAATCCTGCTCGCGTTGGGCAGGTACTCCGCCTCCAGGTTCTTCGCGTACGGCGTCGGCACGTCGGCCGTGTTGACGCGCACGGGCTGGTAGTCGAGCCAGTCGAAGGCGTGCTCGATGATCTGGGTGATGACCTCGCTCGCGACGCCGGCGAAGGGCCAGCTCTGGTCGACGATGACCACGCGGTTGGTCTTCTTGACGCTCTTCACGATGGCGTCGATGTCGAGCGGGCGGATGGTTCGCATGTCGAGCACATCGACCTCGATGCCCTCGCTCGACAGCGCTTCGGCGGCTTCCAGGCAGAAGTTGACCGGGCGGCCGAAGCTGACGAGCGTGCACGCGTCGCCCTCGCGCGCGAGGCGAGCCTTGCCGAAGGGGATGAAGTAGTCTTCCTCGGGCACGTGCATGGAATCGCCCAGCATGCGCTCGCTCTCCAGGAAGAAGACCGGGTCGGGGTCGGCGATGCTGGTGCGCAGCAGGCCCTTGGCGTCGAGCCCGTTGCTGGGGATGACCATCTTCAGGCCCGGCACGTTGCTGAACTGGCCCTCGACGCACCAGCTATGCGTGCTGCCGAGCTGGCCGCCCGCGCCATCGTTGCCGCGGAAGACGATGGGGCAGCCCCACTGCCCGCCGGACATGTACAGCATCTTGGGCGCGTTGTTGAGGATCTGGTCCGCCGCGACGAGGCTGAACGACCAGCTCATGAATTCGACGATGGGTCGCAGCCCGCTCATCGCCGCGGCGATGGCCATGCCCGCGAAGCCGTTCTCGCTGATGGGCGTGTCGATGATGCGCTTGGGCCCGAACTCGTCGAGCATGCCCTCGCTGACCTTGTACGCGCCGTTGTACTCGGCGACTTCCTCGCCCAGCAGGAAGACGCGCTCGTCCTCCCGCATGGCGAAGGTCATGGCCTCGCGTAGCGCCTGGCGGAACGGGATCGCGCGGTCGCCGTCGCGCGTGGGCTCCTGCCAATCCGAGAAGTCGGGGAAGGGCTGGGCCTTGAGCAGGGCGGGGTGCTCGATATCGATCATGGCGGGCATGGGCGGTTCCTTCGCGGAGACGGGCTGCTGGGGCGGAGGGCGAAGGGGATGGTATACGACACGGCCCGCCTGCGCAGAATCCGGACGCAGCGGGCAGCCCGCGTAGACTGCCCCGAGTCCGACGCCCGGACCCTACGGGAGACCTCGATGCGATCCATGCTTGCCTTCGTGATGGCCCTTCTTGCCTGCCTGGCCCCTGCGGCCGTCGCCCAGACGGGCGAGGAGCGTCCCTTCGATGCTTTTGCGCCGCTGGACCTGCCCACGCCCAACGCCTTTCGGCTGGGCTCGGGCGCGCCCGGTCCGCAGTACTGGCAGCAGCGCGTCGACTACGAGATCGACGCCGTGCTCGATGCCGAGAGCCAGCGGCTGAGCGCCACGCTCGAAGCGACGTACCACAACAAATCGCCCGACACGCTGACGTTCCTGTGGATCCAGCTCGAGCAGAACCTGTTTCGCCAGGACAGCATCGGCACGCGCAGCCGCACCGGCGGCGGGCCGATGCGGGCCATGGACGAGGCGTTCAACGGCGGATACGACATCCCCTACGTCCGCTCGGGCGGCAAGGAACTCGAGTTCACTATCTACGACACGCTCATGCGCGTCGAGCTTCCGCGGCCGATCAAGCCGGGCCAGCGGTTCCGCTTCGAGCTCGAGTTCGCCTTCGATATGCCGCCCTACCTGCGCCGCATGGGCGCGGAAGACGTCTCGCAGGGCCGCATCTTCGAGTATGCCCAGTGGTTCCCCCACGTGTGCAACTACGACGACGTGCACGGCTGGAACACGCTTCCGTACGCCGGCAGCGGCGAATTCTACACCAACTTCGGCAACTACCAGGTCAGCATCACCGTGCCGCGCACGTATCTCGTCGCGGGCTCGGGCGTGCTTCAGAACCCCTCGCAGGTGCTCACGCCCACGCAGCGGCGTCGCCTCGAAGAAGCCAAGAAGAGCCGCGAGACCGTGATGATCCGCTCCGCGGAAGAAGTGGGCGATCCGGCGTCGCGGCCAAGCGGCGAGGGCCCGCTGACGTGGAAGTTCCGCGGCGAGAACATCCGCACCTTCGCGTGGGCCGCGAGCGACGCGTTCATCTGGGACGCCTGCGGCGCGGTCATCGAAGGCGTGAACGGCCGCGAAAAGACCGTGCTCTGCCAGTCGCTGTACCCGGTGGAAGCCGAAGAGTGGAAGCCCTCGGCCGAGCAGGGCGGCAGCACGCAGTATGTTGCGCACAGCGTCGAGTTCTACAGCGACTTCCTCTATCCGTACCCCTACCCGATCATGACCAACGTGAACGGGCCCGAGGGCGGGATGGAGTATCCGATGATCATCTTCTGCGGCGGGCGCACGGGCCGCGGGCCGCTGGGCGTGACCGACCACGAGGTGGGGCACACGTGGTTCCCGATGGTCGTCAACACCGACGAGCGTCGGCACGCATGGATGGACGAGGGCTTCAACACCTTCATCGGCATGCACTCGCTGGCAAACTTCCGTGGTACCGAGCTCGACCCCAGCCGGGCGCGTCGCCAGACCATGCAGCTCGCGCGCGGCCGCAGCCAACCGATCGCCGTGTTCCCCGATCGCAACCTGCCGGGCCTGCTCGGCCGCCTGCAGTACCGCAAGACCGCCATGGGCCTGCACCTGCTGCGCGAGGTCGTGCTTGGGCCCGAGCGGTTCGACTATGCGTTCCGCGAGTACGTGCGGCGTTGGGCCTTCAAGGGCCCCCAGCCTGCCGACTTCTTCCGCACGATGGAGGACGCGGCCGGGGCCGACCTGGCGTGGTTCTTCCGCCAGTGGTTCCTGGAAGATGGCACGCTCGATCAGGCGGTCGAGGTCGCCTTCAGCGAAGAGCCGGAGCTGACGGAGACCGAGGGCGAAGGCGACCAGCCCGAGGCGCCGTACGTGCCGACCGCGACCATCACCGTGCGTTCGCTGGGCGAGATGGTGATGCCGGCCGAGGTCGTGGTGCAGTTCGACGACGGGTCGATCGAGCGGCGTTCGTACCCCGTCGAGGCCTGGGCAACCACGCGCGAGCGTAGCTTTGAGATCGTGCTCGATGGCCGCAGCCTCCGCCGGGCGATCGTGGACCCCGAGGGCCTGCTGCCCGACGTCGACGCGGACAACAACCGCTGGTTGGCCGACGGTGAGGCCGAAGAAGTCGCATCGGCCGAGCGCGACGGCGAAGAGGGCTGAGCCGCAGAGCAAATGTTTCGCTCAAGGCGCGTGCTCGCCGCCGTCGATGCTTCCTGCATGACCGTCCAAGCGACGAGCCTCGACCAGCCGGTGCAGCCTCGCATCGTGGACGCCGACGGGGCTTTCACGCGGCGGTACGAGCGTGGCCTGGCGCTGACGGGCATGCAAGACAATGCCTGGCGGCGGCCGCGCTTCTACCACCTCGCCCAGATGTTCGCCCTGACGCGAGGCGTGCCGGGCGCGACCGCGGAAGCCGGCGTGTATCGCGGGCTCGCGTCGTACGTGCTGTGCGAGATGAGGCGGGCCGAAGATCCGGGCTTCGATGGCGTGGGCCACTTTGCGATCGACTCATTCGAAGGACTGAGCGAACCAACCGAGGCCGACGAGCATCCCGGGTACGCCGGCCGATTCGCCGATACGTCCCTGGAGATTGCGCAGAAGTCGCTCGCGGACTTTCCGGGCGCGACGCTCGTCAAGGGCTGGATACCCGAGGCGTTCGACGAACTGCCCGAGCAGACGTACCGCTTCGTGCACGTCGACGTCGACCTGCACGACCCCACGATGGACTCGCTGGCCTACTTCTACCCGCGGCTGTCTGCCGGTGGCGTGCTCGTGATCGACGACTACGGACCCTGGCCCAACGGAGACTTTCCGGGCTGCAAGCTCGCCGTCGATGCGTTCGCGGCAGGGCATGGCTTGTCCATTGCGGTGCTGGACACGGGCAACGCCGTGCTCGTCAAGCGCTAGGCTCTCTCGTCGCTGCTCGTGCGACCGAAGAGGAACCGCCGCATGCCGCCGGTGATCGAGGCCATCTTGGACGACATCACGACGCTCCGCGTTGACGCGATCGTCAACGCGGCCAACGAGATGCTGGCGCCCGGCGGGGGCGTGTGCGGTGCGATCCACAAGGCTGCCGGCCCGAGGCTCGAGGACGCCTGCCTCGAGCTGCCCGAGGTCCGCCCCGGCGTGCGGTGCGAGCCGGGCTCGGCCATCGTGACCAGGGCCTTCGAGCTGCCTGCACGCTGCGTCATCCACACCGTGGGCCCGGTCTGGGTCAACGGCCGCAGCGGCGAGGACGACACGCTGGCTCGGTGCTATCGGTCGTGCCTGGAGCTCTGCCGCAAGGGCAAGATCGGCTCGATCGCCTTCCCGGCCATCTCGACGGGCGTGTATGGATTCCCCTCTGAGTACGCTGCGATCATCGCCGTGCGGACGATCGCAGCGGCCATCACGCCCACCGACGACGAGCCCGACCCCTTCCCGAAGCTCGCCTCGATCACGCTGTGCGCCTTCGACGACCAGACCCTGGCGCTGTACCGCCAGCAGCTCGCCGCGGCGGAGTTGCCTCAAGACGGGGCCCGGGGTGATCCGAATGGGAAGCATGACGCGGCCCCTGCTGGTTGATACCATGCGGGCCCGCCGGGACGCATGTCCCGGCCGTCAGGAGTGGTGCCCGAGAGGCTGAAGGGGCCGGATTGCTAATCCGGTGTACTGGTTTTACCGGTACCGAGGGTTCGAATCCCTCCCGCTCCGCTTCGTGAGACGCCCGCTGAAAAGCGGGCGTTTTTCATTATGCCGGGCTGGCGGCGATGCCCCAGCCGCACTCGGAGCACGAGCCGGCGGTTGCCGCGCCCTCATACCCGCAATCGGGGCATCTCCCGGCCGCTAGCCGCCGCCTCATCGTCTTCCATCGCAAGCCGGCGACGACCTGCAGCAGCGGAACGCACACCAGGAGCACGTTGGCAAGCAAGCCCCACCTCGGGGCGAGCGGGAGGGCCTTCGGCGAGCCCCATGAGCCACGACCAAGGACGAGGCCCTTGCGCCAGCCGACGCGACCGTCGAGGATGGCCACGAACTCGGACACCGTCGCCGGCGGCGTGCCCGACACGTGACGAGCACCGACGCTACCGACCATCAGCGACTTGAAGGGCCATCCGAACTGGATCTCTTCGTAGAACATCCGGTACTGGCCGTTGCGCCATGTCGTGGTGGCCTGCCGCTCGTACCTTCGCACGAGCGAACTGGGCAACGCGTATTCGGCGGACGTTGGCGTGTGCGCATCGCGACCCACCAACCAGGACGGCATGGCCGCCGGCTCTGCCGATCTCGTGACGCTCCATCTCGAATAGTCCTGCAGGAGCGCAGCGGCGACGGGTACGCCCACCGCCCATGCGATTCCCGCTGCGATCGCCAGCACCAACGCCCAGGTCGGCACGAGCTTGCGAGCGCGATGCGCCACCGCCTACACCGCCGCCGGCTGCTCGACCATCTCCATCACCTTGTCCACCATCGCCCCGATGCCCGTGAATACGGCGCCGATCGACTGGTCGCACATGTAGGCGGGCGTGGAGACGATGCGATGGCGATTGTCGAAGACGATGCCCTCGCCTTCGCAGTCTTGGTGGGTTGCGCCCATGGCCTCGAGCCCGTCTGCCGTGCCCTTGTCGGTGCCGATGGTGAGGTTTGGCCCCAGGTCGGCCCCGAAGATGCGGGCGGCAACGGCGGGCGAGATGCAGGCAAAGCCGAGCGGCCGGCCGGCCCGCTGGGCCTCGGTAAGCACGCGCGTGACCTCGGGGTGGGCCGAACACTCGGCGCCCTTGCTGGCGAAATCGCACAGGTTCTTAGCCGCGCCGAATCCGCCGGGCAGCACGATGGCGTCGAAGTCGCCGCCCTTGACCTTGGCCAGCGGGGTGACGTCGCCGCGGGCGATGCGAGCGGCTTCCATCAGCACGCTGCGCTTCTTGCCGGTGGGCTGCTGGTTCAGGTGGTTGATCTCGTCGAGTTCCATCTCTGGCGCCAGGCACACGGCCTGCGACCCATGGCGATCGATCGCGTGAAGCACGGCGACCGCTTCGTGGATCTCCGAGCCATCGAACACGCCGCACCCGCTGAGAATCACCCCGATCTTCGCCATCAAAGCCCCCTCTTGATTGCCGTCGACACGTGGGTGTATACCGCCAGGAAGCGGGTAGCGTTGCAGGTTGCCTACTTCGAAACAACTTACTTTGAAACGACGTCGGGCAGTTGCTCGAGCCCGGCCGTGAGGTTCCTGGGGCCGTCCTCGGTGATCAGGACGTCGGCCTCGTAGTGCACGCTCTGGCTTCCGTCGGCGATGTCCAGCGGCCAGGCGTTGCCGTGCTGGGTGATCTTGCCGGTGCCGACGGCGATCATGGGCTCGACGGCCAGCAGCATGCCGGGCGTGAACTGGTGGTGGGCCTCGCGCCATTCCATCGCCGCAACGACGGGCACCGTGTTGGAAATGAACGGCGGCGCGTGCAGCGTGCGGCCGTAGCCGTGGCCGCCCAACCCCCGCACCATGTGGAACTTACATACTTTCTCGACGTGGTGCTGGATGGCCCGGGCCCACTCGATGAGTTCGGCGCCGGGCTGCATGGCCTCGATGCCTAGTCGCAGGGCCTCCTTGCCGCAGTCCATCAGCTTGCGTGTCGTCGCGTCGGGCTCGCCGAAGCTGTAGGTGTACGCGGCGTCGCCGATCCAGCCGTGCTTGCTGACACCGATATCGACCTTGAGGACGTCGCCCTCCTCCAGCGGAGCCTGGTGGCTGCCCGGGTGGCCGTGGACGACGGTTTCGTTCACGCTCAGGCACGCGTGGGCGGGAAAGGGCGGGTGGCGGCCGGCGCGGTAGCCTTTGAAGCAGCTCTTGGCGCCCATGCTGGCGAGGGTCTCGCCCACGAAGCGGTCGATCTCGGCCAGCGTCTGGCCGTGTTGCAGGAAGCCGACGATGGCCTCGTGGGTCTGCACGACGCAACGGGCGGCCTGTGCGGCCAGCTCGATCTGTGCGTCCGTGATGGGCGGCTGGGCGCTCCTGCGCCGCGTCGTGGGTGCCATGGGTGCGTTCCTCGCGGCTAGCCTAGGTCGATTTCACGCACCGACCAAGGAACGACCATGCCCCCAGCCGTATCCCGAGTCCGCATCGACAACGCCACCTGCGTCTTGCCGGGCGGTACTCGCCGGGCGTCGGTGCTGCTGGGCGGTGGACGCATCCTGGACGTCGACCCGGCCCCCAGCGCCCACGCCGACGAGGTCATCGACGCCGGCGGCCTGCACCTGATCCCCGGCGTCATCGACAGCCACGTGCACTTCCGCGAGCCCGGCCTGACGCACAAGGAGAACCTGCACACGGCGACGCTCGCGTGCGCCAAGGGCGGGGTGACGACCTTCATCGAGATGCCCAACACCGTGCCGCCGGCGACGACGCAGGAGGCCATCGACCATAAGTTAGAGCTCGCCGCCGGTCGGTGCATCGTCAACTACGGCTTCTACATCGCCGCCAGCACCGACAACCTCGAAGAACTCAAGAACGCCCAGCGCGTCGCGGGCATCAAGATCTTCATCGGCTCGAGTACGGGCAACCTGTACGTGCACGACCAGGACGCGCTGGAGGCCATCTTCGCTACAACGGCGCTGCCCATCTGCGCCCATTGCGAGGACGAGCCCACCGTGCAGGCCAACGCGGCGAAGCTCGATGGCGGCACCACCGTGCACGATCACTCCAAGATCCGCGACCACGCCGCGGCGAAGATCTGCACGGCCCGCGCCATCGATCTGGCACTTCGTCACGAGCACCGCTTCCACGTGCTGCACGTCTCGACCGCCGACGAGGTGCCGCTGATCGCCGAAACGCGCAAGACCCATCCGGGCATCGTCTCGGGCGAGGCCTGCCCGCACCACCTCTGGTTCACCGTCGACGATTACGACCGCCTGGGCACGCGCATCCAGATGAACCCGGCCGTGAAGACGAAGGCCGACATCGAGGCCCTCTGGAAGGCGCTGCACGACGGCGTGCTCGAGATGGTCGTGACCGACCACGCGCCCCACACGCTCGAGGAGAAGAAGCAGCCCTACCCCAAGAGCCCCAGCGGCATGCCCGCCGTCGAGAACTCGCTCGCCGTGATGCTGACCGCCATGCACGACGGCAGGTGCACGCTCGAGCAGATCGTGCGATGGATGTGCGAAAAACCCGCCGAGACCTGGCGCATCGTGAACAAGGGCTCGATCACCCCGGGCTATGACGCCGACCTGGCGCTTCTCGACCTCGACAAGGCCCACGTGGTCAAGGACGACGAGCAGCTCACCAAGTGCCGCTGGAGCCCCTGGCACGGCCAGACGCTCAAGGGACAGGTCGTCCGCACGATCGTGGGCGGGCGGACGGTGTTCGACCAGGGAAAGATCGACCCGATGCACCGGGGCACGCCCGCGCGGTACGCGTACGAGACCGCGTAACTACCAGCGCTCGTCGTCGTTCTGCGGGGCCATCTTGGGTGTCTCGCTCTCGACGCCGTTGACGGTCGTGCCGCCCTGGATGGCGTTTTGGATGCCCGCCAGGAACGAGTGGGGGAAGATGGGGTCGGGCTCGCTCAGCTCATCGAGCCGCCTGGTCTCGTCGCCCGAGAGCTCCAGGTCGATGGCGGCCATGTTGTCCTTGAGTTGATCGAGCTTCCGCGCGCCGATGATGGTGGAGGCCACGCCGTCGCGATCCTGCACCCACTTGAAGGCGACCTGCGCCGCGCTGACGTCGTGCGCGTCGCCGATCTCGATCAGCGCGTCGATGATCTTGAACGTCCGCTCGCTCAGGTGCTTGCTGTCCTTGTCGTAGCGGCCCTCGCCCTCCTTGGGCGTATTCTCCCGCGTGTACTTGCCGCTGAGGATGCCGCCCTTGATCGGGCTCCAGGGCGTGACGCCCAGGCCCATCTCGCGTGCCATCGGCATCAGATCATGCTCGACCGTGCGCTCCAGCAGCGAGTACTCGATCTGCAATGCAATCAGCGGATTCCAGCCGCGGAAGATGGCCTCGTACTGGGCCTGCACGACGCGCCATGCGGGCGTGTCGCTGAAGCCGATGTAGCGGACCTTGCCCGACCTGACCAGGTCATCGAGCGCCCGCATCGTCTCGTCGAGGGGCGTGTGCTTGTCGTGGAAGTGCATCCAGTACAGGTCGATGTAGTCGGTCTTGAGCCGGCGGAGGCTCTGCTCGCAGCTCTCGTAGATGGTCTTGCGCGACGCCCCGCCACCGTTTGGGTCGCCCGGGTACATGTTGCCCAGGAACTTGGTGGCGATGACCACGCGATCGCGGTTGCCCTTGCCCGGCCCGCTGTCGAAGTAGTCGCCGATGACGACCTCGCTGTGGCCCTTGGTGTACATGTTGGCGGTATCGAGGAAGTTGCCCCCGGCGTCGAGGAACGTCCGGATGACCTCGTTGGACGTCTCGACGTCGCTGCCCCAGCCCCACTCCTTGCCGAAGGTCATGGTGCCCAGGCAGAAGGGGCTGACGCGGAGTCCGCTTCGGCCGAGGGTGATGTAGTCGGTCAGTGGCATGCAGGTCTCCCGCTTCGCAAATTTGGCAATGGCCCTAAAACGGCACCTCAACGGTAAAGTTGAAGATCCGCGTGTCGTCCGTTGGTTCCTTGACGATGGGGAAACCAAAGTCGAACGCCAGCGGCACCGGGGTCAGCGCGGGAACGGTCAGCCGCAGGCCCGTACCCACCGACACCCGCCAGTTGTCGAATCCCGGCCTGTTGGTCACGGTGCCCATGTCGGTGAAAAAGACCAGGCGAAAGTTGTCGTTGAAGATCGGCTGCTGGATCTCGGCGCCCACGAAGAACTCCCACGTGCCGCCGACCTGGTCGTCGCCCAGCATGCCCGTGTCGTTGCGGATGCCGACCGGGCCGATGCCGCGGACGCCGAAGCCGCGAAAGTTCGAACCGCCCGAGTTGAGCCGCTCGAACACGGGTACGTCGCTCGGCGAGTCCGGGATGTAGCCGATTCGGGACGAGAAGTTGGCGACCGTCGCGCGGCCCAGGAAGTCCTCTTGGAGGGGGACGTACACGATGCCGCTGGCCCGCAGCCGCGTGAAGTCCCAGTCGTCGGTCAGCAGGCCCGCCTGCTCGATGCTCGTGCGTAAGGCCGACCCGCGCGTGGGCAGGAACGGACGATCGAAGCTCGATCGCGAGAACGTCAGGCCCAGCACGTCCAGCAGGCTCTCGCCCTCGCTGTCGAAGAGGTCGACCGGGCGGTCGGGCTCGATGTCGCGCACGCGCACCTGCTCGAACCGCGTCGAGAGGCCGGCACGCCACCGCGTGCCGAACGCGCGCCCGAGCGACAGCGTGCCGCCCAGGCGCGCCTCGTCGAAGTCGTCGAACTCGAACGAGCGGTAGTACGCGGAAGTGTCCAGGCTGTAGTCGCCCTCGAACAGCCGTGGCTCGCCGAAGGCCACCTGGTATCGCTCGCTGATGTTGCCCGGCTCGACGCTGATCGAGGCGCGCTGCCCGCCGCCGCGGAACGCCCGCCGGCCGATGAACTCGTCGAAGCTCTCGGGCCAGTCGGCGATGTCGAAGTTGCCCTCGCTGATCGAGATCTGCCCGATGAGGCCCGAGTCGCTGCTGACGGCCGCCCCGATCTGGAAGTTGGCCGTCCGCGCCTCCTGGAGGCTGATCAGGACGTCCCGGTGGTTGCTCGGCCCGGCGGGATCCTGCAAGACCACCTGCACGTCGGGCCGGCCGATGGGGCCGAAGAACTGCGATCGCTGGAGGTTCTGCTGCGTGCGCAGGCCCGCCGAATCTTCGACCAGCACGCGCTCGTGGATGTCCGCGGGCGTATCGGGTTCGAGCTCGATGAACCGCATCACGACGCGCAGCTGCGTGATGGAGTTGCCGATGACGTTGATCAGGCCCACCTTGCTGGCCGGGCCCTGGCTGATGCGGACACGCAGGTCGACCAGGTTGTCCTCGGCGTCGGTCAGATCCTCGGTCTGGACGACGGACGTCGTGTAGCCCATCCGCGTCAGGGCGGCATAGACGTCCTCGACGCCCCGGCGGATGAGCGAAGCGTTGTAGACGTCGCCGGTCTTGATCGACATGAGCCCGCGGACCTGCTCGGGGCTCAGGCGCGGCACGAAGTCTTCGTCGAACTGTTCGTCGACGTACTCGACGATCACGTCACGCACGGTGTATCGCTCGCCCTCGGCCACGTGGTACACCACGATGACCTCACGGTTGTTCGGCGAGTCGATGCGCTGCCAGCCGGCACGCACGTCGATGTAGCCGCGATCGCGGTAGAACCGGATGAGCGACTGGACGTCTTCTTCGGCCTGAGCCTCGTCGAAGCGACCCCTGCTCAGCACGGGCGCATACGTCTCGAGATCGACCTGCGAGCGGAGCTGCCGGTTGCTGAAGACCTCGTTGCCCTCGAAGCGCACGCCCGTCACGCGCAGGCGGCTGCCCTCGCGCACGCGGAGGAAGAGCTGGCCCGTTTCGTCGACCTCCGAGAGGTCGGGCGTCACTTGGGCTTCGGTGTATCCCTCGATGGCATACGCACGCTCGATGTCGCGCGCCACGTTCTGGATCAGCACAGGGTCGACCGGGTTGAGCACCAGCACCTCGGTCAGGGCCGAGATCTTCTGGTCGCTGAGCGCCCGATTGCCGACGGGTTGCACGACGTAGATCAGTGGCTGTGGATCGAGCGTGAACACCACGACCACCGAGCCGTCGTCCTGTGGAACCGCCTCGACGACGATCCGCCGAAAACGCCCCAGCCGGTCGAGCGTCCGCCGATCGCGCAAGAGCATCTGCGGGTCGAGGGCCGAGCCCGGAGCCGTGCGGATCTGCTGGCTGGCCATGGTCTCGAGGGTGGGGTCGAGCGGCGCGAAGGCGCCCGTCTCGGTCGGCCGGCGGAGCACCACCGCCGCCACCCGGCGGTCGGCAAACTGGGCCAGCGGGCCGGTGACCTGCTCGAGCGGCTCCTGGTCGGCCGTTGGGGCCTGGGCGTGCGCAGCGCCGGCGGCCACGAGCAGCGCCGCGGCAGCGGCGAGGCGAGTGCATCGCCCGCGATGGATTCCCCGACTCGTGTGCGGCCTTGCCAAAGCCCCGGACAGTACAGCGGTTGGCGGCCGCAAACAAATCCACCGGCCTAGGGCTGGCCTCCCGGGCGGCCCGACGGCGGCGGCGCGGTCGCGGGGTCCTGGAACTCGCCGTGCGGGCCTGGCTGCTGGCCCGGTTGCTGGCTCGGCTGCTGGCCCGGCTGCAGACCATCCTCGGTCTGGGTGATGGGCACGCCCTGCTCGTCGTACTGCGTGGGCGGGGGCGTGGGGTCGGCCATCCACAGCACGAGCGCGATGTTGATGGCGTTGAAGCCCGCGTGCATCGCGATGGGCACGCCCAGGCCCTTGAACCGCTCGTAGGCCACGCCGATGGCCAGCCCAAGCACGAACAACGCCGGCACCGCGTGCCACGGCACGGCATCGCCCGACGTGTGCACCAGGGCGAACACGGCGCTGGTGATGATCACGGCCAGCCACGTCGAGCCCAGCATCCGCAGCAGCGCGGTCTGCACGAAGGCCCGGAAGATCAGCTCCTCGATGATCGCCGCCCCCAGGATGGCCGTGAAGATGATCACCCACGTCCACGGGTCCTGCGAGTTCTGGCGGATCATCTCGAGCGTGGCGTGGGCGATGGTGCTCTGCTCCTCGCCCGTGGCGTAGGTGAACGCCATCCGCGAGAGCTCGCCCGCCGCCGCGACCACCGGGAAGGCGATGACCACGGCCAAGAGCCCGAGCGGGATGTCGCCCGCACCGAATCGCATGCCCTCGTCGTGCTCGCGCTTGTTCAGCAGGAAGACCATCACGCCGCCCGCGAAGGCGCCGAAGATGACCGAGCCAAGCTGCGTCAGGGCCGCGTCTCGCGTCTCGCTCTCGCTCAACGGCTGGACCGGGCCGCCCTTGGCCGCCAGCCACTCCCACACGCCCGAGATCTGGCCGAAGGCCTGGGCCCCGAAGATCTGGGCGGAGACGACGACGAACGCGCCGAAGAGCCACACGGGCCACTGGTAGGCCACGACGTCGCGCTTGCCCGCCCGCTGGAACGAGCCGGGGCGGATGAAGTCGGCCAGGAACAGGATGACCAATACCAGCGGGGCCGCCACGCGGATGATGATCGCAAGCCAGTCGCTCGTCGTCAGCGCCTTGACGCCCTCGCCGAGGGGCGGGGCGCTCTGGACCTGGCCGAAGCTCGCGTCGGCGGCCAGCAGGCATGCCACACCGCATGCCGCCAGCCCGAGCCGGGGCGAGATCGCCCATCTCCTGGAGTTGTTCAGAGCCACGTCGCTCAAGGCCACCGGCCCTCCGCCGCGCGCGGCCGCCGCGCACCCGTCACGCCATCGGACATCGCAGCCCGGCGTGGAAAAAGATTGTTGGCTGCTCGCAAAACCGCTGATCAACGCGTCGGGTTTTGCCCACCGGCATGGATCGCTTAGGCCGCAACGGCGGCCATGGCGCCCTCGTGCGCGAACGCCAGGCCGATCCGCTGCGATCCGTCTTCGTCGACTTCCACGTGGGCGATCCGCGCCTCGATCACGTCGTCGCCGTCGATGACCGCCTGGCTGCCATCGCCGATGATGACGTCCAGCGGCTCGCCGACCATGAGCGGCCGGTCGCTCTTGACCTCGATCAAGAGCCCGCCAAGCGAGACGTCCAACGCTCGTACCGGCAGGTACCGCAGGGCGCGGCGGACGAACACCTTGCCCGCCCGGTTGACGCTCGTGCGGCGAAATCGACGGCGATCGAGGCTATCTGCGTGCGTGTCCATGCGAAGCGTCCCCAATCTGCGGGGCGGTCCATGCCCTCGCATCCGTCAATATCGTCAGGAGCGGTGAAATCCGACAACTTCCGACTGCATCCGACAGGCTTGGGCAGAAACGCGCAGGTCCTGCAGCCCGATAACGCTTCAGGCCGCCGGATTCCGGCTCGCCCGTCGCCGCAGATCCTCAACGGCCGCGATGATCGCGGAAAGGCACGCCTCGCGATGAGCGTCGTTGCCGCTCAGGGAGTCGGCGATCGCCTTCGACCACGCGGCCGCGGTGTCGGTGGGGTCGAGTTCGGCTAGCCCGGCCCCGGCGAGGATGAGTGCCGCGCTGACCGACGAGCCGTCGCGCTCGGCGATGTCCAGCGCCGCGGCATGGGCCTCGGCCATGGCCTTGGCCACGACCGGGCTGGAGTGGTCTGAATAGGCCTTCTCGCGGCCGGCAGCGCCCAGCGCGTCGCGCCAGGGGGCGTCCATGAGCAGTCCGCCGACGGCCCGGGCGATCGCCTCGGACTCGGGGGGCATCCGTAGGCCCGACACGCCGTGGACCACCTGCAGCGCGCACAAGGGGTCGACCGCAAGCACGACAGCGGTGCCCACCGAGAGCGCCTCGAACACCGCAGGCGGGTTGGTCTCGCTCGTCGCGGCATACACCATCAGGGCGCACGTGCGCAGCGAGTGGGCGGCCTGCTCGGCCGTCGGGCTCGGGATGATCTCGAGCGGCACGCCGAGCTCTTCGGCCTGCTTCTCGAGTGCCGGGGCCTCGGGGCCGTCCAAGAGGATCTTCAGCGTCGCGTCGGGCCAGTCCGTCTTGCGCAAGAAGGCGATGGCGTCGACGATGACGTTCAGCCGGGCGCGCTTGGTCGCCGGGCCGAATGCCAGGATCGTGCTCTTGTCGCGCTGCTCGGCCCGAACGCAGCAGGTGTCACCCAGCACGGGCATGGGCACGGTGCGCACGCGCTCGGCCGACAAATTGAACCGCCACACCAGGTCGTCGGCCACCGGCCCGCAGCCGGCGAGCACGACGTGCGCCGACGTACATGCGAGCTGCTCGCGATACGCTGCTTCGAGCGCGGCCCGGGACGTCGAACCGAACTCACAGATCGACTGGCGGCTCCACAGGTCGGCGCCCTCGGCCAGCAGCGCCGCCTTGATGCCCGCCTCGTGCAACGTCGAAACCACGGCCAGGGCCGTGGGCGCCGACATGAGACCGACCGCCTGCACGACGGCAGAAGTACAGCCCTCGAGCAGCTCGGCCACCGTGCCGGCGGCGCGGTCCTGGTGCTCGTGGGCGAGCGTGCCGCGGTCGTCGCACACGCAGGTCGCGTTGAGGCTCTTGGCGAGCTCGGCGGCCTTGACGGCCTCATCTCCGCGGTCGTGGGTCACCAGGATCAGCCGACCGTGGCGACGCCCGATGTCGGTCCACAATGCGCGGTGTCGCTCGAACGCCCCGCTCCGGTCGAGCTGGACGAGCGTCGAGCCCTCATCGAAGACCAGCACCAACGCGTCCGAGATCTGCTCCATGGCGTCTAGCTCCTGCTTTTCTGGGCCTGGAATCGGTGGAGCTTCCCACGTCGGCGGGGGTCGTCTCTCGAGAAGTCGTCAGGACAGTGTCGGCCCGAACAACCCGCATCTTCACTTCATTTCGACCATCGGCAGAGCCGATAAGCAGGGCGTGACCGCGGCCCCGCACCATCCGGCCATCCGCACGCTCGCCGACCTGCTGGCGTGGCGCGATCGCCTCCGAGCGACGGGCCAGCGGCTGGTCCAGTGCCACGGCTGCTTCGACATCGTGCATCCCGGCCACGTCCGCCACCTGCGGTGGGCGAGGGCGCAGGGCGACGCCTTGCTGGTCACCATCACCGCCGACCAGGGCGTGAACAAGGGCGTCGGTCGGCCGCTGATTCCCCACGACCTTCGGGCCGAGAACCTCGCGAGCCTCGACATGGTCGACGCCGTCCACATCGTCGAAGACGCGACGGCCGAGGGCATCCTGCGTGCGGTGAGGCCCGACGTCTACGTCAAGGGCCGCGAGTACGAGTCCAATGACGACCCGCGGTTCGCGGCCGAACGCGCGGCGGTCGAGGCCAGCGGCGGACGCGTCGTCTTCTCGTCGGGCGACATCGTGTTCAGCTCCTCGGCTCTCATCGCCGCGCTCGAGGATGGCCGCGACACCGGCGTTGACGCGCCCAGTGGTGCGTTGGCTCAGCTCCTGCGACAGCCGGGCATGGAGCGCGAGCGACTCCTGGCCGCGCTCGAGGCCGCACGGCAACGACGCGTGCTCGTTGTTGGCGAAGCGGTCGAAGAGGTCTACCGCGTGTGCCAGGCGCCGCAGATGGCCTCCCGCGAGCCGGTCATGGCGCTCCGGCCGGCCGGCGAGCGCAGGTTCGAGGCCGGGGCGGCGGGCGTGGCGCTCCAGTTCGCTGCGATGGGCCTCGAGCCCGTCTTGCTTACGGCGCCTCCCGCGGGCGATTCGGGACGGCGGCTCACGCAACGGCTGGATGCGGCAGGCGTCGAGCTCGTGCCACTCCCTGCCACGCCCGAGCCGCTGGTCGTGGAGCACTTCGTTGCCGGCACACAAAAGCTGATGACCGTCGACCACGCACGACCCATCGCCGCCGACACGAGACTGCGCGGCGCGTTGCTGGCCGAGCTCGCTGAGCGCGTCGCATCGGTTGATGCCGTGTGCATCGCCGACCAGGGCCTGGGCATGCTGGCCGGCTCCGTCGGGCGGGCCGCGGGCGAGTTGCTGCGCGACCAAGCGTGCACGGTGACGGCCGGCGCCCAGGAACGCGGCGCCAGCCCGCTGGCCATCCGCCACGCCGACCTCTTGATGGTCGCCGAGCCTGACCTGCGGCGTGCCGTCGCCAACCCGTCGGGCAGCCTGACCTCTTCGGCGTGGTCGGCCATGGACGCCGCCCAGGTGCGTGCACTGATCGTCGGCCTCGGGGCCGAGGGGCTGCTTGCCTTCGATCGCCTCGCGGTCCCCATCGACTCGGGAGACGGCTGGCCGACCCGCGTGCGAGCCCAGCCGGTGCCAAGCCTGGCGCCGCTCCCGCTCGACCCGGGCGGCGCCGATGCCGCGGCGCTGGCCGCCGCCACTGCGGGACTCCTCGGTGCTGGCACGAGCGATGCGCCGGAGTCGAACCAACTCGCCGTCGCCGCACTGTTTGCCGCCGTTGCCGAGGCCGACGCCCTCGCGCGGCAGGGCGTTGCCACCGTCACGCACCGCGCAATGCACGACGCCATCGACCGCCTGACCGCGGCCCACCTCGTTTATCGAGCCGACGCCCACGCGGCAACGATGAACGCTGCGGCGAGGGCGGCGTCATGACCGCCGTCTCCTACGTCACGTGCACGCGCAACCGGCCGGCCGAACTGGCCGCCACGCTGCGCACGCTCGATGCGTTGCACCGCCATGCGTCGAGCCCCGTCGAGGTCGTCATCGCCGACAATGCATCGGACGTGCCGGTGCGCGACACGCTGCCGGAGACGTCTCTCCCGGTGCGTGTGGTCCGGCTCGACCGCAACATGGCCGCCTCGGCGCGCAACCACGCGGCGGCGCAGGCCGAGCACGACTGGCTCATCATGCTCGACGACGACAGCGCGCCGCTGGACCTGGGCCACCTGCACGTCCTCGAACGGACCGCCGACGACGTGGCCGCCGTGATGGCCGACATCACCCTGCCCGATGGCTCGCGCGAGCGCGGCGGGCTGCCCGAGGTGCTCGTGGGCTGCGGCGCGGCCGTGCGCCGGCAGGCGTACCTCGACGCGGGCGGCTACGACGAGGGCTTCTTTTTCGCCGCCGAGGAGCCGGACTTGTGTGCCCGCCTGATCGACGCGGGCTGGCGGCTGGTGTTCAGCCCGTGGTTCCGCGTGCTGCACCACAAGACCTCGACCAATCGCGACCTGAACCGCATGATCCGGCTGTTGACGCGCAACCAGGGCGTCATCATCGAACGCACGACGCCCGCACGCGACCGTGCGTTCCTGCGGCGAGACCACGTCCGGCGGTGCGCCTGGATCGCCGACAAGGAGAACGCCGTCGAGGGCTTCAGGCAGGGCCTCGCCGAGCTGCGCACCATCCGCCACACGCTCGAGCGCCGGCCGATGAGCGAGCACCACTTCGAACGCTTCGTCGGGCTCTACCACGCGCGAGAGGCCGTCGATCAGGCCCTCGCGACCGATCGCTTCGAGACCGCGCGGCTCGTACACGAGGGCAAGCACGCCTGGGCCGTTCGCCGGGCGATCACCGAGGCGGGCGTCGAGATCGTCGACGAGACAAGAGACGCCGAACGCCTGGTCATCGGCACGCTCTCGCCCGGCCCGATGCTCGACGCGCTCGCCGAGATGCATGGTCGCGGGCTCGGGGCCCGGACGCTCGCGCCGTGGGTCGAAGCGCCACGCATCCTGGGGATCGAGGCCGACGCGTTTCCGCTCATGCCGGGCCTCGAGCCCGCGGCGGTCACGCCTCGGGACGCAGCCGCAACGCCCGCTCGAGCCCGGATCCGCGCGTAGCGATCAATCGCTCGGCCTCGGCGCACGCGCGCCACTGGCCGGGCCACAAGAACTCATGCTCGACGCGCGACGCCGGCACCCACCGGTGCGCATCGTGCGCGTCCTCGTTCGAGATGTCCGGCTCCCACGCGCTCTCGACCAGTACCGCGAACCGTGGCGAGAGCACCACGGCATCGAGCGCCGCGACGAAGTAGGGGTGCACCTCTTCGAGCTGCCAAAAGCTGAGCCACGCATCGTCGCCTGGCCGAAGCCCGACCTCTTCGGCCAGCTCGCGCACGACCGTGGTCACCGCGGTCTCATGCGCCTCGACGTGTCCCATCACCGGCTGCCACGTGCCGGCCATCGGCTGGGCAACTCGGCGGAGCTGGAGGAACTCGACCGACTCGCGCTCGCGCAGCACGTACGCATCGACAAGGTCGGCCAGGATCTGGCTCACGAGGCGTCGTCCTCGATGATGGCGCCGATGGCCCGGAGCGGGCCGGCCTTGGCGAGCGTCTCCGCCCACTCCGCGGCCGGGTTGCTCTGGGCCACGATGCCGGCGCCCACCGAGTATCGCAGTTCGTTGCCCACCACCACCGCCGTGCGGATGCCCACGGCCAGCTCGGCGTTGCCGTGCTCATCGATGACGCCGATGGCGCCGCAGTATGGCCCACGCGGCGTGGGCTCCATCTCGTGGATCACCTGCATCGCGCGCACTTTCGGGGCGCCGGTGATGGAGCCGGCCGGCAGGATGGCGCGCAAGACGTCGTCGAGCGTGACGCCGTCGCGCAAGCGACCGGTGACACGCGCACTCGCCTGCCAGACGCCGCCATCGATCGGTCCATGTCGGACGAGCATGCGCGACTCGTCGACGCGCACTGAGCCGACGTCGCTGACGCGGCCGAGGTCGTTGCGCATGAGGTCGACGATCATCGCCAGCTCGGCCTTGTCCTTCTCGGCATGTTTCAGATCGACGAGACCCGCGTCGGTTGCGGGTCGCGTGCCCTTCATGGGCTCGGTCGTCAGCGTGCGCGTCGCGGCGTCGTAGCGCACCAGCAACTCGGGGCTGAGGCTCAGGATCGCCCGCCGGCGACCATTGGCGAGCGGAGGCAGCTCCAGGTAGCAGCCCATGGCCGGCGACGCGAGCCGTGCGAGATCGGCGAAGAGCGCCCGCGTCGAGCCCTCGAAGCGGCCGACCAGCGCGTGCGTCAGGTTGACCTGGTAGACGTCGCCGGCGTGGATGAGCTCGACGGCGCGGGCGACGGCGTGTTCGTAGCCGTGCCTTCCCCACGCACTCCTCAGCGGACCCAACCGATACGAGCTTCGCGGCCCATCGGCAGCAAGCGACGCGCCGCCACCGATCGAGGTCCATCCGCCGAATCCCCATGCGGCGTCGGGGTGCGCCCCCGCGCCAGGCAAGCCGGGGCGCGCGGCTGTGCTGGTGGGCTCGAGCGTGTGGCCGATCTCGTAGGCAACGCAGCCGACGAAGGCGCCGTCGCCGCGGGGCGTCAACGCGTCCGGTTGCACGTCCTGCCAGCCGCAAGCAGGGTGAATGCTGGCCCGATCGCCCCGGACGATGGCGGCTATCGGACGTTCATCGTCGAACCTCGCGAGGGCGTCGAACGGGCACGCCGGAGCTGCCTGCGCAGGGATGGATTCGGATGGTGCGCTCGTCAAAGGCGAATAGGTCCTCTAAGATCCAACTCCGAGCGATCGAAAACCTGCCGCCCGGCTTTCCAGCGGCAAACCTTCACGCTAGGCAGGCCCGCATCGTGCGATGGGGCCTGGCGAGTATCCAACCAAAAGCCGAGTATAGGACGCGATGCCGATGGCACCACCCGCAAAGACCTCCAAGCGTCACGCCGCCAAGACCACCAAGAAGGCCCCCATGGTCAAGAAGACCAGGCCCAACGTCGGCGGCCGGCCGCGAGACGCCAAGATGGTGTACTACTTCGGCAAGACCAAGGCCGAAGCGACCAGCGACATGAAGACGCTCGTCGGCGGCAAGGGCGCCAACCTCTCGGAGATGACCTCCATCGGCCTGCCCGTGCCCCCGGGCTTCACCATCACCACCGAGACCTGCGCCAAGTACTACGAGGGCGGCAAGCGTCTGCCCCACGGCCTCATGAACGAGGTCCACCAGAACATGTCGCTGGTGGCCAAGGAGATGGGCCGCGAGTTCGGCAGCAAGGACAACCCGCTCTTGGTCTCCGTCCGCTCGGGCGCCGCCGTCAGCATGCCGGGCATGATGGACACCATCCTAAACCTGGGCCTGAACGACGAGGCCGTCGAGGGCCTGGCCAACGTCACCGGCAACCGCCGCTTCGCGTACGACGCATACCGCCGGCTGATCAACATGTTCGGTGACGTCGTGATGGGCGTCGGGCACGAGGTCTTCGAGCGAGCGTTCGACAAGATCAAGATCAAGTACGAGGCGCGCACCGACAACGACGTGCCCGAGAAGGGCATCGTCGAACTGGCCGAGGCGTACAAGACCGTGTACCGCAAGGCCGTGGGCGACGAGTTCCCCCAGAACCCGAGCAAGCAGCTCGAGCTGGCCATCGAGGCCGTGTTCAAGAGCTGGAACGCCGACCGCGCGATCAGCTACCGCCGCCTGAGCGGCATCACGGGCCTCACCGGTACGGCCGTCAACATCCAGGCGATGGTCTACGGCAACATGGGCGAGGACTCGGGCACGGGCGTGGCCTTCACGCGCAACCCCAGCACCGGCGAGAACAAGTTTTACGGCGAGTTCCTCATCAACGCCCAGGGCGAGGACGTGGTCGCGGGCATCCGCACGCCCCAGCCCGTCGAGGAAATGCCCAAGTGGAACAGCAAGGTCCACGACCAGTTGCTGAAGATCAAGGGCACGCTCGAAGAGCACTACAAGGACATGCAGGACATCGAGTTCACCATCGAGGGTGGCAAGCTCTTCATGCTCCAGACGCGCACGGGCAAGCGCACGGGCGCCGCGGCCGTCCGCATCGCGTGCGACATGGTCCGCGAGCGACTGATCACCGAGGAAGAGGCGATCCTGCGCATCCCCGCGGCCGACCTCATCCAGATGCTCCTTCCCAGCTTCGACGAGGGGGCCAAGCCCAAGGGCTCCGTGCTCACGCGAGGCCTGCCGGCCTCGCCCGGCGCGGCCGTCGGGAAGCCGGCGTTCACGGCCGAGGAAGCCGTGGAGCGGTCGCACGACGAGGACGTCATCCTGGTCCGCAAGGAGACCAGCCCCGAGGACGTCGACGGCATGCACTCGGCGGTTGGCATCCTGACCAGCACCGGCGGCATGACCAGCCACGCGGCGGTCGTTGCCCGCGGCTGGGGCAAGTGCTGCGTGGCCGGCGCGGGCGACGTGCACATCGACGCCAAGAAGGGCACCTTCACCGTCGGCAACAAGACCTTCAAGCGCACCGACACGATTTCCATCGACGGCACCACCGGCGAGATCATGAGCGGCGCCATCCCGACCGTCGAGCCCAAGCTCAGCGGCGACTTCGCCAAGATCATGCGCTGGGCCGATAAGCACCGCACGCTGCTGGTGCGCACCAACGCCGACACGCCCGAGGACTCCCGCCGCGCCCGAGACTTCGGCGCCCAGGGCATCGGGCTGTGCCGCACCGAGCACATGTTCTTCGAGGGCGAGCGCATCATGGCGATGCGCGAGATGATCCTGGCCGAGCACAAGGAAGACCGCGAGCGAGCGCTGGCCAAGCTGCTGCCCTTCCAGCGCGACGACTTCATCGGCATCTTCACCGCCATGAAGGGCCTGCCCGTCACCATCCGCCTGCTGGATCCGCCGCTGCACGAGTTCCTGCCGCACGAGCCGGCGACGATCAAGGAGGTCGCCAAGACCCTGGGCGTGCCGGCCAAGAAGGTCGAGCAGCGCGTCGCGCAGCTCCACGAGAGCAACCCCATGCTGGGCCACCGCGGCTGCCGCCTGGCGGTGACCTATCCCGAGATCCTGGTGATGCAGGTGCGGGCGATCGTCGAGGCGATGATCAACTGCCAGCACAACAAGATCAAGGCGATGCCCGAGATCATGATCCCGCTCGTGGGCGTGGCCAAGGAGCTGGGCGTGCTGCGCAAGCTCGTCGAGCAGACCATCCACGACGTCCGCGCCGAGAACGACATCAAGAGCGCGCTCAACATCAAGATCGGCACGATGATCGAGGTGCCCCGCGCCGCCATTACCGCCGACAAGATCGCCGAGCACGCCGACTTCTTCAGCTTCGGCACCAACGACCTCACGCAGATGACCTTCGGCTACTCGCGTGACGACTCGGCGACCTTCCTGCCCGAGTACGTGGGCCAGGAGATCTTGCCCGCCGATCCCTTCCAGCAGCTCGACCCCGAGGGCGTGGGCGAGCTCGTCAAGATGGCCATCGAGAAGGGCCGCGACGCCAACGATCAGATCAAGATCGGCGTGTGCGGCGAGCACGGCGGCGACCCGACCAGCGTGCACTTCTGCCACGCCGCGGGCCTCGACTACGTGAGCTGCTCGCCCTTCCGCGTGCCCATCGCACGCCTGGCCGCCGCCCAGGCCGCCCTGATGCACGGCAAGAAGTAAGCCGTCGAAGCTGCCCAAACAAGAACGCCCGCGACCTTCCCGGCCGCGGGCGTTTTCGCTTGTAGATCAGATGGAGTCCTGCTTACTGGGGCTTGTTCCCACCAGGCCGGTTCCCACCGGACTGATTGCCGCCGGACTGATTACCGCCCGACTGGTTCCCACCTTCCTCGGTGGTCTGGTTGCCGTTGCCCTGGTTGACTTCCGACTGGTTGCCGCCCATCTGCGTGGTCGTCACCGAGCCGGCGTCGAACCCGCCGTCGAGCGCCTTCTGCACCGCCTCGGCGATGCTGCTCTTGAAGGTCTCTTCGTTGTACTCGGACATGGTGAACACGAGCTTGCCGTCCTTGGTGATGACGAACACCGTCGGGAAGCTGCTCACGGCATACTCGAGGGCGACCTCGTCGGCACCGGTCACCAGCGGGTAGGTCGCGTTGCTCGCGCGCCACGCATCGATGCCCGCCTTCACACGCCCTCGCTCGCGCCAGGTCATGCTCAGGACCTCGACCGGCTCGTCCTTGAACTGCTCGGCCAGCGCCTGGACGTCGCTGCGCGAGTCCTTCGACGTGCTCGACCAGCCCGTCCAGAAGTCGAGGATCACGACGTTGCCCGCCAGGCTCTCGAGGCTGACCTCGTCGCCCTTGCCCGGCCCCTCAGCGATGGTCACCGTGAAGGGCTTGGCCGACGGGTAGCTCGGGACCACGCTGGGCGCGCCAACGTCGCGGGCGCTGCGGCGCACGGTGGTGTTCTTGGCGTAGCCCTCGGGCGTGGGCATCACGAAGATGTCTTCGGGCAGCTCATCGTCGACCGCGATGTTCGTGATCGTGTACGTCTGCATGTTGTCGGTGCCCAGGCGCGTGTGCTTGCGGCGGGGCAGGTCGGTCTCTTGGCTGATCGACCACCGAACGACCTGTCGCTGATCGCCGTACGCGACTTCGACCACGTCGCACACGTCGCCCTCGACGGTGTCGCCGCCGATCTCGAGCGTCAGCGTCACCTCGGGCAACGTCAGCTCGCGCTCGAACGGTGTGTCGTCGGCAAACTCGCCGATCCAGCCCGTCTGCGCCACCGTGATGCTGCGGTGGCGGGCGGCCCGGTGGAACCGCTCGAACACGGTTCGCAGGTCGTGGGCGATGTAGGTGACGTTTGGCCCCTCACGGACCACGTCGAACTCGACCGTTTCGGTCTCGCCCGTCGCCGGGTTGCGAACGGACGTCGAGCCCTGGCGGCGGTGGTTCCAGCCGGCCGACTCGCCCTCGCCCACCTTCTGCATCCAGACGATGGCGTTGAGCTCTTCGATCATGCCCAGCAGCGGGCCCTCGCTGTCGACGCTGCCGACGTACTGCAGCGTTTCGAGGTTGCGGATGGCCTCGCGCGACTCCTCGAGCCGCTGCCGGGCGACCTCGCCCTGCTGGGCCATCGCCGGCGAGACGATGCCGACCGACGCCGCGATGCCGACGCCCACCACCCAGCGGCTTGCCGGGACAAACTGACCTGTCAGACCGAGCATCCTCGTGCCTCCTTCGAATCTGTTCAAGAAACCGGCCTCGCGCCCGGGCCCTCCCCTCTCGGAGCCCCGTCGGGCGGGCCGTCCCACCGGCTCAAAGCGATGCGCCAGCCCGGCACATCCCGCCAACCGCTGTCGGTTGGCCACGATCCTATCTGCCGCCGGGCCGCACTACGAATCCGAGAAGCCGAAGGGTCGCGACGACATTGGTATTTATCGGACCTCCCATCGACTCCGGAGCCCCCCAGGCACGCCGTGTATCATCTTTCGGGCACGATCTAAAGAGCCGGAGGCACCCATGCGAGGCGACATCGAGTACAGCAGCGTCATCGACAGCGACGAGGCCCGCCTGGCCCAGGCCGCCGCCGACAAGGCGCCCTTCCAGCCCTCGGCTGATATCGACACCAACAAGTTCTACATCACCCAGCACATGGACCGGTACACCGCCGAGAACCACGAGGTCTGGCGAACGCTGTACCACGAGCGGATGAAGACCCTCGACCACCAGGCCTCCAAGGTCTTCCTCGACGGCATGCGCGCCATCGGCCTGCCGGGCGACAGCGTGCCCGAGGTCGCCAGCATCAACGCCAACCTGGCCCAACGCACCGGCTGGGCCAGCCGCCCCGTGCCGGGCTACCTGCCCGCTAAGGCCTTCTTTGCCTGCCTGGCCAACCGCCAGTTCCCCACCACCATCACGATGCGGCCCAAGCGGCTGATGCACTACCTGCCCGAGCCGGACATCTTCCACGACATCTTCGGCCATGTGCCCCTGCACGCCGACGACGTGTTCGCCGAGTTCCTGCAGACCTACGGCAAGGCCGCCCTGCACTGCGAGGACCCCTACCACATCGAGCGGCTGGGCCGCCTCTTCTGGTTCACCGTCGAGTTCGGGCTCATCAAGGAAGACGGCCGCACCAAGCTCTACGGCAGCGGGCTGATCAGCAGCCTGGGCGAGAGCGAGCACGCGCTGCACAGCAAGAACGTCGACCGCCGCGACTTCGACCTCGACCGCGTGTGCGACACGCCCTTCGAGATCGACCACTACCAGCCGATCCTCTACGTGCTCGACAGCTTCGAGCAGCTTCGCGATGCGATGAACAAGTACGCGGAGCGGGTGATGAATGCGCGGAAGACCACCGCCGCATGACCAACAACGAGCCCCCGCCGTGAGGCGGGGGGCCCGATTGCTACGACACCGTTGAACGCCTCTGCCCCCTCGCTCACGCGAGGAGCTCGTTCATTTGGTGATACAGCGCCGCCGCACCATCTCCGCCAGCGCCAGATGATGGTCGTCGTGATCCGCGAAGAACACGCACGTATCCACCACGCGCTTCTGCACGCCGAGTCGCTCGTGCCACGCGCTGCGGGCGAAGAAGTCGCGCGGGTAGGCCTCCAGCCGTTCGACCGAGGCCTCGCGCACGCGGCGCACGTCGGCGAGCACGTCCGCCAGCGGCCGCGCGTCGTGGTCGGCCTCCACCGTCCGCGTGTTCTGCATGTCGGCGGCGGGCAGCACGGCCACCCCGGCCTCGTACGCATCGAGCCGCTGCGCGAGTAACCGCTCCAGGTCGGCCAGGTGCGCCAGGTGCCGCTGGACCGACCAGCCGTCCTCGGGTGCTCTCGTCGCCTGCCCGGACCCGAGCCGCGCCGCAAGCGCGTCGGCCCGCGCCGGCAGCCCGCGGAGCCGCTCGATGACCGCCGGGTACAGCTCGGCCGGAAAGTCGAACCGCCAGCGGCGGTAGATCCAGGGCGTCAGGATCTGTCCATGCATGCTCAGTGGTATGCAGACGGAAGGGCCGCCGCCGCGACGCCGAACGTCACCCGCACCCGGCCGCGAACTCGTTCTGGAACGCCAGGAAGTCGAACAGCGTCAGCTCGCCATCACCATCGAAGTCGGCGGCAGGGTCACCCGCGTCGAACAGGTTCTGGAACTCGAGGAAGTCGAAGATCGTGAGCAGGCCGTCGCCGTCGAGGTCGACGCGGCAGTCGTCGCACGCCGGGTCGATAACCGCCAGCCCCTGCACCGCACGTGCCGGCGAGATGGTGCCCAGCGTCGTGAGCGAGAGGGTGTCGACGTCGACGCGGTAGAAGCTGCCACTGACCGAGACGCTGATGTAGAGCGCTCGCTCAAAGCGATCGAATGCCAGGCCGCGCAGGTTTGCTCCCGGCAGCACGAGCGGAAGCTCGGTGACTGCGGCCGTATCGGGATCGATCACGATGATGCGACTCGTGAGGTCGCTGATGCCGTAGAGCGTGTTGGTGTCGCAGTCGAAGGCCAGGCCCTCCACCCCGTTAGCGCCGACGAGCACGCCCACGATGGCCGAACTGCCCGTCGTGGGGTCGACCGTGTACAGCCGGTTGTTGTTGTTGTCGCTCACGTAGATGACGTCGCGGCCGGGGTCGTAGGCCAGCCCGTTGGCGTTGCTCGCTCCAGCAACCGGCGCGAGCAGCGCCGTCGAGCCTGTCACCGGATCGATCGTGTACACCGAGTTCGCGCCGGCATCGACCGCATACAGGCGCCCGCGCCCCGGGTCGTACGCCAGGCCCTGCGGCTGCACGCCCACCGGCGCGATCGAGACCGTGCTACCGCTCGTTCGGCTCATCTCAACCAGCTCGCGCGGCTGGAGGTTGCCGCCGATGATCATGCCGTCCTGCCCAAGGGCGCTTGCCGCCAGCGCCGCCACGAGAATACCACCACGCTTGATCATCGCCAGCTCCCTTTCCTCTTCGAAGTTGCTCTCTCCAGATTAGCTACCACGTCGGGGCACGGCCCCGTTACCACCGGCAGCCCGCGAACGCCCCAGACTCTCCAGACCAACACAAAACGGCACCCCGCCCTCCCCAGGCGCGGGGTGCCGATCTCTCAGAGGTAGAGGCTCCGAGGTTGTTGTCGGGCTTGCTCAGCCGATGGCGTCGGCCACGGCCTGGCGGATCGCGCCGCTGCCGCGCTGCACGGCGTTGCGGACGTCCTCGCGGAAGCCGTCGGCGGCGCCGCGGACGCGGGCGATCAGGTCACGCTCGGCCTCGAGGCGGACGAGCAGGCGCACGCAATGGCGCTCGATGTTGGTGATGCGGGCCGAACCAAAGCGGCCGATGAGACGGACGCGCTTGATGCCGTCCTCGCCCGCACGGATGATGGCGCGGTCGGGAGCGCCGGCGGCGTCCAGCCGAGCGATGCGATCGACCGTGGCGCCGGTGGTGTCGCCGATGGCGCCGACGGTGCGGTCGCTGGCGGCCTCCATGCTGGCCACACAGCGGGCGGCCACGTCGGCCGGATCGGGCGGGCCCATCTGGCCGAAGACGCTGGTCGCCGTCACCAGGCACGCCGCAAGCCACGACACGAGAGTCAGGTTCCTGATCATCGTTCACGCTCCTCTAGAACTCGCACGGTTGTTCCGGCCCCGCCTCCCCAGCGCGGCCCACGCCAGCCCAACGCCGCCGCAGACGGCCTATTGCCCGCCCGGCCGCCCGTGGGCCAATATCCTCAGCCCGTGCCGACCTACTGCCTCACCATCGCCTACGAGGGCACCGACTTCTGCGGCTGGCAGAAGCAGGAACCGCCGGCACCCGACCCCGGCCAGCCGCCGGCCACCGGAGCGGCCATCCACCACGCCGATCCGTCGCTGCCGGCCCCGCCCGGCCGCGTCGCCCTGCGCACCGTGCAGGCCGTGGTCGAGCAGGCCGTCCGCCAGGTCGTGCGAGAGCCGGTGGTGCTGACGGGCGCCAGCCGGACCGACGCGGGCGTCCATGCCCGGGGCCAGGTCGCCTCGTTTACGTGTTCGGACGGCTCCGACCCAGCCCGCCACGGCGGCGGCTGGCCCCTCGAGCGCGGCCTCGAGCCCCTGGTGCGGGCCCTCAACGGCCGCCTGCCCCCCGACGTGCTCGTCACCCACGCCCGACCCACGCACGAGGCGTTCAATCCCATCGGCGATGCCGAACGCAAGGCATACTCCTATGCCTTCCACGACCACCATCAAAGGCCGCTCTTCGACCGCCGCTTCGTCACCCACACCCATCACGCTCTCGACGAGGCCCGCATGGCCGAAGCGGCGAAACACCTGGTGGGCGAGCACGACTTCGCCGCCCTGACCCCGATCAACCACGACCGTCGGTCCACCGTCCGCACGATCTTCGACCTGGCCGTCGAGCGCACCGGCGAGCACCGCGTGGGGTTCACGGTCACCGGCAGCGGCTTCCTCTACAACATGGTCAGGATCATCGCCGGCACCTTGCACGAGGTCGGGCGAGGCCGGATCGAGCCGGACGAGCTGCCCGAGATCCTGGCCAGCAAGGACCGCCGCCGCGCCGGCCCTACCGCCGCGCCCGACGGGCTCTGCCTGGAGTGGATCCGATATCCCGGGGATTCCGACGACGATCTCGCGTGAGTCGCGAAGACGCTTGCCGCTCTCTCCTGGTGCCGGGCAGTCACTCTTGCCCGAAGGCACCAAAGGAGAAAGCAGATGCAACGCCTCAGCCTCGCCGCCGCCATCGCCGCCACCAGCGTGTCGATGCTCGCCGATACCGCTCGCGCCGACGACATGTACGCCGTCGATTCGAGCTCCGACAGCCTGTACATCTTCGACAGCGACACCGGCGCCACGGTCCGCATGATCGGACCACTGCACCCCGACCCGACCCGATACACCACGCCCATCAGCATGGCCGTGACCCGTTCGTTCAGCATCTTCGTCATCAACAACACGCCCGCGGGCGACAACGGCCTCAGCCGCGTCGATCGACTGACCGGCCTGGCGACCCACATCGGCGGCAACGTGCGCGGCTCGATCGCCATCGGCCCCGGCGGCGTGCTCTACGGCACCGATGCCTCCGGTCGCCTCGGCACCGTGAGTTCCTCGACCGGAACCGTGAGCCTCCTCGGCGGCTCGGTCCTCCCCCGGCTGTTCGGGCTCGACTACAACACCCGCGACGGCTTCTTCTACGGCATCACCAGCGCCAGCCCGGGCTCGGTCCCGGAGTTGCTGCGAATCAATCCCTCGACCGGCGCCGTCGTCGCAACCATCCCGCTCAGCACCACCATCGCCGGCAGCGCACCGGGCAGCATCGCCTTCCAGCGCGACGGCGACCTCGTCATGACCGACAACGGCCGCCAGCTCTACGAGATCAACATCGTTACCGGGTTCACCAGGGTCGTCGCCTCGACGACCAATATCCCCCAGGGCCTGGGCCTGGCGCCGTGCCCGGCCGACATCGACGCGAGCGGCGACCTGGACATCTTCGACTTCCTCGAGTTCCAGAACCTCTTCGACGCCGGAGACCTGGCGGCCGACTTCGACGGCGACGGCGAGCTCACGATCTTCGACTTCCTGGCGTTCCAGAACGCCTTCGACGCGGGCTGCTGATGTAGCTTGGAGCGTGTTTCTTCGAGGTTTGTTGCGCTCGACGCCAGCATGATCCGCACCCCCAGGTAAGGAGATTCGAGAATACTGCAACCGTGCTCGGGGTTCGTCGAATAGACGGGCAAGGGACTTGGGAAGCTCGGGGCCGACTCAGGCCCGCCCGCGGAAAGCCCGCCCGAACCAAGGCTCGAACGAGCCGCCAACCACACCACACCAGGCGTGGCCAGCGTCCGGACTCATCCCCCGGACCCTGGCCACGCCTTCTTTCGTGTGATCGATGCTGCGCGCAGCACGGGTCACCGGCGGGTGTCTTCTTCCTCGTCGTCGCCGAAGACGAACACCTCGGCGTCCTCGAAGACCTCGCCCTCGATGCCTCCTTCGGCACCCTCGTCGACGAACGCCTCGCCATCGCCGCCCTCGCCCGGGATGCGGAACAGGCTCTCGATCTCCTCGGGCGTCAGCTCGAGGTCCTCGCCGCGATCGAACGCGCTCGTGTCGATCATGCCCTTCTTGTCGCGCTTCTCGGCCTGCTCGCGTCGCTTGTCGAACTGCTTGCGGCTGCGCACGAACACGCGGAAGGGCACCTCGTCGAAGGGCGCCTGCTCGCGCAGCCGGTTCATCAGGTAGCGCATGTAGTTGGGCGTGAACAGCTTGGGCTCGTTCACCACCATCGCGATCGTCGGGGGGGCGGTGCCGACCTGCGCCACGTAGAACACCCGAGCAAGCGTGCCCAGCTTGTTGCTCGGCCCGCGCTTTTCCAGGATGCTCCGCACTAGCCGATTGAGCGCGCCCGTCGAGACGCGCTCGTGCGTTTGCTTCTTGAGGTCGAACGCCAGGTCGAGCACGCCGTCGACGTTCAGGCCCTCCTTGGCGCTCAGCAGCGCGATGGGCGCAAACGGCAGGCCCTTGAACCCCTCGCGCACGTACTTCTCGTAGCGCTCGGGCGTCACGGGCCGGCCCTTGTCGTCGGTCTGCCCCTCGGCCAGGTCCCACTTGTTGACGCCGATGATCGTGGGCTTGAACGCGTTCTGGCACAGCATGGCGAGCTGCTGGTCCACCTGGCTGGTCGCCTCGGTCGCGTCGACCATCAGCAGCACCACGTCGGCCCGATCAACCGCCCGCTGCACACGGTCGAAGGCGAACCACTCGACCTTGCCCTGGAAGCTCCGCTTGCGGCGCATGCCGGCCGTATCGATCACGATGATCCGCTTGCCGTCCTTCTCGACCAGCACGTCGATGGCGTCGCGCGTCGTGCCGGCGATCTCCGAGACGATCACCCGCTCGACCCCGGCCAGGGCGTTCACCAGCGTGCTCTTGCCCGCGTTGCGCTTGCCGATGACGGCGATCGACAGGTCGGCAGGCGGCGCGGCCGCGGTCTCGTCGTCGGCGGGCAGCAGCTCGTAGAGCCGGTCGCTCAGGTCGCGCCGCATGTAGTTGTTCTTGGCGCTGCACATCAGGGGCTCGCCGAAGCCCAGGGCGCTCATCTCGTAGGCGTGCGTTTCCCACTTGGGTCCGTCCACCTTCGTCGCCACCACGTGCACGGGCGCCCGCTTGCCCAGGCTCGGATCGAGCTGGGCCATCTCGGCCCGGTCCTTCCGCCCCAGTTTCTGCTCGCGGAGCAGGCGGGCGATCTCCTCGTCGCGCGGGGTCAGGCCCGCCTGCACGTCGACGCAGAACAGGATCAGGTCGGCGTTCGCTACCGCCGCCTCGATCTGCCCCTCCACGTCGTCGGTCAGCGTCGAGAGGTCGGCCCCCACCTCGTCGTACCGCCCGCCCTCGGCCACGTACACGCCGTAGCCGCCGGTGTCGGTCAGCTCGACGGCCCGGGTGGGCTTGCCCTCGCTGTGCTCCAGGTCGACGATCCGCGTCACGCGATCGCGGGTGACGCCCGGCAGGTCGTCGACGATCGAGACCTTCGAGCTGGCCAGCATGTTCATCAGCGAGCTCTTGCCCACGTTGGGCCGGCCCACGATCGCGATCCGTGGAATAGGCATAGGCCCAATCGTACGCCGGCCGCCCGCCGGCCCCGGGCCAGATCGGCTCCCCCTGCCGACGCCCCGGCCCCTACCATCGACCGCTATGGAGAACCTCACCCCCGGCGCCAAGGTGCGTATCACCCAACAGTTCCCCCGCATGAGCGGCACGATGGTCTCCACCATCGAGGGCGTCGTCGTCCGCGTCGGCCAGGAAAAGTCCGGCTCGTGGTTCGCCCACACCAAGGACAACAAGGTCTGGATCGACCGCGTCGAGCTCCGCAAGAAGGACGGCGAGCTCGTCGTCCTCAACCTCGACCGCTTCTCGGCCGTCGAGGTGCTCGAAGAGCCGAAGGCCGAGACGACGGGCTGAGCACGGCAACCTTCTTCCCGAGCCGCCATCCCCGCGTCCGCGCGCACGACACGCCACGCGAACCATCAGCTTCCACGCAAATCCAACGTCGCTCGATGCCCTGAGTTCCTCGGGTGATTCGAGCTGCGCGCGCACTCCGAACCACCGCCGACGCGCGCCACCACCCGTCCGACCGCCCGTTGGGTGAGAGGCTCGCGCACCACGCCGGGCCACCACCCAAAGGAGGTCCCCCGTGGCGTTCAATCTCGCACCCTTCACCGACACGACCCTGTCGCCGCAGGCCCTCGAGATCATCCTGGCCGAGCACGAGCGTGACGTCGCGCCGCGGCTGCGATGGCTCTGGGGCTACTTCCGCAACGAGCCCACGCGACCCGGAGGCGAACTCCCGCAAGCCGCTGGCCTGCCGCCCCGCCTCCGCGGCGCGTGGGATCCGTGGTCGGACGACCGCATGGTCGATGCCGCCGCCAGCGAGGTCGTCATCGAGAACGACATCGCCTGGCGCATCAACACCATGGTCGACTTCATGCTGCCCGAGCCGCTGGTGCTGCTCAGCAAGGCCGGCCGGCCCGAGCAGCGCCGGACCATCGAGGCCGCCCTCGACGCCGTGTGGGAGGCCTCGGGCGGCCTCTCCCTCCTGCACGACGCGCTACTACTGGGCCACGTCTACGGCCACGTCGACCTGCTGCTCCGCTGCGACGTCGAGCGGCTGACCGCCCTGGCGCCCGACCTCGACACGCTGCTGGAGCTTCCCGGCGAGGTGCTCGCCGAGGCCATCCGCGTCGAGGCCATCGACCCGACTCGCGGCGTACCCGTCGTCGATGCGGGCGACTACCGCCGGCTCGAGGCCTACGCCATCGACTTCACCCGCCGCACCTCACAGGCCGACGAGGACGACCGCCACGGCCGCACGCTCGACACCGAGCGCGTCACCGAGATCCTCAGCGGCGCGTGGCGGCAGGTGTACGTCGACGGTGAGCTGGTCGCCGAGGGGCCCAACCGCGCCTCGCCCGGCCGCGTGCCCGTCGTGCACGTCCAAAACATCCCCCAGCCGCTGTGCTACGCCGGCGTGGGCGAGGTCGAGCCGCTCGTGCCCCTGCAGGACGAGCTGAACACCCGCCTGAGCGACCGCGCCGCCCGCGTGACCATGCAGAGCTTCAAGATGTACCTCGCGAAGGGCATCGAGGGCTTCGACCAGGTCCGCATCGGCCCGGGCCGCGTGCTGAGCACCGACAACCCCGACGCCCAGGTCACGGCCTTCGGCGGCGACGCGGACTCGCCCAGCGAGACGCTGCACGTCGAGGACATCCGCGAGGCCATGGACAAGACCTCGGGCGTGCCGCCCATCGCCGCGGGCGTCGTCCGCGCCAAGATCGGCAGCCTGTCGAGCGGCAACGCGCTCCGCATCACCATGCTCGGCCTGCTCAGCAAGACGCGCCGCAAGCGCGTGGGATATGGCGCGGGCGTGGCGCGCATGAGCGCCCTCATTCTCGAGGCGCTCGACCGCGCCGGCACCCATGCCACCGAGCCGCAGGACCGCGGCGTCACCGTGCACTGGCCCGACGCCATCGACCTCGACCAGGACGAGCGGCTGCTGAACGCCGAGCGCAAGACCGAGCTGGGCATCGACCGCGAACGCGTGCTGGCCGAGCTCGGCTATGCCCAGCCCCCGACCAACCGCAACGGCTCGGCCGCGAGCCAGACGGAGAACACCAATGCCTGAGCCCACGCCCGAAACAAACGACACCCAGAACGACAACGACCTGCGCGAGGCGCTCGCCGAACGCACGCAGATGGCCAGCGACCTGGCCGACCAGCTCCGTGCCCGCGACGCCCAGCTCGAAGACCTGCGCCAGCGATCGGCCCGGCTGGAGCGCCGCGGCGCCATCGAACGCGGGCTGGCCCAGGCGGGCGCCATCGACACCGAGTCGCTCGCGCTGCTGGTCGAGAGCCGGCTGGAGGGCGACGAAGATGCGACACCCGCCCGCGTCATCGGCCAGCTCCAGCGCGAGCGTCCCGCACTCTTCCGCAGCAGCCCGACGCGGGCCTCGGCCATGAGCCCGAGCCATCCCTCCCAGGGCGCGCCGGGTCGCGCGGTGGTCGATCGTGCGCGAGACGACGCACGCGCCACCGGCGACCGGCGCGCCCTCATGAAGTACCTGCGCCTGCGACGCAATAGCTGAACGAGTCCGACACCGCCCCACGCCCTTGCCCCCGCTCCCGTTTCGCACGCCACGCACCTGACCAAAGGAGACTCGCATGGCATTCACCGGTAAGGCAACCTTCTCGGCCGGCAGCTCGCTGCCCGAACTCGTCGAGGACGTCTCGGACATCATCGGAATCGTCAGCCCCTTCGAGACGCCGCTGCTCGACCACCTGGGCGACGCCCGCCGCGCGGCGACCAGCACCGTGCACGAGTGGATCGAGGACGAGCTGCTCCCCAACACCGACACGGTGGCGGACCAGGCCTTCTCGCCCACGCCGCTCACCGATACGACGATCGACGTCGAAGACGGCTCCCGATTCCGCGTGGGCGACCTCGTCCGCCCGGGAGATGGGCCCGAGGTCATGCTCGTCGAGGCCGTCGCGTCCGACACCCTGACGGTCGTGCGCAGCTACGGCAACACCGACCCGACGCTCCTGGTCGAGGGCATGCAGCTCACCATCCTGGGCAACGCGGCCCTCGAGGGCGCCGACGCTCCCGAGGCGCGCTTCACCAATCGCGTACGCAAGGCCAACTACACCCAGATCTTCACATCGGCCGTGGAGGTCTCCGGCTCGATGCAGGCGGTGCGGGCCCACGGCATCGCCGACGAATTGGACTACCAGAAGCAGGAGCGCATGCGTGAGTTGCTGCGCGACCTGGAGAACTGCGTGATCAACGGCGTCGCGCCGACGTCCTCGGTCCAGGGTTCTTCGACGGTCCGCCGCTCGATGGACGGACTGATCCGCAACGTGGAAACCAACCAGTTCCAGCCCGGCGTGGGCCCCATCCCCGGCGGCTCGGGCGCCGGCTCGGACGGGCTGACCGAGGAGGTGCTCAACGCCGCGTTGCGCGAGGTCTGGGAACAGTCGTCCGGGCCGATCGACACGATCGTGTGCGGCGGGCTCCAGAAGCGTCGCATCAACGCCTTCCTGACGTCGTCGCGCCGCTATGGCCCAAGCGACGACCGCTACAGCGATCTGGTCAGCGTCTACGAGAGCGACTTTGGCGTGTGCCGCGTCGTGGTGTCTCGATGGATGCCCGCCGACGCCCTGCTGCTGCTCGATTCCAGCCGCGTCGAGGTGATGCCGCTGGAGGGCCGCAGCTTCCACTACAAGCCGCTGGCGTCGACCGGCGACGCCGCCATGGGCCAGGTCATCGGCGAGTACACGCTGGAGATGCGCAACGAGAACGCGCACGGCGTGCTCAGCGGATTGGCCACGAGCTGATCGGCCCCGCGGGGTGCCGAAGGGCACGGCGGTTTCGTGTGGGGGCGGCCGCCGGCTCGCGGGCCGGGTAACACCGGCTCGCGGGTTTGCAAGGAAACGAATCGCGCGCCGTGGCGCGCAAGGAGCACGCGATGTTTGCACAGGACAGGGACATGCTGGCCATCGAGCCGCACGCCTTCACCGATGCGCTCTGGGCCGGTCGCCGGCTCGCGTCGGGCACTGCCGCCGTGAGCGGCACCACGCTGACGAGTGCCAGCTCGACCGCGTCGTTTACCGATGCCCAGGCCGAGGTTGGTCAGGTCGTGGTGTTCAACGGCGTTCCGCTCGAGGTCGTCGCCGTCACGTCGGGCACGGTGCTCGAAGTCTCGCGGCTGCGGGCTTCGACGGAGGACGACGCGCTTCCGCCAGTGGCGTCGGCCGCGGCCCCGTTCACGCTGACGACCTTCGCGCCCCAGCGGGCCATCGTGCACCGCCAGCTCCTCGGCCTGCTCGGGCTCGACCTTCCGGACGGTCCGGGCGCCGAGGCGGTGGTCGATGCGACCGCGCTGGCGCACGTGGAGGCGCTGGGCACGCTGCACCTGGTGTACGCCGCGGCCTCGGCCCTGAGCGGGCCGAGCTCGTCGCTCGGTGCACGGGCCGTGATGTACGCGGACATGTTCGCTCGTGCCCGGCAGACGCTGGCGGTCGGGCTCGACCTTGACGGTGACGGCGTGGTCGACGCGACGCGCCGGCCTGCATTGATGCACCTGGTACGCGGCTGAAGGGAGGCACGCGATGCTGGTCTTGAATCCTCGATCGGTCGTCCTGCTGAGCAGCACCATCGAGCGCGTGCGACGCGTGGCGGTGCACCGCACGCCCGAGCGCGCCCTGCTGGAGTGGGGCAACACCGGTCCGTACCCGACGTTCGCCGACGTGCCCGAGCAGCGGGTGGAGATCGAGCTCGTAGCCGACCTGGAGCGCGGCTCGCTCGACGGGCCGACCCCGGGCGACGAGGGCGTGCTGGAGTTCTTCACAGCCCCGACCGCTGGCAGCGGCGGGCGGCGACGGGTGGAGGCGAGCGTGGTGATCACGTCGGTGCGCGACGAGGTCGAGCCCGGCGGCTCGGCGCTGCGACGGATCAAGATGTTCGCCCTCTCTGACAACGGCACCAACGACCCGATCGACGTGAGCAACGCCGAGGATGGTTCTCGCTAGAGCGGCCACGAAAGGAACGCACGATGCCGAGCATGTACGACGGATCTCCGCTCTTCGCAAGCGGGCCGCACCGCTTCGAGATGCAGCGACAGGGACAGACCGAGACGCTGCCGGGTACCTCGCCGACGATGCAGTCTCCGCCGAGTGCCAAGTGGAACCAGCTTGGGCCGGTGCAACTCTCGATCACGGTGCGTGGGCGATTGGTGGCGGCTTCGGAAGCCGACTTGTGGACGTTGCGCGACGCGATGGTCGGGGCGATGACCTCGTCGCCCAGCGCCGCCACGCTGGAGGACGGGCAGGGCCGGAGCTGGCCCAGCATGTGGATGGTCGGCTACCGCGAACTGGGGCCGGTGGACGCGGGGCGCGCGTGGTCGGTGGGATACGAGGCGGTGTTCCGCAAGGTGGGGCAGTAGCGATGCAGGGTGAGGTGGCTGGCGTGCTGGCGCAGTTTGGCATGGCGGGGTTGATCGCGTGGATGTGGCTGACCGAGCGGCGGGCCGGGCTGGCGCGCGAGCGGCAGATCGAAGAAGCGCACCGCCGGCTGACGCAGGAGCAGGAGGCGATGGGCGTCGTGCTGCGCGTGGTCGAGGCCAACACGCGGGCCATGGCATCGCTGGAGATCGGCCAGCGGGAGCTGGCGGCGTTGATTCGCGAGCTCAGGCCCGGGCGTGAGGCGGCGGGGATGGCCGGCCCGGCTGCGAACGGCGCGCGATAAAAGAAAAGGCCCCCGGCGGACATCCGGGGGCCCCTGTGGTCACTCAGAAGGTTCTAAATCGTGACCGTAACACAGACTGGGGAAGCGTTGTTGCTTTAGTCGCAGCCGGCGTCGAAGGCGTTCTGGAAGCAGAGGAAGTCGAACAGCGTGAGGATGCCGTCCTCGTCGCAGTCGGCCGCCAAGTCTCCCAGGTCGAACGCGTTCTGGAAGGCGAGGAAGTCGAAGATGGTCAGGCTGCCATCGTCGTCGAAGTCGGCGTAGCAGTCGTCGCCCGGCGTGGGCAGCCAGCGGAGCTGGTTCTCGATCAGATCGGCGACGGACCCGTCCATCGAGTCGTAGTCGAAGCTGTTGAGCAGGCTGGCATCGCCGTTGGCGATCACGATGGCGCCATCGCCCGACGTGGAGTCGAAGGTACCAACGACGCTGGCGCCGCCGGAGACGCCGGTGATCAGGTCACCGTTGTCGTTCCACAGCGTGTCTGCACCGGCAAGGACCGGGCTGCTGGCGCTGCCCCACGACGGGTGGCCGGCGTTGTCGAAGACCGAACGCGGCGCGAAGATGTCGATGAGGCTGGTCACGCCCATGGCGCTCTGCAGCACGGGCTCGGCGTCCATGTTCCAGAAGGACAGGTGGACGACGTTGCCGCGGTCCAGGAAGTCCTGGACGGCCGCGGGGGTGCCGGCATCGAAGAAGCAGCACGGGTTGCTGATGAGGGCCACGCCGTAGTCGGGGTTGTTGAGCGCGGTGGTCAGGCCCGGGAAGTCGCTCTCGAGCACCAGGTCCGGGATGATGCCAGCAGCGCTGACGGCGGTGGCGAGGTAGCCGAAGCTGTCGCCGCCCTGGAACTGGATGATCTGGCTGCCCGGAGGCGGAGGCGGAGGCGGTGCGGTCTCAACCCAGGCAATCTGGGCTTCGAGCAGGTCGGTCATGCCGCTGCTCTCCATCGAGTCGTACTCGAAGGCGTTGGTGAGCGTGCGGTTGTCGTTGCTCACGACGGTCGCGCCATCGCCCGACGCGCTGTCGAAGGTCGAGACGACCTCGTCGCCGGTGACCGCGTCACCGTTGTCGTTCCAGTCGTCACCATCGGTGGCGACCGGGCTGGCGGCGCCGCCCCACGAGGGGTGCGACGCGTTGTCGAAGACCGGACGTGGCGCGAAGAAGTCGACCGTGCTGTCGACGCCCAGGGTGCCCTGGAGGGCCGGCTCGGCATCGAGGTTCCAGAACGAGAAGTGGACGCGGTTGCCACCGCTGACGAAGTTGTCGAGCTCCGTATCGAAGCCCGCGGCGAAGTTGTTGGCCGGCTGGTGGATGATGGCGAAGACATAATCGCCGCTGGCCAGCGCCGCGTTGAGGGCGGCGGCGTCGCTGCGGATCAGGTCGTAGTTCAGGCCCAGGTTGTCGGCAGCAGCGATCTCGTTGTCGTCGCCGTTGCTCTCGGTGTAGAGGACGATGCGCGCCGGCAGGTCGCCCTGGGCGTAGACGAAGTCGTCGAAGGCGGTCTCGGGGCCGTCGACGCGGACCGAGCCGATCGCGACCGTCGAGGTCCAGGACTTGCCTTCCATGGTGCCGTCGCCGGGGCCGTAGCCGTCGGCGTCGACGAAGGTGCCGATGGGCGCGCCACCAAGATCGAAGAAGTCGATGGTGTCGCTGCCAACGCCGGCGGCACTGGCCTGGAAGCCGAAGGCGGTGACGCCGCCGATGGCCGAGAAGTCGAAGTCGACCGAGCCGAAGCCGAAGATCGTGCCAAACTTCGTGCCACTGGTGGGCGCGATGGGCCCGCCAGGCGCGCGGAAGTCGAGCCAGTCGCCGGCATCAACCGAGGCGAAGCTAAGTGCGCCGCCCACGCCGACGTCGCCGGCGAAGATGCTGGTGAGGAACGTACGAGCTCCCGGGTAGCTCTCCATGTCGTCGGTCGCGTCGGGCGCGAACGCACCGGGAGAAACCTGGGCAAACGTGGTGCCGGCGGCCGCGAGGATCGCGGCGGCGGCCAAAACCTTCTGGGTATCCATCTCTTCAAGCCCCCAATACAGGTGCTACGTGTCACGCGGCCGGTACGGCACCAACCGCTCCAAGGAAACGGAAACAACCGGCGGGCCTCAGCGGCGCGCCGGGGTCAGCAAGCCTCCTCCATTCGCAAGGGCATCGAACACGCGGGTTCGTCTCTCCCTTCCTGTCGCGTGGAGCGCGCCGGCGCGATAGAACGTCGCGGAACCGACATTGCGTCGGCCGCGAGTGATCGCCAGCGACAGCGTTCCGCGCTTCTGGGAGTGGTCTTCTTCTTCGAGCGTGCCAGCGTTTGCTGGCTTGGAAAACTTACCCCCAGCTTCCCACGAACGAGTCGAAAGTTCTCTCACTATAACTAATGCCGCGATTGCGGCGTTTTGTCAAGAGCATTGTGCACGACATGGAACAGAATTCTTGTTCGCTGTCGTAGTTCTGCGTAGACCATCCCGCTTGGCGCTGCAACAGAACGGGGCGCGGGACCGTGAACGGTCTAGTGTGTTCTACGTAGAACGGGGCGCTCGGCCCCAACGTGAAGCAGGAGCGAGTCAATGCGAGGCGAGCGTCGGGTCGTGGTCACGGGCATGGGGTGGGTGACGCCCCTGGGAAGCGGGCTGGACGATGCGTGGGAGGCGCTGATGGCCGGCAGGTCGGCGGCAGCGCCGATATCGAACTTCGACGCGCATGCCTTTGCGACGAGCTTTGCGGCGGAGGTGAAGGCCTTTGACCTGACGCTCGCACTCGGGAACCGGGCCAAGCGGCACGCCTCAGCCGGACGCGGGACGGCGTTCGCGTTGGCGGCGGCGGACGCGGCGTGGGCCCACTCGGGGCTTGAACGACATGGCATGGACATGTCGCGGGCGGGCCTCTACCTGGGCGCGGGCGAGAACAGCCCGGACAGCGCCGCACTTGGCAGGATGTGCATCGGCGCATGGAATGCCGATGCCCGATCGCTCGACGACGGCCTCTGGGCTCGCGGCGCCCTCGGACTCGACCGCATGCGTGAGGTGGAGCAGGAGCCGCAGATGGCGCTGGCGCACGTGGCGGCGCTATTGGGGCTGCGTGGCCCGTCCATGAACTGCATGACGGCATGTGCGGCGAGCACGCAAGCGATCGGCGAAGCGGCCGAGATCATCTGCCGCGGCGATGCCGACGTGATGGTCAGCGGGGGCTGCCACTCGATGATCCACCCGCTGGGGATGACCGGCTTCATCCGGCTGACGGCCATGAGCACGCGGTGCGACGACCCGGCCGGAGCGTCTCGACCCTTCGACCGGACGCGCGACGGCTTCGTCATGGGCGAAGGCGCGGGCGTGCTCGTGCTTGAGGACCTCGAGCACGCTCTTGCCCGTGGCGCGACGCCCGTGGCCGAGATCGCCGGGTATGGTTCGTCGGCCGACGCGTATCGCATCACGGACATCGATCCGGAGGGCGAAGGCGCGTGGCGGGCGATGGCCCGGGCGCTCGAACAAGCCGGGATCGATCCCGCCGCGGTCGATGGGAACGGACGGCCTGGCGTGCACTACGTCTCGGCGCACGGCACGGGAACGCGTGAGAACGACGGCATCGAGACCCGGGCCGTGAAGCGGCTCTTCGGCGAGCATGCCCCGAGCGTGCCCATGAGTAGCGTCAAGAGCATGCTGGGGCACCTCATCCAGGCGGCGGGCGCGGTCGAGCTGATCGCGTGCATCCGTGCGATGCAGACCGGGTGGCTCCCGCCGACCATCAACTACGCCGAGCCCGACGAGGCGTGTGATCTCGACTACGTCCCCAACGCGGCGCGCGATCTCCGCGATCGGGGCGGCGTGGGCGTGTGCCTGTCGAACAGCTTCGGCTTTGGCGGGCAGAACGACTCGGTCGTCGTCCGGCGTTGGGACGGATGATTGCACAACACGTGCCGGACGCGCGGACCTTGCTGGGAATCGAAAAACGGGACCCCGGATCACTCCGGGGCCCCGCGAACACTCAGAAACCATCAGAACGGAAGGACTGGACTAGTCGCAACCGGCATCGAAGGCGTTCTGGAAGCACAGGAAGTCGAACAGCGTGAGGACGCCGTCCCCATCACAGTCGGCTGCCAGGTCGCCACCATCGAAGGCGTTCTGGAACGCCAGGAAGTCGAAGATGGTCAGGCTACCGTCGTCATCGAAGTCGGCGTAGCAGTCGTCGTCGCCGAAGCAGTAGGTCATGTTGTCGACGCCGAAGAGCCAGCCGTCGTTGAAGGAGTCGATCTCGACGCGGATGATGGTGCCATCGAGGCTGTAGTTGATGTCGCGCGTCCATGCCGAGCCGGCCTCAAGGATACCGTCGGTGCTCACCAGACCGCCGGCGTCATAGAAGCGGATGGGGAACTCGAAGCCAGTGCTCGGCGTGCCGGCGCTGTTGAAGTCGAATTCCAGCTCGGTCAGGCCGCCATCGAACTCCATGACGAGCGTCAGGTAGCGATTGCCGCCGCCATCGGTCGCGTTGCAGAGCACGTCCGAACCGAAGAAGCCGCTGAAGCTACTGATCGACGCGGTCTGGCCCGTACCGTCGCCGAAGGTGACGCCGGGGAACTCATCGCTGATGGGCATGCCTTCACCGATGCCCTCGAAGTCGAGCTCGGGCTGGCAACCGGGAGGTGCCGGGGGCAGTGCGTCCTCGACCCAGTCGATCTGGGCTTCGAGCAGGTCGGTCATGCCGCTGCTCTCCATCGAGTCGTACTCGAAGGCGTTGGTGAGCGTGCGGTTGTCGTTGCTCACGACGGTCGCGCCATCGCCCGACGCGCTGTCGAAGGTCGACACGACCTCGTCGCCGGTGACCGCATCACCGTTGTCGTTCCAGTCGTCGCCATCGACGGCGACCGGGCTGGCAGCGCCGCCCCACGACGGGTGGCCGGCGTTGTCGAAGACCGGACGCGGCGCGAAGAAGTCGACCGTGCTGTCGACGCCCAGGGTGCTCTGGAGGGCCGGCTCGGCATCGAGGTTCCAGAACGAGAAGTGCACGCGGTTGCCGCCGCTGACGAAGGCGTCGAGCTCGGCGTCGAAGCCGGCGGCGAAGTTGTTGGCCGGCTGGTGGATGATGGCGAAGACATAATCGCCGCTGGCCAGCGCCGCGTTGAGGGCGGGGGTGTCGCGCCGAATCAGGTCGTAGTTCAGGCCGAGGTTGTCGGCCGCGGCAATCTCGTTGTCATCGCCGTTGCTCTCCGTGTAGATCAGGATCTGCGCGGGAACATCACCCCGAACGATCCGGAAGTCGTCGAACGCGGTCTCGGGACCGGTAACGCGGACCGAGCCGATGGCGACGGTCGAGGTCCAGGCCTTGGGCTCCATCGTGCCGTCGCCCGGGCCGTAGCCATCGGGGTCGCTGAAGAAGCCGATGGGCGCGCCACCGAGGTCGAAGAACTCGATGTCGTCGGTGCCGACGCCGGCGGCACTGGCCTGGAAGCCAAAGCCGGTGATGCCACCGATGCTGGAGAAATCAAAGTCGACCGATCCGAAGCCGAAGATCGTGCCAAACTTCGTGCCGCTGGTGGGCGCAATCGGCCCGCCCGGCGCGCGGAAGTCGAGCCAGTCGCCGGCGTCAACCGACGCAAAGCTCAGGGCGCCGCCCACGCCGACGTTGCCGGAGAAGAGGCTGGTCAGGAACGTACGAACGCCCGGATAGCTCTCCATGTCATCGGTGGCGTCGGGCGAGAACGGGCCAGGGGTCACCTGGGCAAACGTGGTGCCGGCGGCCGCAAGAATGGCGGCGGCGGCGAGTGTCTTCTGCATATCCATCTCTTAGAAACCCCCAAGTCAGGTGTTACGGGTCACGCGGCTGATACATCACCAGCCTCTGCACGAAACGAAACAACGGCGGGCCTGAGTAGCCAGCCGGGTCAGCAAGCGTCTTTGCTTCTCGAAGGAGCGTCGAACACGCGTGGCTCGACTCTTCCCCTCTCCCCTACGTCTGTGCGCACCCGATATCGCAGGGGCGCGCCGCAATCCAACGCGAGGTTGGCGGGCGACACCTGTGACAGCGTTGAGCGCTGCTGGGCGTACTCATCCTCTCCGAGCATGCCAGACGTATCTTGGCTTGGAAGACGTACCCCCAGCTTCCCACGAACGAGTCGATACTTCCGTCAATATAAGTAATGCCGTATTTGCGGCATTATGTCAAGAGCAACTCGGCTCGAACAGCTAGTTTCGCGTGCGAATGTGGTAGTTTTACGCAAGTTTATGTGCGTGGTATTGCCATGAGGTCCGTGCGGCGTTGGGCTCGCGGGGGCTTGCCACGCCTCGGATGGCTCGGCAACTCCGGCACCCGAAAAAGAACGAGGCCCCGGATTGCTCCGGGGCCTCGCGGTCACTCAGAAGGTTTCAGAACGGACGGGGCTGGGATTAGTCGCAGCCGGCGTCGAAGGCGTTCTGGAAGCAGAGGAAGTCGAAGAGCGTGAGGATGCCGTCCTCATCGCAGTCGGCCGCCAGGTCACCACCATCGAAGGCGTTCTGGAACGCCAGGAAGTCGAAGATGGTCAGGCTGCCGTCGTCGTCGAAGTCGGCGTAGCAGTCGGCGCCCGTGCCGATGAAGCCGAGCTGGGCCTCGATCAGGTCGCGGACCGCACCGTCTTCCATGGAGTCGTAGTCGAAGCCGTTGAAGAGGGTGGCATCGCCGTTGGCAACGATGATGGCACCGTCGCCGGAGGTGGAATCGAAGGTACCGACGATCTCGGCACCAGCGTCAGCGGTCATGCTGTCGCCGTTGTCGTTCCACGGGCTCGGATCGATGGCCGGGTTCACCGGGCTCGAGGCGCTGCCCCACGACGGGTGACCGGCGTTGTCGAAGACCGAACGCGGGGTGAAGAAGTCGACGGCCGTCGCGACGCCGAAGGCGTCCTGCAGCACGGGCTCGGCGTCCATGTTCCAGAAGGACAGGTGGGCGACGTTGCCGCGATCGATGAAGTCATCGAAGGCGGCGGGGGTGCCGGCGTCGAAGAAGCAGCAGGGGTTGCTGACCAGAGCAACGCCGTAGTCGGGGTTGTTCAGGGCAGCGGTCAGGCCCGGGAAGTCGCTCTCGAGCACGAGGTCCGGGGTGATGCCCGCGGAGTTGACGGCGGCGGCCAGGTGGCCGTCGTTGCCGGACTGGAACTGGATGACCAGGCTGCCGGGGGGCGGGGGCGGGGGCGGAGCGGTCTCGACCCAGGCGATCTGCGCCTCGAGCAGGTTGGTCATGCCGCTGCTCTCCATCGAGTCGTACTCGAAGCCGTTGGCGAGCGTGCGGTTGTCGTTGCTGACGACGGTGGCGCCATCACCCGAAGCGCTGTCGAAGGTCGAGACGACCTCGTCACCGGTCAGGCTGTCGCCGTTGTCGTTCCAGTCGTCGCCATCGACGGCGACCGGGCTGGCGGCGCCGCCCCACGAGGGGTGCGACGCGTTGTTGAAGACCGGACGCGGCGCGAAGAAGTCGACGGCGCTGTCGATGCCGAGGGTGCTCTGGATGGCCGGATCGGCGTCGGTGTTCCAGAACGAGAAGTGCACGCGGTTGCCACCGCTGACGAAGGCGTCGAGCTCGGCGTCGAAGCCGGCGGCGAAGTTGTTGGCCGGCTGGTGGATGATGGCGAACACGTAGTCGCCGCTGGCCAGCGCCGCGTTGAGGGCGGCGGTGTCGCTACGGATCAGGTCGTAGTTCAGGCCCAGGTTGTCGGCAGCAGCGATCTCGTTGTCGTCGCCGTTGCTCTCGGTGTAGATCAGGATGCGGGCCGGAACGTCGCCCTGCACGTAGCGGAAGTCATCGAAGGCGGTCTCGGGACCGGTCACGGTGACCGAGCCGATGGCCACGGTCGAGGTCCAGGCCTTGGGCTCCATGGAGCCGTCGCCGGGGCCGTAGCCGTCGCCGTCGCTGAAGAAGCCGATGCTGCTGCCACCGAGGTCGAAGAACTCGATGTCATCGCTGCCGACGCCGGCGGCGCTGGCCTCGAAGCCGAAGCCGGTGATGCCACCGATGCCGGTGAAGTCGAAGGTGACAGAGCCGAAGCCGAAGATGGTGCCGAAGATCGTGCCGCTGGACGGCTGGATCGGGCCACCGGGAGCGCGGAAGTCCTGCCAGTCGCCGAAGTCGACCGAGGCAAAGCTCAGGTCGCCACCGACGCCGACATCACCGCCGAAGATGCTGGTGAGGAACGTGCGGCCACCACCGGTGCCCTCCATGTCCTCGAGAGCGTCGGGCGCGAACGGGCCAGGGGTGACCTGGGCAAACGTGGTGCCGGCGGCCGCGAGGATCGCGGCGGCGGCGAGAACCTTCTGAGTGTTCATCATCTCTTCAAACCCCATTTGCAAATGGAAACTGGGTGTGCCCGGCACGCTGCCAGGCCATCAAAACAGGAAACCGAGGCCGTTGTCCGAACGGCCGCGGGTCAGCAAGCTTGTTTGGGATTGCACGCTGGGTGAGAACTCACCGTGCGATACCCCCATCTCGTGTTCGGACCCGGGTGCAGCTCTCCAAGCCGCAGGCCGGGCCGGCCCCATCAGGGCCTTCTCTCGATGTGCGACGCCAACTGCCGTGGCGACGCGTTCCTCTCTCGCATGCAGGACAAGCAGAATCACCCCGCCGGATGCATCCCTTGGGATGCCACGGTGGGGTCCGGTGATCAGTCTGGTCTGTGGCTGATTTCCCAGGAAATACCGCTGTCCTCCACGATCTCTCTGGCTACTACAATGGCCCCGGATGCCTTCGATGTCAAGCGGAAAATACCCAATGGGCAGGATTTTTACGTCAGGGCTTGCCCTGTTTACCATGCTGCTCCTGGTAGTCGGTGGGTATTTGGCGTTGTCGAGAGCCCGCGCAGATCTACGGGCCGATATCTACCGCGATCGGCTCGAAGAGGTCGCCCGCGACTACACCGCCTTGGTCGAGCAGTTCAATAGCGCCGTCACGCAGGCCGCCGTCACCGAACTCGTGGTCGATGAGGGCTCGATGAGCGTGCGAGTCCGCAGCCGCCGCGGCGTCGAGACCGTGATCCCCACGCCCTACGACCCGCAGCGCGAGATCTACGTCGACTACGTGGTTATCGGCGGTCGGCTCTGGATCCGGCGGGTCTTCGACGATCGCACGCCGCCCACCGAGGGCATCGTGATCGACCCCGAACTGGTCGACGTGGACTGGGACGAGCCCGGCGCCGTGGTGGGCAAGGCGGTGTATCGCTCGCTCGGCGAGGGCGTGTGGCAGGTGAACGTGACCGGCCAGGGTGCGCTCGGCCTGGTACGCGTCGACGAGAGCCAGCGCCGGCCCCTGATCGAGGCCCCCGAGGTGCTCGAGTTCGACACCATCGAGGCAGCCGTGCGCGAGGAGCAGGAGCGGGTATCGTTCGGCGACCTGCTCAAGAAAGCGTTCGGCGGCTGAATGGCGGGAAACTGGGATCGGGCGGAGGTCCGCGAGCTTACGCTCGCGGCTCGGATGGATGACCGTTTGGAGTCACGAATGAGCGACGTTGTTGCTGGTGAAGCGAAGTCGATGGAAGAGCTGGTGAGCCTGTGCAAGCGGCGTGGGTTCATCTTCCCGGCCAGCGAGATCTACGGCGGGCTCAACGGCTTCTGGGACTACGGCCCCCTGGGCGTGCAGCTCAAGAAGAACCTGGCCGACCGCTGGTGGCGCGACATGACGCTGACCCCGCCGATGCGCGACGGCGCTCCGGTGTCGATCGTGGGCGTGGACTCGAGCATCATCCAGAACCCGCGGGTGTGGGAGGCGAGCGGGCACGTTGGTGGGTTCAGCGACCCGATGGTCGACTGCACCGAGACCAAGTTCCGCTACCGCGCCGACCACCTGGTGTGCCTGGGCGAGAAGGGCGACACGAGCGGCCAGATCTACGTGCACGTCGAGGACGACGACGAGACGTACGCAGCCGCGCGCAAGAAGCTGGACAAGTACAAGAAGCGCACGCTGGGCGACGACGAGATCGACATGTGCCCGTTCGTGTCGCTGAGCGCCGAGGAGCGGGCGATCGCCGTTGGGCCGCACGCGAAGGCGCCCGGCACGCTGACCGAGCCGCGCGCCTTCAACCTCATGTTCCAGACCTACGTCGGCGCGACGGCCAGCGAGGACGACAAGGCCTACCTCCGCCCCGAAACCGCCCAGGGCATCTTCCTGAACTTCGCAAACATCACGGACACGTCTCGCGTACGCGTGCCCTTCGGCATCGCCCAGATCGGCAAGGCCTTCCGCAACGAGGTGACGCCGCGCAACTTCATCTTCCGGTCTCGTGAGTTCGAGCAGATGGAGATGGAGTTCTTCTGCCACAAGGACGACGCCCAGCAATGGCTCGACTACTGGGTGGCCGAGCGCAAGCGCTGGTGGAACAGCGTCGGGCTGAGCGACGACAACATGATCGTCCGCAAGCACGACGACGACGAGCTGGCCCACTACTCGAAGAACGGCGCGGGCACGTACGACATCGAGTACCGCTGGCCCTTCACGCACCCTGGCTTCGGCGAGCTCGAGGGCGTGGCGCACCGCAGCAACTACGACCTGAGCCAGCACAAGGAACACTCTAAGAAGAAGCTCGAGTACTTCGATCAGGAGCGCAACGAGCGGTACCTGCCCGACGTCATCGAGCCAGCGGCGGGGCTGACCCGCGGCGTGCTGGCGCTCTTGTGCGAGGCGTTCACGCCCGACGAGAGCCGCGCCAGCAAGGTGGTCATGAAGTTCAAGCCCAGCATGGCGCCCATCAAGGCGGCCGTGTATCCGCTGGTGAACAAGGACGGCATGCCGGAAGTAGCCGAGAAGCTGGTGCGCGAGCTGCGTGGGCGGTTCGGGCACGCGGGGCTCATCGAGTACGACCCCAAGCAGAGCATCGGCAAGCGTTACGCCCGCATGGACGAGGCCGGCTGCCCGGTGTGCTTCACCATCGACGGCGACACGATGACCGACCAGACCGTGACCTACCGCGACCGCGACACGCTCGCGCAGGATCGCATCGCGATCGACAAGGTCGGGGACTGGCTGGCGGAGAAGCTCGAGGCGTAGGCCTCAGCAGCCCGCGTCGAGGATGGAAGCCACGGCCAACATCTTCCGTATGTGCATCACGCAGAAACTCCCCGGAGCCGCCTCGCCTCGCGGCCCCGGGGAGTTGTCAAAACATAGTCATGGCCGTTTGGGCCGTGGTCCCGATCAGTCGCAGCCCACCGCGAAGGACGTCTGGAAGGCCAGGAAGTCGAACAGCGTCAGCACGCCGTCGCCGTCGAAGTCGGCGGCCAGGTCGCCCGAATCGAACAGGCTCTGGAAGTCCAGGAAGTCGAAGATCGTCAGCTCGCCGTCGCCATCGAGGTCGGCGTCGCATGCGGCCAGTGCCACGGTCAGGGTCGCCGCGGCACGGATGCGGTCTTCGCCCAGGACGAAGTCTTCGTTCAGGTCGAAGCCCACGAGCGAGTCGTCGAGCAGCACGCACGAGAGGAAGACGCCGCCGCGGACGCCCACGACCGTCGGGGTCGAGGTCAGGTCCATCGCGACGCCGTCGAGCGTGGCGCTCTTGACGGTGAGGTTCATGGTGACGCCCGAGCCGTCGCCGGTGGGCCGGCCGAGGCGGAAGCCGTCGCCGACGAGTCCGCCCGAGATGTTGATCGTGCCGTCGTAGGCGCGGAATTCCGAGCCGATCGCGCCGCCGGTCATGTTGAAGATGGGGTCGACGCCGCCGCTGCCGTTGAGGATCGCGCAGTTGCGATCCATGGCGCCGCCGGACATATCGACGACGCCCTTCTCGACGACGAAGTCTCGGCCGATGGTGCCGCCGGTGATGGTCAGGCGGTTGTCGATGGTCTTCATGAAGCCGTTGCGACCGACCGAGCCATCCGAGATGGTGGCCGTCGCGCGGTCGTCGAGCTGCAGGGCGCCCTCGATCGTGCCGCCATCGATGCTAACTGTCGCGTCGTCGATGGCGAGGATGAAGGTGTCGACCGTGCCGCCCGTCATGTTGAACTCGGCGTCGTCTTCGATGATGAACGCGGCCTGGCCGCCGGCAACGAGGCCGGCGTCGCCGCCCGACATGTTGCAAACGGTGTTGCCCTGCAGCCACACGCCGCGGCGCGTCTGGCCGTCGGTGATGTTGAGCGTGGTCGTGCCGACCTCGCCGACGAACTTCACGCGGATGAGCTCGCCGCCGTCGAGGTTGTACGTCACGTCCTCGACGAAATGGTCGATGGTCGGGAAGCCCGCGGCACCGCCAGCCTCGATGTTGACCGTTGCGCCGTTGAACGTGAACGCGCCGCCGGCGCCGGCGTCGGGGAACATCACCCCGCCGCTCAGTACGTTGACCGTGGCGCCGGGATTGGCGGTGAACCACGATTCGGCCGGCAGCGAATCCGGCGGGATGTTGATGACCTGTGCGTGGGCCGAGCAGGCAAAGCCAGCGGAAAGGGCGAGAGCGGCGAGGGAGAGGCGAGTCATGATCAGCTCCTTAATGGTTACGAATACCACACGGGAGCGGCACGGCCATGGCAGACTCACGCCATTCCTTAAAGATTGACTGTTTCCAGCGTGAAACTGGCGAAGCTGGGCGTAGCGGGCCCCGGGCCACGCTCGTTCTTGGACGCTCCGGCGGCCCTACGGACACCCGGCGTCGAACGCGTTCTGGAAGTTGAGGAAGTCAAAGATCGTGAGCTCGCCGTCGAAGTCGAGGTCGGCCGTTGGGTCGTTGGCGTCGAAGAGGTTCTGGAACGCGAGGAAGTCGAAGATGGTGAGCTCGCCGTCACGGTCGAGGTCGGTGATGCAGCGCACCCGCTGGTTGTCTCGGATGCCGACCTGGGCCGACTGCACGGTGACGCCATCGGGCACGTCGAAGACCACGTCGTCAAAGGCCAGATCGGGCAGCGTCGTGGAGGAGAACGTCGTCCGCCAGTCGTCGGTCGTCGCGGGCACCCAGATCGACCTCGAGAGGCGCACCCGGAGCGCGACCGGCGTGTTGACCGGGACCCGGAAGCCGCTGAGCTCGATCACGCCGCCGGGCGGGATGCCATCCTCGATGATGCCCGTCCGCTCGACATCGGGCGGGCCGGACGAATTGACGGTGGCGATGAAGGTACCGGTTCGAACGTCGCCGTCGAGCTCGAACTGCTGCTCCTCGACGAGGGTCGCCCCGGCGATGACGTCGAGGCAGCACAAGGTGAAGCCTCCGCCGCCGTATCGGACAGAGAGGCCGACGCCGCTCGACTCGAAGACGACGTCGCTGAACGTGACCTCGGTCCAGCCGCGCGTGAGCGTCTCGTCGCCACCACTTCTGCCACGGCTCGCGGTGACACGCAGGTCCAGGAGCCCGGCGTCGGCACCCCGCATGAACGGGAAGGCCAGGATTGCTTCCTGCGCCAGCATGCCCCGCTCGGCAAAGATGAGGAAGGGAATCGGATCGACCCGCACCACTTCCGGCTCGTCGTTGAACTGGTAGCCGGCCTCGAACCGGGCCTGCCCCATCGCCAGCGGAGCACACGTCCCGACCGCCCCGAGCGTCACGACTCCCAATGCCATCACGTTCCGCATGACTCCCTCCCCTGGCAGGGCCTCACCCGACCAACTTCTCATACCGGCCCGCCTACGCAAGGTTGCGGCCTCTCTCGAACCCGCATGAGCACCGCAGACGCCTGCCATTCACGGGCACCCGGCGTCGAAGGCGTTCTGGAAGGCCAGGAAGTCGAAGATGTCGAGGTTGGACGTGCAGGTCGTGGGATTGAAGTCGGCTCGGCGTTCGCCGGAGTCGAAGGCGTTCTGGAACTCGAGGAAGTCGAACACCGTGAGCTGCCCGTCGCCGTCGAGGTCGGCCGGGCAGCGGGCGCCGTCCACGAGTGCGTCGTAGTGCTCGCCGACCTCGTCTGCCGAGAGCACGCGGTCGTACAGGACGACCTCGTCGATGTTTCCGCTGAAGTAGCGCACGAGGTCGGTAGCGCGCTGGACGTAGAAGGGCGATGCGTGAACGTCGGGCACGCCGGCGCCCGGAAGCGAGAAGTCGCGCTCGACGTCCACTTCCTGGCCATTGATGAAGAGCCTCGAACCGGTCACGTCATCGTTGACGCCGCCGCCTGAATCGCGCGTCCAGACGAGGTGCACCCACTCGCCCAGCCCATAGCTCTCCAGCGATCGGGCACCGCCGTTATAGAAGCCGGCGTACGGACGTGACTCGTCGTTGCGCAGGATGCTGAAGTAGACCGACTGCCCGGTCCTGGGCGCGCCCCAGTGCAGGAACGGTGCGTAGAACGGGTTCTGCGGCGTCGCAAAGACTCGGACCACGGCCTCGGCCGTAAAGGTCGGGTTGCCGGTCAGCGAGGCCGGCACGTCCGACGCCGACTCGACGTACGGCTGGGAAGGGTGCTCGAAGCACGCGGCCGTGTCGCCCTGCAGCGACGCTTCGCCCAGGAACACCGGGCCGAAGAAGACGCCGTTGAAGCCAGCGCCCAGCGAGCCGTAGTTGATGGCCTCAGAAGCGCCGCTCGCCTCGTCGAAGCGGTACCAGAGCAGTGGGTTCTTATCTGCAACGAGGTCGTGGAACGCCACGGGCGCAGCAAGCGCCGGCGACGCCAACGCAACGATGCAGGCGATCTGGGTCTTCATGATCTCTCTCCTCCACATGAGAATCTGAGCTACGGCATCGGCTTCGCGACGATTCCAGGCCGCATCGAGTCTTCGACGCTCGAACGTCGCTACGAACACCCTGCGTCGAACGCGTTCTGGAACGCGAGGAAGTCAAAGATCGTCAGTTCACCATCCCCGTCGAAGTCGGCCGCGAGATCGCCGGCGTCAAAGAGGTTCTGGAAGGCCAGGAAGTCGAAGATCGTGAGCACGCCGTCGCCGTCGAGGTCGGCGCGGCAGCACCCCGGCGTGGCGACGCGGAACCGCGGCGTCTCGAAGTCGCTGTTGGCCCAGGTCGTGCCGTCGCCGAACCAGACGAAGTTGGTCGCGGCGGGGAACGGGTCGCCGTACGCGTCGAGCGACAGCAGCGGCGCACCATCGACCAGTAGCGTCGCGAGCGGGCCGTCGACGCGCAGGCGGTACGAACGCAACGTTGTCGTGTCGAGGTCGGCCTCGACCACGCTCGGCGAGCCAGCCGTCGCGCGCAGGTCGTTGGCCAGAAACACGCGAGCAGAGCCGAAGCCGGCGACGAACGTCCGTCCCTCCGCGTCGATGAGCGTGAGCATGACGCCCGCGGCCGGCCAGTCGGTGCAGGGCGCGGTCGTGTACTCCGAATCGAGCACGCGCAGGTCCAAGTCGAACGAGATGCCGTCCTCGAAGTCGAAGGGCTCACCAGCGACGAACCAATAACCGGCCTGCTCTTCCATCGACGGCATGCCGCACGCGGGCTCGGCGAAGGGCAGCGTGGACTGGTGGAGCACGCCGCCGACGACCTCGACGACCGACGGCCCCGGCGGCTCGATCTGTCTGAACCAGCCCTGGTCTTCGGGGAAGGTCCCGCGGGCGGCGCCGTAGCCCTCGCAGAGCTGGGCCCGGGCGGCGGCGGAGAGCGACGCGACGACGATCACCAAGCCCAGAGCACGCATGGCCTGCCTCCGCAAGCGCTACGCGCGGCCCGAGCGAGGGGTTACGGGCACCCGGCGTCGAACGCGTTCTGGAAGCTCAGGAAGTCGAAGATGGTCAGCTCGCCGTCGCCGTCGAAGTCGGCAAGCGGATCGCCGGCGTCAAACAAGTTCTGGAAGCTGAGGAAGTCGAAGATGGTGAGCTGGCCGTCGCCGTCGAGGTCGGCACGGCACGCCGCATCCCACACGAAGGCGATGCCGACGACTTGCTCCGAGGTGCCGAACGCGCCGATGTCCGCGTAGCTCGTGTCCAGCACCTCGACGAGGAACCCGCCCGACGAATCAAAGCCCGTCGTATACAACCGGCCGGTCCGCGGATCGATGGCGCTGTCCCCGACGTTGCTCCGGAACGGCGGGGTCGCCAGCAGCATGTACGTCGGCGTGCCGAAAGGATCGTCGATGGCCGCGACGGGAGGAAGGCCATCGGACGCGTTGTAGTCGTGCACTACGAGTCGCGAGTTGAGGTCGTCCCAAACGACGCCGTCGTTGTCGCCCAGCCCGAGGTCGTCCGAGGTATCGAGCACCGCGCCCGTCGAGTCAACGAGCACGAGTCGGTCTTCGAACACCGTGCCCGTCGGCCCGGCCGTCAGCACGTATCGCCCGGATTCGCCCGCGTAATCCACGGTGGCCACGTTCTCGAACATCGGGGGCAGGCCCGAAAGCCCAACGGGCGGTGACGCCACGCCACTCACCGGATCGATGAAGACGAGCTCCGTCGCCGCATCGTCGTTCAGCTTCAAGACGAGCCGTTGCGTTGTCGGATCGAACGCGAGCGGACCACCCTGGCCGATGCTGAAGAGCGGCGTGGCGACGCCGGTGTCGATGTCGATCTCGACGACCTGCCCGTCGGCGGTCACGCCCACCATTCGGGCCGAGGCGAACGCGATCGTCGCGGACGCGAGGATCACGCCCGGCACGATGCTGTGCGTGAGGTGACCGAGCAACTTGTCGAGAGCGCGTGCCATGAGAAGCCTCCTGCCAACCAAGATAACGAAAACGCCCCCGCGTTGCAAGGGCGTTCGGAGCGTTTGGGGCCGGCCCGCGAGCTCAGGCTGGCGGCTTGGGAAAGCTGCGCTCAGGCGTTGATCACGCGCCCCTCGCTCGCCAGCGCCGCCTCGTGCACGCTCTCGTGCATGGTCGGGTGGGCGTGCACCGTCGCGATCAGCTCCTCGCTGGTCGCTTCCAGGCGCCGCGCGAGGCTGAGCTCGGCGATGAGTTCCGTCGCCTGGTCGCCCATGATGTGGGCGCCCAGGATCTCGCCCCGCGGCAGGCCCCGGATGATCTTGCAGAAGCCATCGGTATGGCGGGTGGCGATGGCCTTGCCCAGCGCGCTGAAGGGGAACTTGCCGACCTGGTAGTCCTGGCCGGCCTTGAGGCCCTGGGCCTTGAGCGCCCGCTCGGTGTAGCCGATGCTGGCGACCTGCGGGTGGCAGTACGTGCAGCCCGGGATGATCGAGTAGTCCATGGGGAAGGGCTCGTGGTCGAGCTTGCCCTCCTTGTGCGCGAAACGCTCGACGCACAGGATGGCCTCCTCGCTCGCGACGTGCGCCAGCCACGGCGGGCCGATGACGTCGCCGATCGCGTAGATGCCTTCGAGGTTGGTCTTGTAGTCGATGCGCTGCTCGCCCAAGATCGCAGGGTCGTAGTCGGTCTTGATGTGGTCCTTGACGGTCTCGAGTCCGAGCTTGTCGTCGAACAGGCCGTCGAAGCGGCCCTTCACGCCGATGGCCAGCAGCAGCTTGTCGGCCTCGATCACTTCCTTCTTGCTCTCGTCGGCCTTGCCATCCTTGAAGGGCGCGACGGTGACCTTCACGCCCTTGCCCTTCGCGTCGACCCCCACGCACGTGGTGCCGGTCTTGATGTCCATGCCCGCCTTCTTGTAGAAGCGCAGCATGGCCTGGCTCACGTCGTCGTCCTCGACCGGCAGGATGCGGTCGAGCATCTCGACGACGGTGACCTTGGTGCCGTACGTGTGGTAGAAGTAGCCGAACTCCATGCCGATGGCGCCCGAGCCGACGACGATGAGGTGCTTGGGAAAGCTCTTGTTGAACATGGCCTCGCGGGCACCCCAGATGTGCTCCGAGTCGCCGAACTTCGCAAAGGGCAGGTCTCGCGCGACCGACCCCGTCGCGATGATGACCTTGTCGGCCGTGATGGTCTCACGCGGCTTGGCGGCGGGCTTGGCGGGCGCGTCGGTGCGCTCTTCCTCCACCTTGCAGTCGTAGATCTCGATCTTGGCCGGCGTCTTGCCCTTCGCGGGGGCGACGATCTTCGCGCTGGCCTCGATGTGCTCGATCTTGTTCTTCTTGAGCAGGAAGCCCACGCCCTGGTTGAGCTTGTTGGCGACCTCTCGGCTGCGGCCGATGACCTTCGTCCAGTCGAAGTCGATCTTGCCGCTGATCTTCATGCCCCACTCTTCCTTCTCGTGGAGCTTCTCCATCAGCTCGGCGTTGGAGAGCAGGGCCTTGGAGGGGATGCAACCCCAGTTGAGGCAGACGCCGCCGAGCTTGGCCCGCTCGATGCAGGCGGTCTTGTAGCCCAGCTGGGCGGCGCGGATGGCGCCGACGTATCCGCCGGGGCCCGAACCGATGACGACGACGTCGAAGTGCTTGTCGGCCACGGAGTTGCCTTTCTGGTGAATCCTGGGAATCTTGAGGTCGTGAGGCAGAGCGGGCAGTCTAGGTGCCGGCTCTACCGATTGCCCGGTCTACAGGGTCGGCCCAACCCCCGAATAAGGCGGCACGAGGACGACCCGTAACCCATACTCGAAGCAGCAACGTGCAGGCGAGGTTCGCCCCCGGCCGACCCGGCCCGGGGCGCAGTGGAAAGGAGCGTGCCCGATGACTGGGCGCCCGCTTGCTGTCGCGTGTTCCGTGCTCGCTGCGTCGTTCGCATTCCCCCTGGAACGTGCCCACGGGGGCGATCCCGTGCTGGTCGTCACCACCGCCACGTTCGGCTCGACCATGCTCTACAGCGTCGATCCCAACACGGGCGAGGTCGTTTCCGCCGTCGAGCTGATTGGCACGGGCACCACGGGCCGCACGCCGCTGGCCGGCCTCGCGCGGGATGGCACCGGCACCATCCTGGGCTTCACCCCGAGCGCCGACAACGAGTTCTACCGCGTCGACGCGCTCACCGGCCGCGCTTCGCGGGGCGGCCGGCTGGGCCTGAGTGCCCGCGAGGGCGGCGTGGCCGTCTTCGCCGATGGCACCATCATGGGCGCCAGCACGGGCTCGCCCGGCCGCCTCTTCACGATCAATCCATCGACCGGCCGCGCGTCGCGCGGGCCGACGATGTCTCCCGCCACCGACATCTCGGGCCTCGACGTGCGCGCCGATGGCCTCCTGATCGGCCTCGACCTGCGCGGCACCGACGGGCCGCCCTCGATCCGCGCCATCGACCCCGACACCGGAGAGACCATCGTGCTGGCCGATCTCGCGGCAACGGGGTCGCTCGACGACGCCGGCGGGCTCGCGATCCTCGACGGCGCCGAGAAGGAGGTCGGCTACTACGTCGTCTCGGGCGACGGAGCCGGCGACCAGGCAGAGCTGTGGAGGTTCGATCCGTACACGGGCCAGCAGTCGTTCGTCGGCGTGCTCGATGGCGTCAGCGCCGTCTCGGGCATGACCGCGTTGCCCTGCGCCGCGTGCCCGGCCGACCTCGACGCCGATTGCCAAGCCACGATCTTCGACCTCATCCTGCTCGGCAACTGGATCGAAGCGGGCGACCTTCGCGGCGACGTCAACGGCGACGGCGTCATCGACCTGTTCGACTTCCTCTTCTTCTTCGACGTGCTCGAGCGTGGCTGCTAGCGCGCCGCCGCGTCGTACGGCCCGGCCAACGCACCGAGGAGCTGGATCTGCCGCCAAAAGTCGTGGCTCTCAAGCACGCGCGTCTGCGGATTCGGCGCACCACGCGCGGGCTTGCGCAGGACGCTGATGCAATCGATCAGCGCGCGATCCTTGGGCCCGCCCTTCGTGCACAGCTCTTGCAGGGGCACCTCCAGCCCGCACGCGAGCGCACGTTCACGAACGCCCGAGCCGCCAACGCTCCGCGCACGCCAGTGGATGGGCGTGCCCGACTCGAGCGCGGCGTCGGCAAGATTGCTGTGGTGCAGGAATGCGACGCCGCCGGGCCGCAGCACCCGCCAGAGCTCGCGCACGTACGAACCCATCGAATCGAGCTCGGCGTGCACCAGGCTGTCGTAGCTGAAGCAGAGGTCGATCGGCCCGTTGATGCGTTCGCTCGGTCCGCCCAGCGTCACGCCATCACCCAGCACGCAGTGCACCCGTCCGCCGAAGCGGGCGCGGCATGCGTCCAGGCACGCCTCGTCGATGTCGATGGCCGTCAGATCGGCTGCGTGCCGCAAGAGGTACTGCGTCCATCGACCGCGGCCCGGCGCAATCTCGAGGATGCTCGGCTCCGGCGGAAGCTGTTTGAGGAAGGGCAAGAGCCGCGGCAGCAGGATGCCGTGCCACCAACGCTCGCTGCCGCCGGCCAGCGTCGACCATTCCTCGCCGTCCCTGCCCCAGTCGTGCGAGGCCCACTTCTTCTTGTTGGCTTCGAGCGAAGGCATGTCGTCGGCAAACGGGTATCAGCTCGTCCCGGCGAGCTTGCGGACGGTCATATCAAACCGGCGCACCATCTGGCTGTGCAGCGCCCACACCGCGCCGATGTACAGACCCGCGCTGGCCGCCGCGCCCACGAGCAGCGCAAAACGGGCTGTCACAAGCGGGTTCGAGCCGCTCTGGGTCACCGTCTCGTACATCGCATCGACGGGCTCGACCAGCGCCAGGCTGCTGGCGAACGGCGACAGCCCCAGCAGCGCGGGCCCGACCACGGGGATCGATCGGCCCGCGTTGAAGCCGCACCCCCCCACCACCGCGGTGACGATCGCCGCAACGATCACGGCGCCGACGACCGACGCGATGGCGCCCTTGCTCTTGAGCGACCAGTGCAGCCCGATCATGACGCACAGCGCCAGGAACGGCCCACCGCTGAGCGCGAGGATGATGCCCGCCTCGGGCAGCACGACGGGCAGCATGATGCCACCAGACACCGCCGGGCCCGCGGGCACCTGTGCGTTGTCGGGCTGGCTCAGGCCGCCGATCGCTGCGTGCAGGCCCGCGAGCAGCATCGTTACGACCGGCACCGCCAGCATCGGCAGCAGATAGGCCACCAAGCCGCGGAGCTTGCCGCCCAGGTACTCCGCCGGCGTCACGGGCGTGGTGAGCAACAAATCGAGCGTGCCATCCTCGCGCTCGCGGCTGATGGCCGTCGCCGACATGTTGATGGCCACCAGCGTCGTCACGGCCAGCTCGACGAGCACGATGACCAGCAACGCCAGGCGATAGTCCGTTGCCGTGATGGCCGACGTGTCGTACGCCACCACGAGCACGAACGCCATCGCGATGCCCAGCACGATGAAGGACCACCGCGCGACGATGCGTCCGAGCGTGGCGTTACGCGCCGCCGCCTCGCGCCATGCGATGGGGTTGTGCCACACGTGCCGGGGCGGGCGGAACGTCTGGCCGTCCTCGCCCGTTTCGCCGCCGCTGAGCCCGAGGATCTTGCGATACCACGGCAGGCGACGTCCCTCGCGCGAGCGCTTCGCCAGCCCGCCCGTGCGCACCGTCAGCGTCGAGGCGGCGATCAGCACCAGGCTCAGCCCGCTGGCCAGCAAGATCCAGGCCCGCACGGGTGTCTCGAGCATGAACGCCGCCGGCCCCGCGAGCGTGCCGCGGTCGGCACTCGGATACGTCGTGGGGTTCAGCAGCGCATCGAGCGCCAGGAAGGGATTCAGGCCGGTGAGCCACGTGACGCCCATGCCCGCCGGCCCCATGCCCAGGCCGCGCGTGCGCAGCCACGCATCGATGCCGTACGTGATGCCCAGGTACGTCACCACGGCGACGTAGAACGTGAACACCGCCCGCCGCCCGGCGATGCGGCTCACGGCCAGCGCGATGGCGATCGCGCCCACCAGCAGCGCCGCCGCGGCCGCGACGAGATAGCTCGCGAAGATGCTCGAGCCCGGCACGCCGCCAAAGTACTGCGTCAACGCGAACAACGGCAGGCTCGCGAACAGCAACGCCAGCACGAAGAACAGCCGGCCGAGAAGGTTGCCCAGCACGATCTGCAACCTACCTAAAGGCGTCGTGAGGAGCACCTCCCACGTCCGCGGGCTGGCCTCCTGGGCGATCGCCCCGGCCATGAACACCGGGCTGAGCACGCAGATCAGCAGGATCTGCAGGTACGCCACGTACGTGAACGTCGAGGCCCCCGCCTCGGCGAGGTCCCGGAACGACGTGGCACTGCCGCTGCCGCCGGTCTTGACCAGCAGGGCCCAGAGCATCACCAGCACCAGCAGGGCCAGATAGGCCGAGCGAATGTACATGTGCCGGCTCCGGCGGGAGCCGTTCTGCACCAGCCGGACGGCGATCGGGTTCGCCGGGCCCAGCGTCAGGAGCCATCGGATGAAGACGGGCATCGGGGCGATCGTACCTGGGTCGCGTCGGAGCCGGAAACGGTGCCGGTCGTGAGGACTGCCGCGTTATCGATAACAAACAAAATACGAATGTGGGGGTAGGCAACCCATCGCTCACAAAATTTTCACAATCAAGGGATTTTGTCGATGACACCGGGCCTTTCGTCGGCCATACTACCGCAATATTGCCCAAAGCGGCCGCTTAGGGGGCGGTCGCTATCGGGTGAGAGGAGACAGACATGCGTAAGACGATCACTGTGGGGGCCATCCTGGCCCTGGCCGGCACCGCCATGGCCGGCGACCTCGACTTCCTTGGCGACACCACCGGCGGCCCGACCTTCAACCGCCCGACCAGCCTGACCGCCCTGAGCGGCTTCGCCACCGACGTGGCGTACGAGGCCACCCAGATCGGCGTCAGCGCCGACGGCGACTACTCGGTCCTCAGCGACCAGACCAACTTCGGCCTCCTCTGGGACGGCTACCTGCTGGTCTACGAGAACGGCTTCGATCCGGCCAGCCCGCTGGACAACCTGATCGCCCTGAACGACGACTACTTCGGCACCATGCTGCCCGGCACCGGCGTCGGCTACTCGGGCCTCGACGCCGTCACCATGAGCTCGGCCAGCACGTACTTCATCGTGCAGACCGGCTTCAGCAACGACGACCAGGGTCCGTACCAGATCTCGATCAGCGGCCCCGGCGACATCCGCATCATCCCGGCTCCGGCCTCGCTGGCCCTGCTGGGCCTCGGCGGCCTCGCCGCCACGCGTCGCCGCCGCTAAGGCCGACGCCCGTCCCGAGAGAATTCTTTCGAACGCCCCACGGGGCGTTTTTTCACGCGCGACGCCGAAGACTCAAGACGACCACCATTAGACCGCAATGGAGAACACCATGCACCGCCCCACCGCCGCCTGCCTCGTACTGGCACTCGCCGCGACCGCCAACGCACAGGAACTGGAGTACCTCGGAGACACCACCGACGGCGACCGCTTCAACCGGCCGAGCAGCCTGAGCGCCCTCAGCGGCTTCGCCACCGACGTCGCCTTCGAGCCAGTCCAGATCGAAGTCACCGAGACCGGCTCATACACCATCCTGAGCGATCAAACCAACTTCGGCCTCCTCTGGGACGGCTACCTGCTCGTCTACGAGACCGCCTTCGATCCCGCCAGCCCGCTGGATAACCTCGTCGGCATCAACGACGACTACTTCGGCTCCATGCTGCCGGGCGTGGGCGTGGGCTACTCGGGGCTCGACAGCATCGTGCTCAACGAGGGCGTGGCCTACTTCATCGTCCACACCGGGTTCTCGAACGACGACGCAGGCCCGTACCAGGCCCAGGTCTCCGGTCCCGGCAGCGTGCGCATCTTTACGTGCTATGCCGACCTGAACGGCGACAGCCAGCTGGACATCTTCGACTTCCTCGAGTTCCAGAACCTGTTCGACGCGGGCGACGACCAGGCCGACTGCGACGACAACGGCACCCTCGACATCTTCGACTTCCTCTGCTTCCAGAACGCCTTCGACGCGGGCTGCGAGTAAGCCGTCCGTTCGCACGCGACGGGGGCAACCCGCGTGCGAACGCGCTTGCGTGGAAGGTCGGATCTCTGTATGCTGTTGGAATCTGGTTCGTGGGGAGTTCAACGAACCAACGTGGAGTCGGCGCCGACGCACCGGCGATCCGTCCACTCGGACGGGTCGGCTCGACCGAGCCCCGGACGCGTCGGCCGCCCAGACAGCAGAGGAGATATCCGTGCAACGACTGACGACCGCATTCGCAGTACTCGCCCTGGCCGGCGTGGCCTCGGCCCAGACCGTGTCCGTGCTGGGCGACCTGACGCCGGGCGACACCCTCACCGGCGACTTCCCCACCGACCTGATCGATGGTGAGATCACCCCCACCACCTGGGACTTCTACGAGCTGACCGCCGAAGCCGGCGACCTCGTCCGCATCGAGGTCAATCGCCTGACCGACGCGCTCGACCCAATCTCGGGGGCCTACTTCGGGAGCGTCGACGGCGAGCTCCTGCCTCCCGACGGCACGTTCGTCCTCGAGGCCGACGTGGGCGGACTGCCCTTCGTATTCGTCGCGTCGGGCGACGACGACGATCCTCCGGCCACCGGCGCCGGGCCCTTCGGCGATCCGAACTACGCGTTCGTCGCGACCGACGCGGGTACCTACACCATCATCGTCGCGAGCTTCGGCAGCGACCCGGGCGTGCTGGAATACGAGGTCACCGCCACCATCGGCGATGCCCCGACCGTCCGCCTCGAGTACCTGGGCGACACGACCGACGGCGACCGCTTCAACCGGCCGACGAGCCTGACCGCGCTGAGCACCTTCGCCACCGACGTGCCCTTCGAGGCCGCCGAGATCGAGGTCGCCGAGGACGGAGCCTTCACGGTCTTGAGCGACCAGGAGAACTTCGGCCTCGCGTGGGATGGCTACCTGCTCGTCTACGAGAACGGCTTCGACCCGATCTCGCCGCTCGACAACCTCATCGCGCTCAACGACGACTACTTCGGCGTGCTCCTGCCGGGCACCGGCGTGGGCTACTCGGGCATCGAGGGACTGACCCTCCAGGCAGGCGTGCCGTACACGATCGTGCAGACCGGGTTCGGCAACGACGACTTCGGCCCCTACCAGGTCCAGGTGCTGGGCAACTCCGACGTTCGCATCTTTACCTGCTACGCAGACTTCGACGGCGACGGCCAGCTCACCATCTTCGACTTCCTGGCCTTCCAGAACGCCTTCGACGCGGGCGACCTCATCGCCGACTGCGACGAAGACGGCTCGCTGACCATCTTCGACTTCCTCTGCTACCAGAACCAGTTCGACCTCGGCTGCGAGTAAGGCTTCGGCCCCGGCTCTCGCAAGCGCTCTCTCACGCCGCCCACGCCATTCACCAGGCGTGGGCGGCGTCGTTTCATGAATGTCGTGAGTTCATGTTCTCAGGTGGTCGGAGCGACGATCTTGCGTAGTTGTGCCCACCTGCCGAACCCATGCAAGACCGAGAACCAGACAACCTAATTTCACCATTCTCTCGACGCCATGCGAACAAACGCAGATCCGCAGAAAAGACAAGGAAATCAGCATCTTTTTCGTAAGAGGATTTCCCCGATTCATTAGAATGGTCCCGAACGCCTGTCTCGTGGGCGGGCGCGATGACACATGTGTTAGGAGAGATGACATGCGTATCGCAGGGATCATTGCAGTGGCTGGGCTGGCGACCGTCGCCAACGCCCAGCTCATCGACTTCGAGGGACTGGGCGAAGGCACACCCGTCGACACCCAGTATGCCGGCCTGGGCGTCGAATTCTCGACCAGCATCGGCACCGCGTCGATCAGCTCCTACTCGGGCTTCTTCGGCTCGGACGTGCTGGCCAACGCGACCATGGGCGGCGCCGCGGGCGACCGTGCCCTGACGCTGATCATGGAGTTCTCCACGCCCATCTCGGAGCTGGAGTTCGACTTCAACAGCGCCGGCACGCCGGGTGCCGACTTCAACATCCGCTTCTACAACGGAGGCGGCCTCGCCTCGAGCGACGTGCTGCCCCAGGCCGGCGTCGCTTGGGTCACGGACATTAACTACAGCAGCCTGCCGAGCGTCACCCGCGTCGAGATCGACTCGGTGAACGACGGCTGGATCTTCGGCGTCGACAACATGGACTACCGGCAGATCCCCGCTCCCGCGTCGCTGGCCCTGCTGGGCATGGGCGGCATGGTGGCGATGCGTCGCCGTCGCTAGTACGAAACTTGCACGTGCAAGGCAACGCAAGGACGCCCCGGCCGGGGCGTCCTTTTCGTCGCGCGCGGGTCGCTTCGGTCTTGCGTCCGGTCGCGGCTTCCGTTATCATGCAAGCATCGCGGGCCACACGGCCCTCAAAGGGGGTTTCGACATGAAGACGACCATCGGTCTCGCTTCCGCGGCCTTGCTCGCCTGTGGCGCTGCCCAGGCACAGGTCATTGATTTCGAAGACGGCTTCGAGGGGCAGTCCATCACCGACGAGTACGCCGGACAGGGCGTGATCTTCGGCACGGGCGCCGGTTCGGCCTCGATCTCGAGCTACGCCGGCTACTTCGGCACGCTCTCGATCTGCAACGCGACCGCGGGCGGCGCACTGGGCGACCGCGACCTGACGCTGATCATGGAGTTCGATCCGCCGATCAGCCTCATCGAGTTCGACTTCCACAGCGCGGGCAGCCCGGGCGCGGACTTCCCGATCCGCTTCTACGTCGGCAGCAGCCTCATCAACATCGACAGCCTGCCGCAAACCGGCTCGGTTTGGTTCGTCGATCTCGTCTTCGACGGCCTGGCCTCGGTTGATCGCATCGAGATCGACTCCGGCGGCGGCGCTGGCTGGCTCTTCAGCCTCGACAACATCTCCGTCGAATCGACCGCGTGCTACGCCGACTTCGACGAAGACGGATCGCTCACCATCTTCGACTTCCTGGCCTTCCAGAACGCCTTCGACGCGGGCGACCTCATCGCCGACTGCGACGAGGATGGCTCGCTGACCATCTTCGACTTCCTCTGCTTCCAGAACGCGTTCGACGCCGGCTGCGAGTAGGCAAGACCTTCCCCAGATAGCAACGCACAACGCCCGGTCGCATCGCGGCAACCGGGCGTTGTTCTTTCAAGGGCTCAATCTGTCAATCAGGTCGACTCGGCACCTGCCGACACGGGCTTGTCGCCCTCCGAGTTGTCGCCCTGGTCCTCGTCCTTGGGCGGGTCCGGCAGCTTCTCGGTGTTGAAGTAGAGGTTCTCGTCCTCGCCCTTGCGGGTCACCTTCAGCAGCGTTCGGCCCTGGATCTCGCCCGACAGCAGCATCTCGCTGAGCGGGTCTTCGATGTACTGCCCGATCGCGCGACGCAACGGCCGGGCACCGAAGTCAGGGTTGTACCCCTTGTCGATCAGGAAGTCCTTGGCCGCCTGATCCAGCTCCATCGTGATGTTCTGGATGCGCAGGCGGTCGGCCACCTTGTGCACCTCGTACTCGATGATCTGCACCAGATCGTCGCGGGTCAGCGGGCGGAACACGATCGTGTCGTCCAGGCGGTTGATGAACTCGGGGCGGAAGAACCGCTCGATCTCCTTCATCAAGATGCCCTTGATGTTGTCGTAGTCCACGTCGGCCGTCCGCTTCTGGAAGCCGAAGCCGCCACCGCCCTTGATCAGATCAGCACCGATGTTGCTGGTCATGATCATGATGGTGTTGCGGAAGTCCACGTTCCGGCCGAACGAGTCGGTCAGGCGACCTTCCTCCATGATCTGCAGCAGCATGTTGAAGACGTCCGGGTGGGCTTTCTCGACTTCATCCAGCAGCACGACCGAGTACGGCCGGCGGCGGATGCGCTCGGTGAGCTGGCCGCCCTCCTCGTAGCCGACGTACCCGGGGGGTGCGCCGATGAGGCGGCTGACGTTGTGCTTCTCCATGTACTCGCTCATGTCGAGGTGGATCAGCGCATCCTCGTCGCCGAACATGAACTCGGCCAGCGCCTTGCTCAGCAGCGTCTTGCCAACGCCGCTGGGCCCGACGAAGATGAACGAACCCATCGGGCGCTTGGGATCCTTCAGGCCCGCACGCGCACGCCGGATGGCGCGGGCGACGGCCTTGATGGCGTCCTCCTGGCTGATGACCTTCTTGTGCAGCTCGCTCTCGAGCTTGAGCAGGCGGTCGGCCTCCTCACTCTCGAGGCGCTGCAGCGGCACGCCGGTCATGCTCGAGACGACCTCGGCGATGATGTCCTCGTCGACCGTGCCGTCGATCTCCTTGGACTTCTCGCGCCAGGTCTTCTGGATCTCTTCCTTCTTCTTGCGGAGCTGCTCGGCCTGGTCGCGAAGCTCGGCAGCGCGCTCGTAGTCCGCGGCCTTCACGGCCTCGTCCTTCTCCACGCCCAGCTTCTCGACCTCGCTCTCGATCTCCGCGAGGTCTGGCGGCTTGCTCATGCTCTTGATGCGTACGCGCGCGCCGGCCTCGTCGATCACGTCGATCGACTTGTCGGGCTGCACGCGGCCGGAGATGTAGCGACCGCTGAGCTCGACGGCGGCCTTGACGGCGTCGTCGGTGATGCGCACGCGGTGGTGCTGCTCGTAGCGATCGCGCAGGCCCTTGATGATCTCCACGGTCTGCTCGTCGTTGGGCGGATCGACCGGGATGGCCTGGAAGCGACGTGCCAGGGCGGCGTCCTTCTCGATGTACTTGCGGTACTCGTCGAAGGTCGTGGCGCCGATGCACTGGATCTCGCCGCGAGCCAGCGCGGGCTTGAGCACGTTACTCGCGTCGATGGCGCCCTCGGCGCCGCCGGCACCCACGAGCGTGTGCAACTCGTCGATGAACAGGATCACGTTCTTGGCGCGACGAACCTCGTTCATCACCGCCTTGATACGCTCCTCGAACTGGCCGCGGTACTTCGTGCCGGCGACCATCATCGCCAGGTCGAGCACCACGATCCGCTTCTCGTGCAGGATCTCGGGAACATCGCCCGAGATGATGCGCTGGGCCATGCCCTCGACGATGGCGGTCTTGCCGACGCCGGCCTCGCCCAGCAGCACGGGGTTGTTCTTCGTGCGGCGGCACAGGATCTGCACCACGCGCTCGATCTCCTTCGCACGCCCGATCACCGGGTCGAGCGAGCTCTCCTTCGCGAGCTCGGTCAGGTCGCGGCCGAAGCTGTCGAGCGCCGGCGTGCGGCTCTTGCCCTTGCGGCCCTCGGTGCTGCTACCGCCCGAGACGCCCGCGCTGGCGAAGCCTTCCTCGCCACCGCCGCCACCCTCGCCCGAAGCGCCCAGCAGGTTCAAGACCTCTTCGCGGACCTCGTCGAGCTTCAGCCCCAGGTTGCGCAGCACCTGCGCCGCCACGCCGTCCTGCTCTCGCAAGAGGCCCAGCAGCAGGTGCTCGGTGCCCACGTAGTTGTGGTTGAGACTGCGCGCCTCTTCGATGGCATATTCGATGACCTTCTTGGCGCGCGGCGTCTGCGGCAGCTTGCCCATGGTCACCATCTCGGGGCCGGCCTTCACGAGCTTCTCGACCTCCAGGCGGACCTTGCGCAGGTCCACGTCGAGGTTCTTCAGCACGTTGGCGCCGACGCCAGAGCCTTCCTTCACGAGGCCGAGCAAGATGTGCTCGGTCCCGATGTACTCGTGGTTGAGGCGCTGGGCTTCCTGGTTTGCAAGGCCCATCACCTTGCGGGCTCGGTCTGTGAATCGCTCGAACATTGCCGCACCTCCAAATGGATCATACCGAACACAAGCCGTATAATCCGTGCACCGGAGCGGGCCTTCCCGCTCCGCGGCGGTCCCGATGACCAAGGGCACCAAGCCCGCCGATCAACGGCACATTCCGGGGTATCGGTTGCATGGCCCGTGCCAATTCCTCAAACCGACCGCGCCGGTGGGTACTTTCTCCCCCGGCGGCCCCAGAACACCGCCGAGGGCCCGGCCCGGGCCGTCTCCTGGCGGAGATCGCCCGGCCGGATCGTGATCGGACCCGCCCCCCACTGCCGATGCGGCAGGACGCGGGGTCGATCGCGTATCTATACGGACGTTTAGCGGTCGCGGGTCGCTCGGCTCGTCAGTCTTGGGTCGGCCACGATCTCGATGGGGATGACCCGTTCGTCCTCGGAGTCGTCGGCCTTGTCCCGCACGATCACCTTGAGCTGGTACCGCCCCACGCTCAGCGAGGCCGGCAGGTCGATCACCGTGCCCAGGTAGATCTCGCTCCGTGGGCGATCGCTGCGGATCACGATGCGCTCCTCGGGCTTGCGCCACGCCAGCATCGACCCGCGCTCGTTGAACAGCCGAAGCTCCAGCCCCAGCACCACCTCGTACGCCCCGGGGTTCGAAGCCTCGCCCCGGCTGGCGGGCTCGGCGGCCAGGCTCGTCCGGAAGCTCGCCGGCTCGGTGTAGAGCAGCATGCGGTTGCTGCGCCCCGCAAGGAACGTGTACCGCTCGAACGGGCGATACGCCGCGAAGCCATAGATGTCCGTTGCCAACGCCGCGTCGTTGATCCTGATCGGCAGCACGTCGGGCAACGCCCGACCAACATCCTCGATGGCCTCGGCGATGCGCCGTGGCGCGTCGACGCGGTCTCCCGCCGCAATCGCACGGAGCAGCGGCGCCAGCGTCTCGACCAGGTCGCGCTCCATCGGGCTCAGCCGCTGGCCCGGCCGTCCGTCGTCGCTGCGATCGGCAAATTCTCGTACCGCGTCGGCCAGCAGTTCCGCGGCGAAGGCGCGCTCCGGGTTTGCCGACAACGACTCCAGGTGCTCGAGCACCAGCTCGATCGGATCCGGCGGCGGGGCGTCCAACGCCTCGACCTCGATCGACTCGGGCCCGGTCGACTTCAACGGTTCGGCTCGGACTTCGATCGCCGGCTCCGGATCGCCCTGCTCGTCCATGCGATCCTGCCAGGGCCGGCGCTCTCCGGACGATGCCGGGCCATCGCTGCGCTCCTCGCCGGCTTCGCCCTGCATCGCGAGGATCTCGTTCAGGTCGTCGGCCGACTGCCGCATCATCTCGGCCAGCGAAGGCCCGCCCGGTTCGTCGGTCTCGGCCGGCGGATCGGCCAGGTCCTCGAGGGCCGAGCTCGGCGCACCATCACCGGCGGCCCCCGGCTGCGTCTGGCAGGCGGACAGACCGAGCACGCCGGCAAGGCACGTGCACAACAACATGCGGCGGTGGTCCACGGTCGCCTCCTGCGACGTCGCAACGCGAAAGAACCCGGGGCTCCGCCCCGCTCGTCGACTCACGGGGTATCGGGCCGCCTGCTCACGCGGCTTGCGATTTCGACGCACAGCCGCTCGAGCGTCCGCCGGCTGGGCGCACCACGCTTCATGGCCGCGTCGGCCTCGCACGCGCTCTGGTGCAGCCGCGCGGCGCCGGCGGGCCCGAGCCTCTTGGCCGCCCGCACGATGACGCCGCCCTTGTGCGCGGGCCAGATGTTGAGCTTCTTGGCGATGGCGCCCTCAGGCGTGCCGCCCTGGGCCAGACGCGCCGCGACCGCCAGGACGCGGGTCAGGTCGACGCACGCCCACATCGCGGGCACCGCCTGGTCGCGCGGCGCGTTGCCCATCCAAAGCTCGACGTACGCGAGCGCCCGGGCCGGATCGCCCGACATGATCTCGTCCTGCAACGGCCAGGGCTTTTCGGCCTCACGCGTCGCCCGTACGTGCGTCCGCACCAGCTCGGCCGAGATCTCGGGCGCATCCACGGGCCCCGTGGCATCGGTCGCCAGCTTGCCCAGCTCGGCATCGAGGCGCGCGAGGTCGACGCCCACCGAATCGACCAGCAGCCGCGCCGCGTCGGCCTGGAGGTTCACCTGATGGAAGCCCTTGGCCCGCGCCGTTGCCCACTGGGCCGCCTGCTGGGGCCCCACCGCCTCGCACGAGATGACCTTGCCGACCTTCTCGACGGCCTTGTCCAGCCGACCCGGCCGCCACGTCTCGGCCCGCAGCACCAGCGTCGCCCTTTCATCGGGCGCCTCGGCGTACTTCTCCAGGGCCGGCCGCGTCGCCTCCCGCACGAACTTGTCCGCGGCGTCGACCACGACCAGCTTGTGCACCGGCAGCAGCCCCGGGCTGCGACACTCGTCGAGCACATCCGCGAGCTCGGCCGATTCGCCGTCGAAGCGGATCGTGTGGACCTCCAGCCCTGTCGCCTCGCCCAGGGCCTCCCGGAGCTTGTCGAGGTAGTGCTGGCGCAGGAACGCCTCGCGGCCCTTGAGGATGGCCACCCGCTCGCTCCCGTCCGGGGCGGCGTGCTTGGCTGGCTTGCTCGTGGTTCGCTTGGCCATCGGCCGACACGATATGCGACCGGGCCGCCCCGGCGGGCGTATACCAAGGGCGTGCTGGTGCTGACCGTCATCGAGGGGCCCACCAAGGGCAAGCGATTCGAGCTGCCCGCCAACGAGCCGCAGATGCTCGGCCGCTCGAGCGAGGCCCTGCCCCTGGGCGACCAGGCCGTCAGCCGACGCCACGCGGAACTCACGCCCGACCGCGGCGAGTGGTACCTGCGAGACCTCGACAGCCAGAACGGCACGCTCGTCAACGGCAAGCAGATCGACGGCCGCATCCGCCTGCGCACGGGCGACACCATCACCGTGGGCCAGACCACCCTCGCCTTCGGGCGCTCGAGCATCGTCGACGAGTTCGACATGATCGAGCTGCTCAGGCCCGGCGAGATGGCCACGAGCGTCGACGCGACCCTCAAGCGACCGGCCGACGCCCCCACCGCCGCCAACGGCCAGAGCGGGCCCGCCGAGCAGCACGCGCTCGAGTACCTCCGCGTCGTCTACCAGATCACCGAGCTGGCGGCCAAGTCGGTCACGCGCGGCGCGCTCCTGCACGGCCTGCTCGAGCTCATCTTCGAGGAGTTCAAGCCCGAGCGGGGCGTCGTCATGCTCATTGATGAAAAGGGCAAGCTCGCGCCCGGCGCCGTCAAGAACCGCGCGCTCATCAAGGGCCGCGAAGACGATCGCATCCAGGTCAGCCGCACGATCCTGCTGCACGCCGTGCGCACGGGCGAGGCGGTGCTCTCGACCAATGCGATGATGGATCCGCGCTTCGCCGCGGGAGATTCGGTGCAGAACCTGCGCATCCGCAGCGCCATCTGCGTGCCCATCGAGCATCGCGCTACCGTGTTCGGCGCAATCTACATCGATACCTCGGCGACCGACCAGACCTTTACCGACGAGCAACTGCGATTGCTCCACGCCGTCGGGCAGCAGGCGGGCATCGCGCTCGCAAACCTGCAACTGCACCAGGGCAAGCTGCAGACCGAGCGCCTGGCCGCGATGGGCCAGACCGTTGCGAGCCTGAGCCACTCGATCAAGAACATCCTGCAGGGCCTCAGCGGCGGGGCCGACCTGGTCGAGATGGGCCTGGACCGCGAAGACCTCGCGATCTCGCGGCAGGGCTGGGGCATCCTCAGGCGCAACCTCGACCGCATCGCCGGACTGACGACCAACATGCTCGCCTTCAGCCGCCAGCGGCAGGTCGAGATCGAGTTCACGTTCCTACGGCCGCTGATCGAAGAGTGTGCGCAGCTCATCGAATCGGTGTGCGAGCAGCAGGGCGTGGCGCTGATCGTCGACGCCGAGGACGAGGTGCCCCCGGTGCCGATCGACGCCTCGCTCATCCACCAGGCGGTGATGAACCTGCTAACCAACGCGCTCGAAGCCGTCCCGCAGGGCAGCGGCTCCATCACCGTGCGCTTGCACTACGAAGAGCCCGACTCGCGCGGGCCGGGCAGCCCGGGAGAAGCGCACGTCATGGTGATCGACAACGGGCCGGGCATCCCCAAGGACCGCCACAAGTCGATCTTCGAGCCCTTCCAGACGAGCAAGGGCGTGCGCGGAACGGGCCTGGGACTGGCCGTGACCAAGCGCGTCGTCGAAGACCACCGCGGGCGCATCACGATCTCGAGCGAGCCCGGCAAGGGCTCGACCTTTACGATCGTGCTGCCAACGGATCCGGATCGAGACCACGATCCTGCGGCAACGCGCGGCCCGGCAGGACGCTGAGGACTACTTCGCGGTGTACTTGCCCCGGCTCTGCTTGGGGAAGGTCTTGGGGTGCTTGATCAGCGTCTGGTTGACGATGGTCCGGAAGTTCGGACTCGTCGTCTTGTAGCCCGCGGCCTGGACTGCCGCTGCGGCCTCGGTCACGCCCATCGTCTTGCCGCTGAGCACCTGCTGGAGCGCCTCGACGAGATTGGAATCGTTGCGATGGCGCTTCCGCGAGCCGCGCGGCTTGGTGGGCGCCTTGACGGTCGCCTTCTTCGCGGTCTTCCGAGTTGCCTTCTTCTTCGACGCCGTGCGCTTGCTCTTCTTCGTTGTGGTCCGCCCGCGACCGCCCCCGTGCGAGCGCGCCGAACCACTCTTGCTGGAACGTCCACGCGAGCGACCCGCACGCGGGGTCACGCCCAGCTCTGCGAGCAAGTCATCGATTTCGGCCACGCGCTCGACCAACTCGGCACGTTCTTCGGCGAGTTCGACCGCTTCTTCACGGCGGCGCTCAAGCTCGTCGTGGATGTCGGAGACCGAAATCTCTTGGAGCGAGGCGGCGGGCTTGCGGCTCACCGATCGCTTGGAGGTTTTCTTCTTACGTGGCATGCGTACTCCGAGGGAGGTCAATTCAAACAACGACGGCGGGCGCGGTACTGCCAGCCACAAATCCCCCGAGACGGAGATCTTATCAAGCAAATCGCGTGAAAGCGACAGACGCACGAATCAATGGTCTGGACTGGATCACGAGCTACGACGCCTCGAACCCCATCGAGCGCATCAACCCGTCGAAGTGCTCGAGATCGTAGAACTCGATGACGAGCTTTCCCTTATCACCCTTACCCGACACGTCGATGCGCACGCGTGTCTTCAGGTGCTCGCCGAGCTTGGTCTCGAGATCCCGGATGTTTGCGTCTCGATCGGTCGACTCCGTCGGGCTCGCGTCACTGCCGCCCTTCGCTCGTTGGGTAATCTCGCGCACGGCCTTCTCGGTCTGGCGGACCGAAAGGTGCTCGCCCATGATGCGCTCAACGAGCTCGCGCAGCCTTGCCTCGTCGGAAATGGAGGCCAGCATCTTACCATGACCGGCCGAAAGCACGCCATCGGAGATCATGTTGCGGACGTCTTCGGGCAACTCCAGCAGCCGCAAGAGATTGGCGACCGACGACCGATCGAGCCCCACGCGGTCGGCCACGTCGGACTGGGTCATCGAAAACTTGCCCATGAGCGCGCGGAACGCGTTGGCCCGCTCGATCGGATTGAGGTCCGAACGCTGGACGTTCTCGATGAGCGCGAGCTCCGCTGAATTGCGATCGTCGGCGACACGCACGATCGCAGGCACCGTCGCGAGCCCGGCCATGCGGCAGGCCCTCCACCGCCTCTCGCCGGCAATAAGCTCGAATGCACGATCGCCGACCTGGCGGACGACGATGGGTTGCATCAGCCCAGCGAGCTTGATCGACGCCGCGAGCTCGGCCAAGTGCCGATCGTCGAACTTGATCCTGGGCTGGAACGAGTTGGGCCTGATGTCGTCAATCGGGATTTCCCTGATTCTCTCCGCAGTGTCCGATAACTTTGTTCCCGGTGCGTCCACACGCTGGGGCGAAGCATCCTCGAGCAGGCTGGACAGTCCGCGGCCGAGCTTCCGGGGTCGTTGTGTTGCCATGGCAAAGTTTATCGGGCAAGCACGGGTGTTCCACGTGACACGGTTTGCTGGTACGACGTCACGAGGCAACCGATGCTACGTACATGGAGCGGGAACTGACGGAGCCGATGCGCGAAGCCGAAGCGGGCGAATGGATCGCCGCCGCGATCGCCCACGAGGTCAACAACCTGCTCACGCCCGTCGTCGGCCTGGCTGATCTACTCGAGCATACGGCTGGCGATGAGGAAGTACGAGATCAACTCATCGAGCGGGCCGTAGACCGATGCCAGCGGGCCGTTGCGATCTGCAGCCTCCTCGTCGATCTGACGAAGCACGGCCCCGGAGAGGAGCCGAAAGCATCACTCCAGGCCGCGCTGGACGCGGTCGTGGCTTCGGTCCAGGATCGAACGGTCGAAGAGGGCGTGTCGATACGCTCTTCGCATGATGGGCCTGGCCAGCTGGCCGTACCCGCCATCGTGGCCGAGCACATCGTACTGAATCTCGTACTGAATGCGATCTCGGCGTCGCCTCGAGGCTCCACGATCTCGATCTCGACCGGATACACGCCCGGATCGGCCTGGAGACCGTCGGCGTGGATGATCTGGGTCGAGGACCAGGGCCATGGTCTCGACGAGCGCAGCGTGGCCTCGATCAACCAGGGCGGTTTGCCGCACGGCTCGAAGGGCATCGGGCTGGTGGTCGTGCGGATGCTCTGCCAGCGGTGGGGCGGAAGGCTCCGGGTCTCTTCCGAGCCCGGTCGCGGCACCACGTTCCACGTGGAACTTCCGGCCGCCTAGTCCGCCAAGACGACGGCGTCCTGCGGCTCCACGTCGAGCCCCACATCGCCGGTAAAGGCACTCTGGGGCCCGGGCGCAAACTCCGAAACACTCAAGTACCCCCCACCGTTCGTCCGGACGCGGTGGTGGGCGACGTCGCCCAGATAGGTCGAGGCATCGACCGAGCCGCTGATGGCGCCCCGTTCTGCCGCACGCAGGCTCTCGGGGCGGATCGAAACCCTTACGCGTCGGCCGGCCTCCGCCACGGCGGACAGCGTCCCACGAATGCGCCCCACGTCGGTCGTGACCTCCACGATCGCGCCCGCCGCCCCGCCGCCCTCGAGCGTGCCTGCGATCAGATTGGTCTCGCCTAGGAACGCCGCGGCGAACGTCGTGGTGGGGCGACGGTAGAGTTCCATTGGCGAGCCCGCCTGCACCACGTTTCCGTCCTTCATGACGGCGATCCGGTCGGCCACGCTGAGTGCTTCCTTCTGGTCGTGCGTGACGTAGACGGTCGTGATGCCCGAGGACTTGCAGATGCGGCGGATCTCTTCACGCAGGTCGTTGCGGAGCCGAGCGTCAAGATTCGAGAGCGGCTCGTCGAGCAGGAGTACGTCGGGCCGGATGACCAGGGCCCGGGCCAAGGCCACGCGCTGCTGCTGGCCGCCGGAGAGCTCGCCGGGCTTGCGGTCGGCCAGGTGGGCGAGCTGCACGTCCTCCAGCGCCGCCTTCGCGCGCTCGAGCCGGTCCTCCTTCGAGATCTTCCGTACCTTGAGCCCGAACGCCACGTTCTCGGCGGCGGTCATGTGCGGCCAGAGGGCGTAGCTCTGGAACACCATTCCAGCATTGCGTTGGTTCGGGCTTCGTTTGGTAATATCTCGTTCGTTGAAGTGGATCGCGCCCGCAGTCGGCTCGATGAAGCCGGCGATCATCCGCAGCAGCGTCGTCTTGCCGCAGCCCGATGGGCCGAGCAGGAAGAAGATCTCGCCGGGCTCTATGACCAGATCGACCGCGTCGACGGCCTTGACCTGCCGGTCGGCCTTGCCGAAAGTCTTGGTCAGGCCCGCGATCGTGATTCGGGTAGGCATGGGCCGAGGATATGCCGGAGTGGTTCCCAGTTGGATTGGGACAAAAACCGGACAAAACAAGAATATTGTGCAGCCATGTCCGATCTTTGACCGAACATATGACCATGCAACCGAACATGAGCCACACAGAGAGCCTCGCCCAGATCGATCGCCTCCGCGGCTGGCGGACGCGATCGCCGCGGCTCGATCTCGAGAACGAGTTCCGGCAGGCAAGGCTCGGATTCGACGCCGTCGCACGGACGGGCCAGTCGATCCAGCAGGCCTGGGCGGGGCTGGCGCCGGGTGGACTTGGCGAGCGGGCAGCGGCCGACCGTGTGGCGCGCGGCGTGCTCGTGGTGCGAGTCTCGAGCGGGGCCGACCAGCATGCCGCAGCGCGGTGGCTGCGCAGTGGGGGAGCGCTCGAGCTCTCGCGGTCAGCGGGCGTGCCGATCCGCCGCTGGAAGTTCGAGCATCGGCCGCGCGCGTAATCGAGCCGCTCAGGTCAGCAGCCGCGGCGCGACGATCATCACCCACACCGTCACGACTCCGGCGAACAAGACGTTGAGCAGCACGCCCGTGCGCGCCATCTGCATGATGGTGGCGTGGCCGCTCGCGAAGGCGACCGCGTTCGGCGGCGTCGCCACCGGCAGCATGAATGCGCACGAGGCCGACACCGCCGCGGGCAGCAGCAGGTAAGCGTCGTCGATGCCCAGGGCCGGGCCGGCGGCCGCGAGCACGGGCAGGAGCGCGGTGGTCACGGCCGTGTTGCTGGTCAGCTCGGTCAGGAACGTCACGGTCAGGCACAGCCCCAGCACGATGAGCCAGATCGGCACGCCCTGCAGGCGAGCGAACTGCTGGCCGATGGCGGCGTCCAGGCCCGTCGCGCTGACGGCCGCGGCGAGGCTCAGCCCGCCACCGAACAGCAGCAGGATGCCGAAGGGCGCCTTACGCGCCGTTTCCCAGTCGAGGGCGAAGGTGGTCCACTGCTTATTGACTGGAACGACGAACAGGGCGACGGCCGCCAGCATCGCGATCTGGGCGTCGCTCAGGCTGATGCCCAGGTCCTCGAAGATCTGCAACCGAAGGACGAGGTCCTTGAAGATCCACAGGCTCGCAGTCACCGAGAAGATCGACAGCACCACCCATTCGCCCGGCTTCATCGGACCCAGGTCGCGCAGTTCGTCGCGCACGACGTCGCGGCTGCCGCCGATGGCGCCCTTGATGCGGAAGAGCGGGCCGACCAGCAGCAGGAAGGCGACCGGCAGCAGCACGGCGACGAGCGGCAATGCGTGCAGCATCCATCGACCGAAGCTGATGGTGTACTCCTCGCGGCCCTGCACGAAGCCGGCCAGCACGGCGTTGGGCGGCGTGCCGATGAGCGTGGCGATGCCGCCGATCGATGCGGCGTAGGCGATCGCGAGCACGAGGCACGTCGCGAAGCGGGCCCGGGCACCTTCGGGCGCATCAGGGTTCTCGGGTAGGGTCGCCAGCACGCTGGTGGCGATGGGGATGAGCATGATCACCGTCGCCGTGTTGGAGACGAAGGCGCTCAGCGCCGCCGTCGCCAGCATAAAGCCCGCGATGACCGAGCGCGGGCCCGTACCCACGGCCAGGATGGTGAGCAGCGCGATGCGCTTGTGCAGGCCCCACCTCTCCATGGCCAGGCCCAGCATGAAGCCGCCCAGGAAGAGGAAGATGACGGGCCGTGCATAGGGCGCCGTCGCCTCGCCGATGCTCGTGGCGCCGAGCATCGGCAGCAGCGCGATGGGCAAGAGGGCAGTGGCGCTCAGCGGCAGCGCCTCGGTGAGCCACCAGATGGCCATGAGCGACGCCACGGCGGCGGTGATGCGAGCCGCCCGGCCGAGCTCGATGGCGCCCTCGGCTCCGGGCACCGAGTCGGGCAGCAGCACGCCGACGAGGACGGCGACGACCGGGCCCAGCCCCAGACCGACCAGCGACGTCCACCGCTGGATGCCGCCGCCGGTGTCTCGATCGGGGATGCCCGCCTGCTCGGCCATGGTGGGCATGATACCGGCGGCTTGGGAAACGTCTGGAGCCACCCGGCCGTACCGATCTGCGGCGGGCGACCGGTCCGGCCTTCCCTATTAGGAGACGCTTCTCATGTCATTCGTTCCTGCCCGAGGTACACGCTCGCTCGTCGCATCGGTGTCGGCGCTCTCGCTGCTCACGGTTTCCGGACTGGCGATGGGCCAGGCCCTTACACCGGCGGCCGATGCCCTGGCCCAGCCCGAGCAGGGTGCCCGGCCGTACGTTGGTCACAAGCTCGTGCGGATCCCGGCGGCGACGCGCCGGGTGATGCAGGCGATCGAGCCGCTGGGCGTTGATGTCTGGACGCACACGATCATGCCGCTCCAGCCGGTCGAGCTGCGGCTGAGCCCGGACCAGTTCGCCCGCTTCGTCGATCTCGACCTGACGCATGAGGTGCTGGTCGACGACCTGCAGGTCGTGGTCGACGCCCAGATGGCGCGCATCCGCGATCGCAGCCAGCGCGACGACCTGACGTTCTACGACGAGTACCGCACGCTCGACGAGTTCTGGGTGCGCTGGCAGCAGATCTCGGACATCAATCCCGACGTCGCGGGCTTCCAGGTCATCGGCCAGTCGCTCGAGGGTCGCGACATGCCTGGGTTCGTGCTCAACGGCAACGGCGTCGACGGCAAGCCCGTCATGCTCATCAACGCCTGCCAGCACGCGCGAGAGTGGGTGAGCCCCGCCGCGGTGACGTACCTGATCGAGCAGCTCGTCGAGGGCTACGGCACCGATCCACGCATCACGAGCCTGCTGGACGACCTGGAGTGGGTCATCACGCCCATGGTGAACCCCGACGGCTTCGACTTCACGTGGACCGACGAGCGCTTCTGGCGCAAGAACCGCCGCGACATCGACGGCAGCGACGAGTTCGGCGTCGACCTCAACCGCAACTGGTCGGTCGCGTGGGGCGAGCCGGGCGCGAGCGCCGACCCGGGCAGCCAGACGTACCGCGGCACGGGCCCGTTCAGCGAGCCCGAACTGCAGGTCTTCACAGCGTTCGTGGGTGACCGCCGCGATCGAACCGTGATCCACCTCGACGTCCATACGTACGGCCAGCTCGTGCTGCACCCGCTGGGCTACACGTTCGATCCTTCCGAGGACGATTCGGTGTTCCAGGAGATCGGCGACACCATCGCCGGCGGCATCTTCGACACGTCGGGCGAGGTCTACACCGCGGCCCAGGGCAGCAGCGGGCTGTACCTGACCAGCGGATCAGCGAAGGACTGGGTGTACGGCGAGACCGCCGGCGAGGGCTTCGGCTGGACGATCGAGCTGCGGCCGGCCTCGCGCAGCGCGGGCGGATTCGACCCGGATCCGGACCAGATCCTGCCCACGGGCCGTGAGCTCCTCGAGGGCGTGCTTCGCGCCGCCGAGATGATGGCCCAGCCGCTGCGCTTCCACGTGGTGCCGCAGGTCGGGGGCGCGCCGGTGGGCGAGACCTCGATCCGGCTATTCGAAGTGCGCGACGGCCTGGACGAGCTCGACCCGGCCTCTGTCCGCGGCTTTGCCCGCGTGAACCCGGGCGATGACTTTGCCCCGGCATCGATCGTGAACGTCGACGGAGAGGACTACTCGATCGAGCTGCCCGCGCTGCAGTGCGGCCAGCTTGGTGAGTTCTACGTCGAGGCGGCCACGCTCGACGGCACGGTCTATCGCTATCCGGAGGCGGGCGTTTTCACCCAACGCTCGACCGATCCGACGGTCGTGTCGCGCGACGCGTGCGAAGTGGTGGGGGACTGGATCGCCGGCCTGCCGGACGACACCGCCAGCACGGGCCAATGGGCCAACGGCGATCCCGAAGAGACCAGCGCCCAGCCCGAGGACGACGCGTCGCCCGACGGCGTGAACGGCTGGTTCACCGATCCGCGCGCGGGCGACTCGGCGGGCACGTACGACGTTGATGATGGGTTCACATCGCTGGTGTCGCCGGTGTTCGATGCGACGGTCGTTGCGGGCAAGCCGAATCCCACGCCGTTCGTTTCGTTCGCGCTGTGGTACAGCAACAACCAGGGCGCCGCGGCGGGGCAGGACACGTTCGCCGTGTTCATCAGCAACGACGACGGCGTGTCGTGGGAGTTGCTCGACGCGACGAACCAGTCGACCAACGGCTGGGAGACGAGGCGCTATCGCATCGACGACGTCGTCGAGCCGACGGATCAGATGCGTCTGCTCTTCATCGCCGCCGACGAGGGCGACGGCTCGCTGGTCGAGGCAGGCATCGACGAGCTGGTGGTCGAGGTCGATTGCGGCCCGCCGCACCCGGCCGACTTCGATCGCGACGGCGCGTTGACCATCTTCGACTTCCTGCTGTTCCAGTCGCTGTGGGAAGCCGGCGATCCGACGGCGGACATCGACCGGGACGGCGCGTTCACGCTGTTCGACTTCCTCGCGTTCCAGACGCTGTTCGACGCGTGAGGCACGCGTGAGGCGACCGGCACTGGCAACGCTCGTCGTTCTCGCAACGCTGGGTGGTGCGCACGCGCAGGAGGGTGACGGGCCGTACGCCGGGCACAAGCACGTGCGCGTGCCGATGGCCACGCGTGCGGTGATGGAGGCCATCGAGCCGCTGTCGCCCGACGTCTGGACGCACCGGATCGTGCCGCTCGGCCCGGTGGACATGCGGCTCTCGCCCGAGCAGTACGCTCGCTTCCTCGAGCTGCGGATCGAGCACGACGTGCTCACGCCCGACCTGCAGGTGGTGGTCGACGCCGAGCGAGCCCGCATCGCGGCCCGATCGGAGCGCGACGACGTCGCGTGGTACGAGGAGTACCGCACGCTCGACGAGTATCGGGCGCGCTGGGCGGCGATCGCCCGTTCGGCACCGGGCGTGGCGACCATCGAGACCATCGGAACGTCGATCGAGGGCCGCGAGATACCGAGCATCGTGCTCGACGGAGACGGACGGCCCGACAAGCCCGTGTTCGTCATCAACGCCTGCCAGCACGCGCGCGAGTGGCTGAGCCCCGCGGCCACGACGTACGTGATCGAGAGCCTCGTCGAGGGGTATGGCGTCGATCCGCGCATCACGCACCTGCTCGACGAGCTCGAGTGGGTGTTCCTGCCGATGGTCAATCCCGACGGCTTCGACTACACCTGGACCGACCAGCGGTTTTGGCGGAAGAACAAACGTCGGATCAGCGATCGGCTCTTCGGCGTCGACCTGAATCGAAACTGGTCGTATGAGTGGGGCGGACGCGGCTCGAGCCCGGACCCCGGCAGCAGCAACTACCGCGGACCAGAGCCCTTCAGCGAGCCCGAGCTGATCGCGCTGACCGAGGCACTCGAGCCGATGCGCGATCGCATCGTCGGGCACCTCGACGTGCACACCTTCAGCCAGTTCGTGCTCAGCCCCTGGGGCTACACGCTCGAGGAACCGATCGATATCGCCGAGATGACCGAACTGGGCGACGCGTTCGCCGACGGCGTGCGCGAGGCGACCGGGGCCGAGTACGAGGTCGGCACGGGCGCGACCGTGCTCTACTTGTACAGCGGCAACGCGACCGACTGGTTCTACGGCGAACTCGATTCGCTGTCGTGGACCATCGAGCTCCGACCGACCGGGCCGATCACGCTGCCGGGCTTCGATCCGCCGCCCGACCAGATCCTGCTCGCGGGCGAAGAGCTGCTCGAGGGCACGCTGCGGCTGGCCGAAGAGTTCGTGCGTCATCCGGCCGACTTCGATCGCGATGGCTCATTGACCGTCTACGACTACCTGCGCTTCCAGTCCTTCTGGGAGGCGCGCGACCCTCGGGCCGACGTCGATCTCGACGGCGAGTTTACCCCGTTTGACTTGCTTTCCTTCCATGCACTCTTCAATGGCTAGATTCGCAAGAACTTGATGCTCAATGTCGGGACTTCGACGTGAGTCGCGTGGCAATCCTGCGCTTCCTGGTATGACTCCATTCTAAGCACGAAAGGACAGAGCTATGCGTACGCGCTCGTGGAAGAACGTTTTCATCGCGGCGGCCGCCACACTCGTGGCCGGCGTGGCCGCTCCCGCATTCGGACAGCCCGCCTGCCGGGCCGACCTCGATGGAGATGGGCAGCTGACCATCTTCGACTTCCTGGCGTTCCAGAACGCCTTCGTCACCGGCGATCCGGTCGCCGACTGGGACGGCGACGGCGTGCTGACGCTGTTCGACTTCCTCGCCTTCCAGAACGACTTCGATCGTGGCTGCGATCCGCTGCCGGGCTGCCGCGACTTTCAGGTGATCGATCCGGTCGAGGCCCAGTACGGCGAGAACATCGAGCTTGCCCTGTACAACCAGCTCCAGGTCGACGTGCCGGCGATCATTCCGCTCGGGCCCGACTTCACGCAGGTGCAGGCGCCGCGCAGCAGCCACCTGCCGTACCAGTACTTCGAGGACTTCCAGCTGGGCTTCTGCGGCGACCTGGGCGAGTTCCAGCTCGAGATCAACGAGCCGGGCGTGTACCACCTGGTGCGCTTCGGCCCGACGGGCCCGGACATTACCGCCGTGTTCGCCGGCGTCTCGGCCGAGGTCGAGAGCGATAAGGAGGCCAAGACTGGCACGAGCTCGACGCTCACGATCCACGAGCCCGATCTGGTGATTTCCGACAAGGTCGGCACGCACACGCTGCGGTGGAAGTACTACAAGGACCAGGAGGGCTACACCGTCGAGGAGGTCGACGACGTGTCCGACGCGACCATGGAGGTCTGCGACGCCAAGCCCGTGAAGAAGCTGATCATCGCCAACCACGGCACCGACGGCCAGATCTCGATGGGCGACGGCAACACCCGTCAGGACGGCAAGTGGATCGGCAAGGATGAGGACGGCGGCAAGCTCGGCGCCTACCAGACGTTCGTCGACGCGCTCAAGGAGGACGGCAAGTTCGCCAACGACGCGGAGATCTGCCTGATCGGCTGCAACGTGGGCGACGGCGACGAGGGCCAGCACCTGGTCGACTGCCTGGCCATGGACCTGGGCGTCAAGGTCCGCGCCACGAAGGGCACCGTGACCTACACCCAGCGAAAAGACGGCACGGTCGAGGTGAGCCAGTCGGGCGACGGGTGGGCGGAAGGCAACCCGTAACGCTCAACGCCAACCAGCCATGAAGCACGCCCGGGCGGCCTCGCCCGGGCGTGTTGCGTGTCGGCAGTCCGAGCACGAAGTCAGCAGCCCGCCTCGAACGCGTTCTGGAACGCCAGGAAGTCGAAGATCGTCAGCGTGCCGTCCTCGTCCAGGTCCGCCACCGGGCTGTCGCCCATGAAGAAGTTCTGGAACGCGAAGTAGTCGAAGAGGTCGAGCGCGCCGTTGCCGTCCTGGTCGGCAAGGCAGTCGGTGCGGACGACGATGGTGGCGATGCCGGGGTCGGGGGTTTGCCAGAACATGCGTCCGGTCAGGCCAGCCCAGCTGAAGCATCGCTCAGGCTCGGCGCGGATCTCGACGACGCGCGGCGTGAAGTCCGTGGTCGTCCATCGTGCAGTCCAGAGCGGCAGAGGGTTGTCAAGGCTCCCCGGAACAGAAGGCGGAAAGTGCAATTGCCCAGCACTGATTCCGGTAACCTCATCGCCCTGCGCTGACAGGACGCCATCGCTCCATGGGATACTTGTGCCGGACTCACATCGCGGTTGACCGTCGTAGCCACGCACGTAACTCGGATCCAGGAACGTCGAATGCGCGATGCCCAACGCCTTGACCCTGAATTCGCCGCCCTGATTAACCGCACGTTCGCCTGGGTGGGCAACGTGCCCGAGTAGAACTTCGATGCCAACCACGGGGTGCGACGGCGTGACAACGGCGGGTGCCCGGATCTCGAGAAAGAAATCATCTAGAACTGACTGGCCCGCCGCCTGCGAGCCCGTGATTAGACACGAGGTCAGTACGAGCGGCGGCGCGAGACTCGTGCAAAGGCGGTGCATGCGATCACCTCCCCGGGCCAGAAGAACCCCTAGGGAGAGTGTACACGAAACTTGGAGATATGCACGCCCGCCGGAGTGACGGACGGGTGGGCCCTACGCTGCGTGGCGTTCGACGGCCTCGATGGCGCGCATCACGTCGCGGCAGATGGGGAAGAGGCGGTCGAGGCGGGTGAGCTTGAAGAGGCACTCGACGTTGGCCGCGGCGTTGACCAGGGCCACGCGGCCGCCGGCCTTCTGCAGGCGGGTGAGCAGCTCGACGAGCACGCCGATGCAGGCCGAGTCCATGTACTCGACGTTCTGCAGGTCGAGCACGACGTGGCGCGCGGGCGTCTGCCCGGGGTCGGTGAGCTTGTCGGTGAGGGCGACGACCAGCGCGGCCGCCTCGTTGCCCGAGAGCGTGCGCTCGCGGAGCGTGGCGATGATGGTGCTGCCGAAGCGGTCGAACGTGGCCATGTCGGACGTGTCCGAAGCCTGGGCCGCCATCGATTCGACGTCGGGCCCCTGCTGGGGCTGCGGTCGCTTGGAGTTGTCCTTGCCGAAGAGGCGCGAGAGCATGGCGTCCCCCTTGTTGGCCGCGGTGCGGGTGCGGCGCGAGCGGTGCGTGGGGCTCAGCGAACCCAGCCGTGCGACGGCCCGGAATTCTCGGGGCGGTTGCGGCGGAGGGGCTTTGCCTTGAGTCGACCGGGCTGGGCCTCGGCCGGTTGATCGGAATCGGGGATCACGGCGGGCGCAGCCGGGACGGCCGGCGCGGGCGTGGGCTGCGGCGGCACGTGGGCCTGGGTGGGCGCGGGCGGCGTCGAGCCGTGCGTGCGCTTGTGCTGGGCCTCGTCGAGCGACCGATCGAGCTTCTTCAGGATGTTGCGGAGTTCTTCGAACTCCCGCTTGCCATTGTCCATAGTCGTGCCTCCCGCACCGTGGTTGCCTCTTGGCATCGGCGGGTTCCGGACGCCACTTTCTTCAAAGTGAAGATGGGCACGGAGTTTGAGCCCCATTCGTACCGAGGCGGCTCGGGGACGCCACGGACCGAAAAACGATTCGCGGGTTCGCGGACTCTCGGGTACCCTGATGGCGGAAGACCGACGCCGGGGGGTGCGGCCATGGGTGGTTTCCTCGACATTCGATGCCTCGGACGCGTGCTGGCGGGGGTTCTCGTGCTCGCGTGCTGTGCGTGCGTCCTGGGCCTGCAGCGTGAACCGGCGGCCGTGGTCTTGCACGTCCGGGTCGAAGGGCACGTCGATTCTGCGGCATTGGTCCGAGAACTCAAGACCCAGATCGACCGCGGGGCCGACCCGACGTACGCGGGCGTGCTGCTCGAGTTCAGCCCAGGCCGAGTACGCGACGACCTGGCGTGGGCGCTGGGCACGGCGATCGCGAACGCCCGGTCTCCCGTGTGGATCTGGTTGGCGGGGGACGGTGATGCCGCGGGCCCGGAGCAACTCGAGTTGGCCGTGCTTGGCTCTGGCGCGTGGATCGAACCCGGGCTCGCGACGTCGTGGGACGGGCCACCGGCGTTCTTGGAACTGATGCCCGAGGGAGTCGATCGAGATCGGATGTCGCGCGAGCGCTACTCGGCCCTGTGGGTGGCGCTCGAGCGTCGGGGGGCCAGCACGGGGCTGGCCGAGGGGCTGCTACGGCCGTCGAGGCCGGTCCGGGCGACGCGGCTGGTCGCCGGCGAGTGCGAGTTGATGACCGGGGCGGTGGCGCCCGGCGAGGATGCCGGGCTGCTGACCCTGGTCGAGCCTCGGGCCGACGGGGGGACGCGGGGGCGCGTGCCGGCGGACGTGGCGGCGGCCCTCAAGCTGGTCGACGGCGTCGAGGGGTCGGCCCGGCGCGTCCTGCGGCTCGCGCTCGGCGAGGACGCGGGACGCGGCGTTCGCACCGACCGCGTAAGCCTGAAGAGCGACCTGCCGGCCCAGATCGAAGAGGGGCATCGGCTGATGGGCGTGGCAAGGGCCGAGGCGGCGTTGGCCAAGGACCAACTCCGGGAACGCCTCGAGAGCGGCCTCGGGCGGGGTGCGTACGAGCGAGCCGTGCGGGAGCGTGCCCGCCGGGCCCTCGCGACGGTCGAGCGCGGCGAGAAGGCCCTGCGGGGGTTCGAGGCGATTGCAGCAAAGCATCCCGAGGTTCTGCGGACGCGGGCGCCGGTGCAGGCCGACCTGCCGGGCGTCGAAGAGACCTCGGCCCGGGCGTGGGCACGCGAGATCGAATACGTGCGGCGTGGACTGGCGGCGACGCGGGCCGAGGCGATGGCCGAGGCCGAGGGATAGTGACTACCCCGGAGGCGGGTGCCCGGCCGGCCTGATGCAAGGGTCGCTATTGTGCCTTGATGAGTGCGCAGAACGGAGAGAGGCCGCGGAGCGCCGGCGGAGACGTCGTGCACGGCGGAAGCCTGCGCGAGCGGCGGCAGGGCGGGTCGGTCCTCGGCTCGGCCAGCAGCGCCATAACGCTGCGCGAGGCGTTCTGGCACGACATGTGCCGCGAGATCCTGACCACGCTGTCGGCCGAAGGCATGCGGCGGCGAACGCAGTCGCCGGCGATGGAGCTGCCCGGTGGCGGCCAGCTCGTCAGCAGCGTGACGCCCACCGAGCCCGAACCAGAACTGTTCGACGGGCGGATGGCGGTGCTCACCCACGGCGGCGAGCGGATCGCCATCGGCGAGGTGCACCCGATGCTCGCGTGCGGCATCCAGGGCGACGAGGCGGACCGGGTCGTCTCGCAGGCGGTCGAGTGCAGCATCTTCCAGATCAAGACGCCCGCGGGCGAGTTGTACACCATTCCCGTGCACGAGATCCGGGCGTTCCACGCGCTCACGCCCGAGCTGATGCAGAAGATCGAGGAAGCCGGACGCCAGAACCGTTCGCAACGCCGGGGGAGCGAGGGGCGGGACATGCCCTTCGGCTTCGAGGCGTACACCTCGCTGGCTCGCGGCGAGCGCGAAGGCCAGGGCAGCGACCCGTACTACCCGGCCCCTGGAGCCGCGGCCGACGAGGAGTGATCGCTCCCCGAGAGCGACCGCGCAGGAGATTTCATGGCCCGGACGTTGCTTGCCATCCCCGTGTACAACGAAGAGAAGTACGTGCAGCGCGTGCTTGGCCGCGTGAGCGAGTACCTGCCCGACGTGCTCGTGCTCGACGACGGCTCGACCGACGCAACGCCCTCGCTGCTGGCGAAGTTCCCCGTCGAGGTGATCCGCCACGCGAACAACCGCGGGTACGGCCGGTCGCTGATGGATGCGTTCCGGTGGGCGGCAGTCGACAAGTTCGACTGGGTCATCACGATGGACTGCGACGAGCAGCACGAGCCCGCGTCGATCCCCGACTTCCTGCAGGCCATCGAGCGCGACGACCTGGACGTCGTCAGCGGCTCGAGATACCTCGACGTGCACCCCGAGAACGATGCACCGCCCGAAGAGCGCCGGCAGATCAACGGCCTCATTACCGAAGAGCTCAACCGTCGGTTGGGCCTGAAGCTCACAGACGCGTTCTGCGGCTTCAAGGCCTACCGCGTGTCGGCGCTGCAGCGGCTCGACCTGGACGTCGACGGCTACGCGTTCCCGATGCAGTTCTGGGTGCAGGCGGTCGCGGAGAACCTGCGCATCGGTGAGCTACCCGTGCGTTTGATCTACAACGACGCGACGCGCTCGTTCGGCGGACCGCTCGACGACCACGACCATCGGCTGGCGCACTACCGCGAGGTGCTCGCGCGCGAGCTGGCACGCTGCTCCGATCGGCTGGCGCGGCGATGTCCGGCGTGATGGAGCAGTTGCTCGCGTCGGTCACGGTGCGCGCCGAAGCAGGCACGGCGCTCGATACACTCGCGAAGCCTTCGGCGGCGAAGGCGGCGGCTCGGGCCGAACTCGGACTACCCATCGACAAGCCCATCGTGATGGTGGGGCACCAGGCCGAGGCGTGGCACGCGGGCATCCTCGCGAAGCTGATCGCGGCCGACGAGCTCGCGACGCGGCACGACGCGGCGCTCGTATGGCTGACGCCGGACCAGGACGCGAACGAGCCGACGATGATTCCCTATCCCGCGTGCACGCACGAGGGACGGCTGAAGCGGCGCGAGTGGCTGGTGGATGCCGGCGCATTCGTGCGGCCTGGCACGCCGACGGGCTCTCGGTTGACGATCGAGCCCGGCCAGACGCCGCGCGAGGCGCGCACGGAGTGGCCGCAGGAGGCTGCGAAGCAAGGCTTGGAGCGGTTGCACGCGGCGCTCTCGGCACGCCGGGGCGAACCGTCGCTCGCGCGGCAGTACACCGGCGCGATGCTGGACGTGGCGCAGGAAGTCCTAGGCATCGAGGTCGATGCGACGCTGATGGCCTCGGGCATGGCGCGTGGCGCCGCGTTTCGGATGTGGGTCGATCGCATGCATCGCGAGGCGCGCGGCTGCGTGCTGGCGTACAACGCGGCGACGCAGGCCCATGCGGACGCAGGCGTGCGTTCGCTCGACATGGGACCGTCGTGGGAGCTGCCGCTGTGGGCGCTCACGCCCGAGAAGCCGCGGCGGCCGGTGCACGGCAACGAGCCCCTGCCCGAGCAGATCGTACCGCGGGCGCTCGCGATGACGGGCTTCGCGCGCACGCTGCTGTGCGACGCGTGGGTGATGGGGACGGGTGGCGAGGCGTACGACGCCGTGACGCGGGAATGGCTCGGCGCGTGGATGGGCCGGGCCGACCTCGCGCCGGGCGTGATCGCGACGGCGACGCTGCGGCTGCCGCTGCGCGACGGCCCGCTGCCCGACGCCGAGCGCGCCGCCGACGCGGCGTGGCGGCTGCACCATGCTCGGCACCACCCTGAGATGCTCGACCAGGACGATCGACAGCGGAAACGCGATGAGATCGTGGAGGCCATCGCGGCCGCGCCGAGGCGTTCGATTGAACGAAGGCGGTTGTTCGGCGAGCTTCGGTCGGTGTTGCGCGAGGCTCGTGACGCCGGCGAGGCACGGCTCGACGCGATGCGAGACGACGCCGAGGCCGAGCGGGAACGCCTGCGCGACATGGAGCGGGTGCTCGATCGCACGTGGCCGTTTGCGTTGCACGATGGTGCGGCGCTCAAGGATTTGGACGCGCACGTGCGCGAGGCAACGGCGGTGCTGGCGTGAGGTGGCTGGCGTGCCCGGTCTTGCTCGTGCTGGCGGCGTGCGGCGAGGCGCCGAGCTCGCCGCCCACGAGCGGGCTGCGCATCGCGACGACGAGCCCGGCGGTGGGCATCATGCTGCGAGACTTCGGGGCCGATGACTTGGCCGTGGGGCGGTCGGGCTACGACGTCGCGCTCGACCCGGCGTTGCCAGTCGTGGGTGATGCGGCGGGCGTGGATCTCGAGCGGCTGTCGGGCCTGGGCGCGACGCACGTGTACTACGAGTCGGGCGCGTCGGCGGCGCCCGTGGGGCTGACGGAGCTGGCGGACGAGATCGGCTTCGAGCTGCGCGCATTCGAGCTGACGAGCCTGGAGCAGCTGGCCGATCTGGCCTCGAACGTGCACGCGTTGGTGTCGGAAGAAGTCAATCCGGGCCCGCCGCCGGCTGAGCGATTCGAGGCGGCGCTCGCAACCGACGCAGATCTCGCGGCCGCGGGCCGGGTGCTGCTGCTGATGCCCGGCACGCCGGCGGCGGCGTTGGGGCCCGGGTCGGTGCACCACGAGGTGCTCGTGCGCCTGGGGGGCGTGTCGGCGCTGGGTGGCGGGCGGCCCTACATGCCGCTAGACGTCGAGGACGTGCTGACGATCTCGCCCGACGCGATCGTGCTGCTGGCGCCGGGCAAGGACGACGACTGGCGGGCGCTGCTCGGGCCGATCGCCGAGCTGCCGATCCCCGCGGTCGAGCGCGGGCGCGTGGCGGTGCTGCGAGACGACGAGGTGCTGATGGCCTCGACCTCGACGCTGCGGTACGCCGACGAGCTGCGCGAGCGGCTGCGGGCGTGGGCGCGCGAGCCATAGGGCCCGTACGATGGCCCGATGAGCACGAGCCAGAGCCTGCCGGCAGCCCAACTCGACCCCGTGGCGATCCTCGACGAGCGGTTCCGCGCCGCGATCGATCGCGCGTTTCCGGAGGTCGCGGGCAAGGCCGACCCGCTGATTGCGCCCAGCAAGAAGGCGACGATGGGCGATTTCCAGTGCAACGCCGCGATGGCGCTGGGCAAGATGGTGAAGCGCAACCCACGCGAGGTGGCGGCCGCCATCGTCGAGGCGGTGGACGTGTCGGACGTCGCCGAGCCGCTGGACGAGGCGTCGATCGCCGGGCCTGGGTTCATCAACATCACGCTGCGCGGGCCGGCGCTCGCTGGCTTATTGGGCGAATTGGCCGGCGCCGACCTGGGCCTGCCGCCGGTCGCAACGCCGCAGAAGATCGTGGTCGACGTGTGTGGCGTGAACCTGGCCAAGCAGATGCACGTCGGGCACATCCGGGCGATCGTCATCGGCGACGCCATCGCGCGAGCATTCGAGCGACTGGGGCACGTGGTCATCCGCCAGAACCACGTGGGCGACTGGGGCCTGCCCATCGCGATGGTCGTCGACGAGCTGCACCGCGAGAGCCAGGCCGGGCGGCTCAATCTTGACGCCGTGACGCTCGACGACCTCGACGCAATCTACAAGGCCATGAAGAAGCGCACCGATGCGGGGCGCACGGGCCTTCGGCTTGCCCAGAAGTGGGACCTTGGCCCGAAGGTGATCGCCGAGCTCGAGGCCGAGGTCGCCGACGCCGACGAGGCGATGGCGCGAGCCAAGGCGACGCTGGTGGCATTGCAGGGCGGCGAGCAGTGGGCCGTCGACCTGTGGCAGCGCATCAGCGACGTGACGATGGGCGCGTGCATGGACGTGTGCCGGCGGATGCACACGCGGATCACGCTGGAAGCGAGCGCGGGCGAATCGAGCTATCGCGACGAGCTGGGGCCGATGGTCGACGACCTGATCGAGCGCAGCGTGGCGGAGGAAGACGGCGGAGCGCTCGTCGTGCGCGGCGAGGGCAAGGACCCGCCTGCGTTGGTGCGCAAGGGCGACGGCGGGTTCTTGTATGCGACGACCGACGTCGCGGCGATCCGCCGGCGCGTGCAAGACTTCGGCGCGAGCCGCGTGGTTTATTGCGTGGACGTGCGTCAGGCGATGCACTTCCGCCAGGTCTTCGCCGCGGCGCGCAAGGCCGGGTACGCGACGACGCCCGACGGCGTGGAAGCGAGCCTCGAGCACGCCGCGTTCGGCACGATCCTGGGAACGGATGGACGGCCCTTCAAGACGCGCTCGGGCGAGAGCGTGAAGCTGCAGGACCTACTGGACGAGGCGCACGATCGAGCCGAGCGCGTCGTGGCCGAGCGCAGCGATGGTCTCGATGAGGGCGAGCGTGCCAAGACGGCCGAGGTCGTAGCCATGGCGGCGCTCAAGTTCGCAGACCTGGCGAACGATCGAACGCGCGACTACGTGTTCGACTTCGACCGCATCCTCGCGTTCGAGGGTGATACCGGTCCGTACCTGTTGTACGCGCTCGTGCGGATTCGGAGCATGTTCCGCGAGGCGGCGTCGCGTGGCGTGGGTGAGTGCTGGAAGGATGCCACCGTGCGGATCGAGCATGAGGCGGAGAAGCAGCTCGCCATGGCGTTGCTCCGGTATCCGTCGGTCGTCCGCGCGGTGGGCGAGCATCTGGAGCCGCACCGCGTGTGCCAGCACATGCTCGAGATCGCCAATCGCTTCAGTTCGTTCTACCAGTCGTGCAAGGTGCTGGGGGCCGACGACGACGCGACGCGCGACGCACGGCTATGGCTGTGCGACCTGACCGCACGCGTGCTGGAGGACGGCCTGGGCGTGCTGGGCCTGCCGACGCTCGACCGGATGTAGGCACGCGACGAGTTCGAACGCGACGTGCGCAAGAAAAGAAGCGGGCGGCCCACACCGGGCCACCCGCTCTTTGATTCGATCGAGTCCTACTAGCTACTGAATGATCAGAAGCTCAGCTGGAACATCGTGCGGAGACCGGCCTGCGGGTCGCCGCTGTCGGGCAGCAGGGCGAGGCCCTCGCTACCGCCGGTGAGCGGAGTCATGTTGACCGTCTCGAAGACGAAGAAGACGTCGGCAACGAACTTGGCGCTGTTATCACCATAGACGTAGTGGGTGAAGCCGAAGGTCAGGGCGACGAAGTCATCGACGCCGTCGGCATCGGCCAGGATGTAATCGAAGCGGCCGGCGACCTCGTTGTTCTCGTCGAAGCGGTACGAGGCCTGAGCGACGAAGCCGATGTCGGAGACATCGCCCGCCATGCCCATGTCGGCGTCCTGGAAGATGAAGGCGCCGTAGACGCCCCAGCCGTTGCTCTCCCACTGGCCATCAGCGGTGATGCTCAGCAGGTCGAGCTCGGTGGTGGCACCGCTACCGAAGGCGTAGGTGCCGTCGCCCTGCTGGTAGAAGATCGCACCGCCGAAGCGGAGGGCCTGCTCCTGGCCCTGGGACGAGCCGAAGTCCTTGAAGTCGCTCCAGGCGCCCTGGACCTTGTAGTCGAAGCGGCCACCGATGGAGAAGTCGGCCTCGGCAGCACTGGCAAAGCCGGTGTTGGCCGAGCTGAAGCCGTCGGAGAAGTTCACCTCGACCTTGTAGTCGTCGTCCTCGTTGCCGGCGTAGATGAACGAGATGCCCTGGCTACGGCCCTGGCTGAAGCGGCTGTTGGTGAACGAGCGATCGACCAGCGGCTGGCTGCCCGAAGAGACCAGCTCCTCGTACAGGAACGGAGCCTTGAACTGACCAAACTTCAGCTTGGCGTCCTCTTCCATGCCGGGGACGGGCACCGAGATGTGGAAGTCGAGGAGGTCGAAACCGCCGCCGTTGCGGCCGAAGTTGCCCTGGACGTAGTACTCGAACTCGCCAACATCGCCCTTCGCGCCCAAGCGGGCACGACGGTTCTGGAAGCCGTTGGCGAAGTCCTCGCCGGTGGAGGGCACCGGCTCATCGATCAGGGTGACGTTGTACTGGAACTGCAGGCGGCCGAACAGGTTAGGACCGGTCGCCGCGCCCTGGCTGAGCGTAGCGCGCGAGGCGTCGCTGCGGGTTTCCGCGGCGAACGAGCGGGCTTCGTCCAGGCTCGAGGTCTGAGCGATCGCCGTGCCACCAAGGCCCATGGCGAGGCCCGCGAGCAGCACTGTGGCCTTCGTGTGACTCATCGTACGAGACTCCTTCTTCGAGATTCAGGGGCGGAAGATTGGCCGCCCGACTCCACCAGCGTGCCCGGCCGCACGTTGCATTGGCCGGTCGCACGTCGTTGCCGATGGACAAGGGTTCCACCCACGCCACCGACCCATCGGGCTCGACCATGAGCCCCCAAGCACGGCTGGCGTTGGCCCGTCCTGGGCCAGAGTCGTCAGCCAAGACCGGCATCCCCAAGATGCCGGAGGTAACCCGTCGTTCTGGCTTGCTCGGCTCGGCCCGTTGGAGGCCACGCCCTGGCAAGCCCGCGAATCGCTGCGGAGGCCGCTTTGAACGGCCTGGCTCCGCACGGCATCGGCCCGTCTCCGGGCGAGAAGCCGAGATCGTAGCAAGCAACTTAGCCCTTGCCAACTACGGGTCCGATCAGTTTTTCGGCCCGATGCATCTATGAACACCAGAATCTCCGTCTGAATGCGAAGATATGTTAAAGTCGTGTGTACCCTGCCCGGGAGCCATGCCATGACGCCCAAGAATCCTGCATACGACAGGGCCCGAGCTCGGGCCAAGCGGGACATCGAAGGGGACGAGGGCATGGTCGCACGCAGCCACACGGCCGACGAGAAGCTGATCCTGATCGTGGAGGACGAGCGCGACCTCTCGGATCTGCTCGAGTACAACCTGCAAACTAATGGTTATCGGACATCAACGGCCCACACCGGGCCCGATGGCGTCTCGAAGGCCCGGGCCCTGGGGCCCGACCTGGTGCTCCTGGACCTGATGCTGCCCGATCTCTCGGGCACGGAGGTTGCCCGGCAGATCCGGGCGGACAAGAGCATCAGCCACGTGCCCATCATCATGCTGACGGCCAAGGCCGACGAGGTCGACCAGGTGGTGGGTCTCACCGTCGGGGCCGACGACTACGTCACCAAGCCGTTCTCGATGAAGGTCTTGATGGCGCGGGTCGAGGCGGTGTTCCGCCGGACGCAGGGCCGCGGCCGCGTGAGCGAGCAGGTGCTCCGCCTGGGCGGGGTCGCGCTCGATCTGGAGACGCACGAGGCGACTCTGGAGGGCGAGACGATTCCCTTCACGCTCACCGAGTTCAGGCTGCTCTCGGCGCTGATCGAGGCCGACGGCAAGGTGCTTTCGCGCAGCGCACTCATGAACCACGCCATGGGCCCGGGCGTGACGGTGACCGAGCGGACCATCGACGTCCACATCACGAGCATCCGCCGCAAGATGGGTCAGTGGGGCCGGCACATCAAGACGGTTCGCGGCGTGGGCTACCGTGCGGTGCATGAGCTCGCGCCCGCTTAACGACCCCGAAGCGCAAGAAGCCGTGGCACGCACGCACGGCCAACGCTGGTTGATGCTCTCGGGCGCGGCGGCGGGCACGGCGCTCGTGCTGGTGCTGGTCGATGTGCCCGGGTGGCTCTCGGCGATCGTCATCGTTATTGCGGTCGCCGGCGTCTGGCGCGCCTTGGACGCTCGGCTCGGAACGCTGCGTGCCGCGGAGCGTCGGGCGGACGAAGCCCGGGAATCTTCGTCTTCGCTCCGCTCGGCGTACGAGGATCTCTCGACGGTTCTCGCGGCACTCGACGTTCCCGTGCTGGTGTGCGACGGCCGTCAGACGGTGGTGCGTGCGAACGAAGCGAGCGCGCAGTGGCTCGACATGTCACGCGACGATCTTCTCGGGCGACCGATCGATGAGGTGTTTACCAACGCCGAGGCGTTGTCGATGCACGCCCGCGCGTCGCGCGGCGAGGCCAATCGACGGCGCGTGACGTTCGCCAGCGAGCAAGGCTCGAAGGTCGCGGACATGTCGGCGGTGCCGATCCTGCCGGTCGGAAGCGCGCCGGGGCGCGGCGTGGTGCTCGTGCTGCGCGACGTGAGCGAGCTGGCGCGAGCGCTCGAGATCCGCACCGACTTTGCGGCCAATGCCTCGCACGAGCTGCGCACGCCCATCGCAGCGCTCCGCGGCGCCGTCGACACGCTGCAAGGACCGGCGAGCGAAGACCAAGCCATGCGTGCCCGGCTCTTGTCGATGCTCGACGAGAACGTGCTGCGTCTGGAAGATCTGATCCGCGACCTGCTGGATCTCTCTCGCCTGGAAGCACTCGAGGGCGCGGTGCGGCTGTCGCTCGTGCCGGCCAGCGAGCTGGCGCGCGTGCTGACCAAGAGCTTCGAGCCCATGTGCGAGCGCGGCGGCGTGGTGCTGCGGTTCGATCTCGATCCCGCGCTCGAGCAGCTCCGCACCGACCGAAACCTGCTGACGATCATCCTGCGGAACCTGATCGAGAATGCCGTGAAGTTCAGCAAGGACGGCGACGAGGTGCTCGTCTCGGGCCGCATCGAGCCGGGCGACGATGCCGACGGTCCGCGAACCTGCGTGTTCGAGGTGATCGACCACGGCGTGGGCATTCCGCTGCCGATGCAGCAGCGCATCTTCGAGCGGTTCTACCAGGTCGATGCGTCGCGTGATGGCAGCAAGATTGCGCGCGGCACGGGGCTGGGCCTGGCGATCGTCAAGCACGCCGTGCGCACGCTTGGCGGCACCATCCGAGTGAAGAGCGTGTGGAAGCGCGGGACCACGATGACGGTCGAACTCGCGGGCGCCGTCCCACCCGGACCGCCGCGTGGTCGCTCGGAAGAGGCGACGTGAAGGTTACCGTGGCGCCCACTCGACGCCGTTGAGCTGGCTCAGGCGGAGAGCCCATGCGTCGAGCAGGACCTCTTGGGTCGTGCGATCGCCCTCGGGCTCGACGAACGCCCGCAGGGTGAACGTGCCGTCGCGGTGATCGATGGCGGTCACGGTGCCCTCGAGGCTCTCGACGATGAGGAACGAGGCGCCGTAGGTGTCGCCGTCCCAGCTGCCGACCAGCATGGCGCCCTGGGCCGCCTCGAGGCCCACGAGCAGCGCACGCGGGACGTCTTCGCGTTCGCCCTCGACGGGTCCGAGAACACTCGGGCCACCTGTGGCCACCAGGTCCCGGTCTGGGCCCACGCGGCAGGCGGCGGCGGGTAGCACCAGGACGAGCGCTATGAGGTAGGATATTGTTCGCATTTCGCTCCGCCCGGCGATTGGGGCTCAGGTAGGATTGGGCTCGTGACGAAACTGACCACGAGGGCCGCAGGTGGCACCGGGCCCGGAGGCCGGCGTTTGGAACTGACCATCGAGTTTCCCATCGGCCCCGATCCGGTTCGGGTGCTCGGGGTTCATGACCGAAACGTACGCCTGCTCCGCGAGGGGCTCGGTGTATCGGTCACGCCCCGGGGCGGGATCGTGCGCATCAGCGGCCAGGAAGAGGGCGTACGGGCGGCCGAACGATTCCTGCGCGCGGTGCTGCGCCGCGGCGGGCGGGCCTCGACGCCCGACGTGCTGCAGATGCTGGCCGAAGCCGCGTCGGGCGGGCTGATGTCTGCGAGCGACTCGAACTACCCAGACGTATCGACCACGCCGGGCGTGGAGGCGCTCGGGCGGCAGGCCGGTCGTGGCCCGACGCGCGTGCCGCCGCGCGAGGGCGAGGCCTGGGAAGGCCCGCTCGCGGTCTACAGCGGTGGACGACAGATCCGCGCGCGCACGCCCGGTCAGGCGCATTACCTCGAAGCCATCCGCACGCACGAACTGGTGTTCGGCATGGGGCCGGCGGGCACGGGCAAGACGTACCTGGCTGTAGCGGCGGCCGTGCACCTGCTGAGGACCGACCGCGTGCGCAAGCTGGTGCTGGTTCGCCCGGCCGTCGAGGCGGGTGAGCGGCTGGGCTTCCTGCCGGGCGACATGCAGGCCAAGGTGCACCCGTACCTGCGGCCGCTGCTGGACGCGCTGTACGACATGATGGACGTTGGCACGATGGAGCGGTTCATGGAGAGCGGAGTGATCGAGATCGCGCCGCTGGCGTTCATGCGCGGGCGCACGCTCAACCAGGCGGCTATCTTGCTCGACGAGGCGCAGAACAGCACGATCGGGCAGATGCAGATGTTCCTGACGCGCATGGGCGAGGGCTCGCGGATGATCGTCACGGGCGACCCGACGCAGGTCGACATCGACGAGCCGGCGGGCAGCGGGCTGGTCGACGCGGCAAGGCGGCTGCGACGCGTGCGCGGCGTGGCCTTTGCGACCCTCACGCGTGAGGACGTCGTCCGGCACGCGCTCGTGCAGAGGATCATCGACGCGTACGGCGGCGACGAGCCGCGCACGAACGCGCCAACGCGTGATGCGGCGACCGAACCGGTGGCATCGGAAGGAGACGCCTGATGCGCTGGCCTTGGCAGAAGTCCAAGAACTCGGGTCGTCGCATAACGCTCCGGCGCGAGCGGTCGACGCCCGCCGAGCGCTTCAAGCGGCTGCTGACCAACCCGCGCACCGGATACGCGGTCATCATCGCCGTGGGTGCGGCGGGGCTGCTGACGATGCTGACGTGGTCGGCCAGCGGTCAACCGCTGCTGCCGATGGGCCGCCTGTCGGACGAGACGGTGGTGGCGCGCGAAGCGTTCAGCATGCCCGACCCTGCGCGCACGGACGAGCAGCGCACGCTGGCGCGCGATCGAGCCGCAAGGATCTTCGCGCCCCGGCCCGAGCTTCGCAGCACGGTCGACGGGCTCGCGCAGCTCCCGCTGACGCTGAAGGATGCGGCCACGCTCGACCAGGTGGCGCCCGAGATCCGAACACGGTTCGACCTCGACGCCGAGGAGCTCACCGCAGTTCGTGCGCTCGTGACCGAAGACGCCGTCGCACCAAGCTGGACCGAAGCGATGACGCGTCTGCGGACGAGCTTCGAGCGGCGGCCGTTCGTCGAGCCGGCAACGTGGCAGACCGAGCGGCAGCGCAGCGCCCAGCTCGGTGGCAGCGAGGCGGGCGAGACGGCGATCATCTGGCTCAGCAGTGATCAGGGCGGCTCGACCATCCATACCACGGCTGCCAACCTCGTCAACAGCGGCAGCCCCGAGGCCCGGCGCGAGGCCGCCGAACGGCTGGCGGACGCGGCCCAGTTCAGCGACGCGGCCTTGCGCTCGCTCGTCGTCGGGAGGCTGGCCAACCAGACCGAGCCGACCTACCGCATGGACGAGGCGGCGTCGGCGGCGCGCCAGACGCAGGCCGTCGAGGGCGTCGCCGAGGCGTTCGTCGAGGTACAGGCCGGTCAGGTCATCGTGCGGCGCGGCGAGCCGGTGGGCCTGGAGACCATCGGCCTGCTGCGGAGCGAGCGGGAGGCCGTGTCTCGGGCGCGAGGCGTGTTTTCGCTGGGTTCGCGATTGCTCGGGTCGGCGGCGGTGTGCGTACTGGTGGTGCTGGGGCTGACGGTGTATCTCGCGTGGTACTGCCCGCGTGTGGCGCGGAATCCTGAGCGCATGCTGGGCATTGCCGGCCTGTTCGTCTGTTGCTTTGCGCTCGCGGTATGGTCGACGGCGCTGGAGCCCCGGCTGCTGATGCTGCTTGCGGTCGCGCCGACGCTGCTTCTGGCGATGTTGCTCGCGATCGCGTACGACGCACGCATCGCGCTGGCGATCTCGGCCGGCCACGCGGTGCTGGTGACGGTGGCCCTGTCGCGGCCTTCGTGGTTCGTGCTGATCCCGCTGGCGGGCGCGGCGACGGCGGCGTGGCAGCTCAGCGAGATCCGTGATCGGCGCGCGTTCGTGCGGGCGGGGCTGGCGACGGCGCTGGCGCTTGCGGCTGCGGCACTCGGCGGCGGGCTGCTCGGCCGGCCGTTGTCGGGGCGCGGCCTGCTCGAGCTGACGTGGGATATGGGTTTTGCCGCCAGCGGCGGGCTGGCGACGGCGGGCATCGTGCTGTTCATCCTGCCCAGCGTCGAGAAGGCCTTCGACATCACGACGGGCATGAAGCTGATCGAGCTGCGCGACCCCAAGCACCCGCTGCTGAAGGAGTTGCAGCGCCGAGCGCCGGGCACGTACAACCACTCGATGAACGTGGCGTCGATCGCCGAGGCCGCGGCCGACGCTATTGGGGCCGACGCGCTGCAGACCTACGTGGGCGCGCTGTACCACGACGTGGGCAAGATGAACAAGCCCGAGTACTTCGTCGAGAATCAGGCGGGCGGACCCAACAAGCACGACAAGCTGAGCCCAGCCATGAGCCTGCTGGTGATCGTGGGGCACGTGAAGGACGGCGTGGAGCTGGCCCGCGAGTTCGGCCTGCCGCGCACGCTGCACCACTACATCGAGGCGCACCACGGCACGACGCTCGTGGAGTACTTCTACCACCGGGCCAAGAAGAAGGCCGCCGACGAGGCCGAGGCGGCGCGCGAGAGCCGGGCCGTGAGCAAGGCCGCGTCGGCCGAGGCCGGCACGGTGAGCAAGCGCGAGGCCCGCGAGGGCGACCTCGTGAGCGAGCCCAGCGAGATGGAGTATCGCTACCCGGGCCCGAAGCCTCGCACGAAGGAGTGCGCCATCCTCATGCTGGCCGACGCCGTCGAGAGCGCGACACGCACGATGGCCGATCCGACGCCGAGCCGCATCGACCAGCTCGTGCGGCGGCTCGCCCAGAAGCGGCTGACGGACGGTCAGTTCGACGACTGCGACCTGACGCTCAAGGAGCTGGACGCGGTGGGCGATTCGATCAGCAAGACGGTGGCGAGTATTTACCACGGTCGGATTGCGTATCCGGGTGGGGGGGAGAAGCGGGCTTAACGCCTACGCGTTCCGCCTGCGCATCGCGTCGTTGAAGTCCTTTGTGCCGCCCGGCGGGATCGTGAACCAACGCCATCGATCAGCGCCGACGTGCATACGCGCAATGACGTTGATCTGGCCGATGTGGAATCCGTAGTGGTCGAGTTGGCGGGCGACGGCCGCGTGGACGGCGTGCGGTGCGCCACGGATTGTGATCGTCTTGTCGAGGTCTGCTGGCGTAAGCGGCCTTACGGCCTCGAAGAGCGTCCGCCAGCCCAATTCCCACTCTTGCATGAGTGTTGATCGGCCTTCGGCGGTCGGGGCAGGCGGCACGAACTCCGCGTCACGATCGCGCCATTCCTTCTCGCCGTCGCTGGTGAGGAAATCGGTCCAGCGGCTCTTGAGATTACCCGCCAGGTGCTGGGCGATGATGGCGACGCTGTTGAGGCCCTCGCCCGGCGACGCGAAGAACCCGGCATCATCGAGCTGGTCGAACGCATGCTCGGCGAAGGCCTTCTGGCGCTCGAAGACCTCGAGCCAGGATCGGACCAGACCGCCGGCTAGGCCATCGCTGTAGGTTGCGTCGGTCATGTCGAGATGCTCGCGGGCTGGTAGAACGCATCGAGTACGCTTCGCCAATCTTCCAACCCCTTCACCCCGATGAACCGCTTGCGCACCTCGTCCCCCGCCGGGTGGTGCTGGGCGAAGCGGATCGCGAACTTGCGCATGGTCTTGCCGGTGTGGTGCTCGGGGTCGCGGACGTGGGCGTTGACGCGCAGGGCGAGCTCGAAGTGGTCTTCGAGGACTTGTCGCTGCTCGGTGATAGTGGGGGGGCGGGGCTCGTCGCCGGCCATCAGGTCTCGGGCCTGGCGGAAGATCCAGGGGTTGCCGATGCAGCCGCGGGCGATGCTGACGCCGGCGACGCCGGTGTAGCCGATCATGCGGAAGACGTCGTCGACGTTCCAGATGTCGCCCGAGCCGAAGACGACGCGGCCGGGGCGCTGGTGCACGATGTCGCGGAGCAGGTCCCACCGGCTCGGGCCGACGTACTTCTGCTGCACGGTGCGCGCGTGCACGGTGGCCCATGCGTAGCCCAGGTCGTACGCGGCGTCGAAGATGCGCATGAAGTTGCGCGCCATCTCGGGCGTGTCGTCGAAGCTGCGGCGGATCTTGAGCGTCACGGGCATGCTCTCGGGCAGCGCGTCGCGCACCGCCTTCAAGATATCGATGGCGCCCCCGGGCTCGGCGAGCCAGTGCCCGCCACGGGCCTTCTTGGCAATCTTCTTGACCGGGCAGGCGAGGTTGATGTCGATGGCCTGGAAGGACGACTCGCTCACGTGCTCGATGGATAGCTCGCCGCCCTCGGCAAGCTTGCGATACTCCTTCGGTCGACGGCTGCCTTGCTCGACCATCTTGATCGCCGCAGCGGCCATCTCGCCGGGGTCGCTGCCCATGATCTGGCCGACGAGTGGGTGGTCGTCTTCGCCGCCGGGGACGTTGTCGTGCAGCTCGCCCAGGTCGGCCTTGGCAAAGCCTCGGCCGCCGGCCAGCAGGGTGCGGTCGAGTAGGGCCTCGGTGACGCACAGGGGGCAGCCGTGGCGGCGGGCGATGATCCGCATGGCGGCGTCGGAGTAGCCCGCCAGCCCGGCCTGATAGAACGGGGCGTCCATGCCGGGGATGGTCGCGGGCAGGTGCGGGTGCACGCCGGTGCGGCCGATCTCGCGGGCGATGGCGCGCGCGTCGAGCCCCTCGCCGCCGGGGGCGATGCCCGGCGCGGGTGCGGTGGCGTTGCGTGAGGCGGTCTCGCACGACATGGGTCGTCAATGGTAGTGGACGCGGCGGCATGGCCGGGGCACCATTGGCGATGCGGCGGAGCGTTGTCATCGTGATCCTGGGCGTCGCGTGCGTCCTGACCGGCTGTGCGTCGACGGGCGAGCTCGACAGCGGGCCGGTCTATCCGCAGGCCAGCGACCGCGTCGAGACGCTGGACATCCACGCGTTTCGCTCCGGAACCAGGCTGCGGCTGACCAACACCACCGGACGCAGCTTCGGCCCGGGCACGCTCTGGCTCAACGGGCGGTATGGCTACGCGATCGACGGGCTGGCGATCGGCCAGACGCTGGAGCTCCCGCTCACGCGTTTCGTCGACGAGCAGGGTCGGCGTTTCGGCGCGGGCGGCTTCTTCGCGGCCGAGCGACCCGAGCTGCTGGCGCTGGTCGAGCTGACGGTCGACCAGGCCGACGGCGAGCCGCCGGTGAAGTACGGGCTGGTGGCGGTGGGGCAGCGGCGGTAGCGAGAGATTCCGGGCCGTACCCTCCGCCCATGGCCAACATCCTCGTCGTCGGACCGCATCCTGATGATCAAGAGCTCGGCATGGGCGGGGCGATCGCCAAGCTGGCCGAGCAGGGGCACGACGTGCTGCTGCTGGACGTCACCAACGGCGAGCCCACGCCGTATGGAGATCCGGTGACACGGGCCGAAGAGGCGAAGAAGGCGGCGGACATCCTGTCGCCTGACGTTGCGAAGTTTCCGAACGCGAAGCCGGTACGGCGCGTGCTGTTGGGACTGCCCAACCGGTTCGTCGAGCACACGATCGAGAACCGGCACGCCATCGCCGGGGTCATCCGGGCCCACCAGGCGAGCATCGTGTTCACGCCGTTCTTCGAGGATGCGCACCCGGACCATCGAGCCGTGACGCGGATCGTCGAGGACGCGCGGTTCGACGCGAAGCTGACGGGCATCGACATGCCCGTGCCCGAGGGGATGGCGGCGGGCGAGCCCATCTACCCCAAGTGGCTGTTCTACTACTACGCCACGCACCTGCGCTGGGTGGCCAACCCGAGCTTCGTGCTCGACATCACTGGGTATGTGCAGCGCAAGATCGAGTCGATCCGCGCGTACCACACGCAGTTCGTGCTGCCCGAGAAGAACCGCAGGGTCGTCGACTGGGTCGAGGCGAGCGCGACGTATCTCGGCAGTCGGATTGGCGTCGAAGCGGGGGAGGGGTTCTTTACGAAGGAGCCGGTAGGGCTGAGCGGGCTGGACGGGCTCGTGGACTAGAGGTAGTCGTCCGCGTTAATCGTCTTCGGCCCCTCGTTTCCTGCGGTCCGCTCGTAGTAGCCGTCGCCCTTCTTCTCGAACTTGGTGAAGCCGAGCTCGCCCAGGCGCTTGTTGCTCATCTGGGTCTTGTTGAGGTCGCTCCACTTGCCGGCGATGGCGGGCGCGGAGATCGCCCGGCGGCAGGGCTTGCCGGTCTCGGGGTGCTTGGTCAGCGGCTCGTCGGCCATTCGCTGGACGTACTCGAAGGTCTCGCCCGTGGGCTCGCCGTTCTTGTCCAGGATCTCGTAGTCGTACGTGGGCATTGCTTATTTTACGCCGGAAGATCGCCGGCCGTTCGCTCCGAGTCCTGGCTGAGCGCTCCGGACAGGATGAACGCCAGTTCGAGCGCCTGCGCGTAGTTCAATCGCGGATCGCACGCGGTGGCGTAGTTTTCGGACAGTCGCTCCTGCGTCACGCCCGACGCGCCACCGATGACCTCGGTCACGTCGTGCCCGGTCACCTCGACGTGCACGCCGCCGAGCACGGTGCCGGCCTGCTTGTGGGCGGCCATGGTGCTGCGAAGCTCGGCGACGATGGCGTCGAAGTGACGCGTCTTGCGGCCGTCGTCGGTCACCTGGCCATTGCCGTGCATTGGGTCGCTCAGCCAGACGACCGGCTCGCCCGACTTCTCGACGGCGTGCAGGATGGGCGGCAGGGCGTCGACCTTGGTGGCGCCCATGCGCGAGATGAGCACGATCTTGCCCGGCTCGCGCTTGGGGTTGAGCGTGCGCAGCAAGGCGACGGCCTCGTCGGGGTCGATGCTGGGGCCGATCTTGACGCCCACGGGGTTGGCGATGCCTCGGAAGAACTCGACGTGGGCGCCGTCGAGGGCGCGCGTGCGCTCGCCGATCCAGGGCAGGTGGGTGGTGAGGCAGTAGTAGCCGTCGCGCCGGGGCACGCGGCGTGTCTGGGCGCTCTCGTACTCGAGGTTGAGCCCCTCGTGGCTGGCAAAGAAGTCGACGCGGTTGAGTTCATCCATGGAGCCCGCACTGATGAGTTCGGCGAAGCGAATTGCACTTCGCACCTCCTGGCTCATGCGTTGGTAGCGCTCGCGCAGCTCGGCCGAGAGCTGGGCGTTCGTCAGGAAGCGCAGGTCCCATTGCTCGGCGTGGTGCAGGTCGGCGAAGCCGCCCGTCGCCAGCGAGCGGATGAAGTTGAGCGTCATGGCCGCGTGGTGGTAGCCGGCGAGCATGAGCTCGGGGTCGGGCCGGCGGGCGCCGGGCTCGAACTCGGCGTGGTTGACCAGGTCGCCGAAGTAGCTGGGCAGTTCGCAGGCCTGGCCATCGACGGTCTTGGTCTCGGTGGGCTTGGAGCGCGGCTTGGCGTACTGACCGGCGAGGCGCCCGATGCGGACCACCGGCTTCTGCGAGCCGTGGATGAGCACGAGGCTCATCTGCAGGAGGATCTTGAGCGTGGCGGTGATGGTGGCCGGGCTGCACTCGTCGAGGGTCTCGGCGCAGTCGCCGCCGTGGATGATCAGGCGCTTGCCGAGCTGCGCGTCGGCGAGGTTGGCCTTGAGGCGTTCGATCTCCCACGAGGTGACCAGGGGCGGCAGGCTCGCGAGGCGATCGACGGCGCGGCGGAGTGCGGCGGGATCTTCGTATGCGACGGCCTGGGCGCGCGGGCGCTCGTGCCAGCTCGTGGGCGACCAGGGCGAGTGCGTTTGAGCGGTGGATGGGGGCACGTCGGGCTTTCTTATGCGCGGGTTTTGCGCGAATGGGGTCGGTTTTACTTTTTTTCGTCGGATTCGCTCATGGGCGTGTGATGTTGCGTCGATGGACCCAGCGTTCGGGGTTATCCGCCACTGACGGCGACCGGACGAACTGGAACAGGCCGCACGAACCATATCGCCCGGCTGTGCAGGACCACATCGGTCCTCCCGGGAGCAACCTGAAGGCGGCCCGCTTGGAGATTCACGCAATGAAGAGGACATCTTCGACTCGCCGCCGCACGACCGGCAAGACCGCCAGCCGCACGCACGCGGCCCGGACGGCCCCGTCGCGCCGCACCCGCGCTACCGGCAGCAAGACCGCCGCCAAGCGCACCACCGGCCGGACCGGCGCCCGCAAGAGCACCACCCGGAAGACCACCCGCACCTCGGGCTCGACCGCCAAGCGGACCACCGCCCGCAAGAGCCCGACCCGCAAGACGGCCAAACCGGCCGCCAAGCGGACGACCGCTCGCAAGACCGGCACCACCGCCAAGCGCACCACGCGCAAGACCGGCACCACCGCCAAGCGCACCACGCGCAAGACCGGTACCGCCGCCAAGCGGACCACGGCGCGCAAGACCGCCACCCGCAAGCCCGCCGCTCGCAAGAGCACGGCTCGCAAGACCTCGACCCGCGCCGCCGCCAAGCGGACTACGGCGCGGAAGACCGGCACCACCGCCAAGCGCACCACGCGCAAGACCGGTACCGCCGCCAAGCGGACCACGGCGCGCAAGACCGCCACCCGCAAGCCTGCCGCTCGCAAGAGCACGGCTCGCAAGGCCTCGACCCGCACGACCGCCAAGCGGACCACCGCGCGGAAGTCCGCCGCCCGCAAGCCCGCCGCTCGGAAGAGCACGGCTCGCAAGGCGTCGACCCGCACGACCGCCAAGCGCACGACCAAGGCACGCACCTCGAAGGCCCGGACCACCAAGGCCCGGACCACCAAGCCGGCCGCGAAGCGTTCGACGGCTAAGCGCACCACGACCAAGGCTCGCAGCACCGGTCGCAAGACGGCCGCCCGCAAGCCCAGCGCTCGCAAGGGCACGGTCCGCCGCGCTGCCTCGACGACCCGCAGCTACACGCTCGCGTCGCGTCGCTCGGGCCCGCGTCGCCGCGCCGCCTGAGTCACGTTGCCGGGCCGCTCAAGGCTCGACGACCCGAACGAAGCCGGTCCCTCGTGGGCCGGCTTTTTGCGTGGCCAAAGTTAGGACGGCGAAAAATTAAATGCAGATACATGAATAGGCCTCCATGGGCCGTGGTTCGCCCCGGCACGGAGTCTGAACCAGCACGCTTCAAAGCCAAAGGAGACCACGATGCCACGCCTGAACACGATCGATCCGAGCACCGCCACCGGGAAGGCCAAGGAGCTGTTCGACGGCCCGCTGAAGGGCAAGCACCTGAACATCTTCAAGGGCATGGCTAACTCGCCCGCCGGCCTCCAGGCCTACCTGGGGATGAGCGGAGCCCTGGCCGAGGGCAGCCTGACCGCCGCCGAGCGCGAGATCGTCGCCCTGGTGACGGCCCAGCAGAACGACTGCGAGTACTGCCTGGCGGCCCATACGCACATCGGCAAGGGCGCGGGCCTCAGCGAGGCCCAGACCATCGCCGCCCGCCGCGGCGACCTCGACGACGCGAAGCTCGGCGCCCTGGTGACGTTCACGCGGTCCCTGCTCGAGAAGAAGGGCTTCGCCGACGAGGGCGACCTGCGGGCGTTCAAGGACGCCGGCTACGACGACGGCGACGTGGTCGAGGTCATCGCCGCAGTGGCGCTGAACTTCTTCACGAACTACTTCAACCACGTGAACGGCACCGACGTCGACCTGCCGCAGGCCCCCGCCCTCGAGACGGCCGGCGCGAGCTGAGGCCCGCCTAGCCCCGGCCCAGGCGCACCGCCCGATGGATGGCGAGGGCGCCGAGCGCCAGGCCGGGGAGCACGAGCAGCGCCAGGCTGGCCTTGCCCGCGGAAGCCGTGGGCTGGCGCACGACGAGGGCTCCGGCGGCCATGAGGCCCGCCGCCGCGACAACGCACAACCCGCCGAGACGGATGGCACGAACGGCCGGGCTCGACCAGAGCCCGGCCGTGCTCTTGCGCGGATTGTCCTGCACGGCCACGACCTCTCTCTTCGGTGCGCGTTGGCCCGGGCAACATCGATCGGGCCGGGGAGAACGTATCGGCGCACATGCTCCTTGTCCATCACGCGCGGTGGCGCAATCCGCAAGAGCGCGGTACACTCTTCGATGCCCGCCTCAGCGACCACGAAACCCACGACGCGATCCAAGTCGAAGCTGCCGAAGCCCTTGCGCCCGAGCGGCGGAGAATTGCCAGACTGCCGGGTGTTCGTGGGCGATTGTCGAGAGCTCTTGCCGCAGATTCCCGAGTGCGCGAAGGGCCAGGTCGACCTTGTCTTCGCCGACCCGCCCTTCAACTGGGCCCGCGGCTACGACAAGTGGGACGACTCGATGCCCGACGAGGAGTACTGCGACGTGTCGCAGAGCTTCGGCGAGCCTGGCGAGGTGACGGCGTTTACGCAGCGCTGGATCGACCTGTGCATCCAGGCACTCAAGCCCACGGGCAGCCTGTGGATCAACATCCCCGACGACTGGGCCGCCGAGATCGTGGTGCACCTCAAGCAGCGCGGCCTGCACATGGTCAACTGGTGCGTGTGGCACTACCGCTTCGGACAGAACACGACGGGCCGGTTCATCAACAGCAAGGTGCACGTGCTGTACTTCTGCAAGGACCCCAAGAACCGCACCTGGAACCCCGAAGAGGTGCTGGAGCCCAGCGACCGCGCGACGACGTACTTCGACCCGCGCACGATGGACAAGAAGGACGGCATGCCCGCCGGCATGCGCCTGCCGATGGACGTGTGGTACGGCCAGTACTGGGGCCGCATCCAGGGCAACAACGCCGAACGCCGCGGCAGGCACGACAACCAGCTTCCCGAGCTCTACCTCGCTCGCGTCGTGCGCGCCACGAGCAACGAAGGCGACCTCGTGCTCGACCCCTTCACCGGGAGCGGTACCACCGCCGTCGCGGCCACGGCCCTGGGCCGGCGGTACGTCGGCTGCGAGTATTCGTCCGACATGGCGAAGAGCGCGATGGAGCGCGTGAGCAACGGGCCGGTCCGCGATCTCCGCGCACCGGCCCAGGCAACGGCAATCTTCAAGCCACGGCGACGGCGAGCCAAGGCGTAGTGCTCACTCGCAGCCGGCGTCGAACTCGTTCTGGAAGGCGAGGAAGTCGAACAGCGTGAGCGAGCCGTCGCCGTCGAAATCGGCCGCGAGGTCGCCCGCGTCGAAGGCGTTCTGGAACGCAAGAAAGTCGAAGATGGTGAGCACACCGTCGCCGTCGAAGTCGGGCCGGCAGGGGGTTGCTTCGATGCTGTCGGCTACGCCGTCGCGACGGACGTTGTATTGGTACGTGCGGACGGGCGCGAGGTCAGGATCGTAGATGACGGTGTCCGAGGCGAGCTGGAACAAGTATGTCTGGTTGTCGACCAGGTCGTTGCCGCTCACGCTGAGGTCCATGAATCCATCGCCGTCGAAGTCGCCGATCGTGGGCGACTGCTGGAACGAGGATGCCGAGCCGACGGGCAATGGCCACCCGTCGATCTGCGTGCCGTCGTGGTTGAAGCCGTAGAGCGGGGTGACGGCGGTGTTGTCGTCGACGAGCAGCTCGACAAACCCGTCGGCGTCGACGTCGGCGATCATGATCTGCGCGTGCACCGCGCCGACGACGCCCGTGACGGGCCAGCCCGGCAGCGGCACGCCGTCGCGGTCCCATACCTGGATGCTGGCGAGCGGAGTGGGCGAGAGCGTGCGATCGCCGATGGCCACGTCGAGGTTGCCGTCCCCGTCGACATCGGCGATGCTGGGCGGCGTGAAGATCGAGAACTCGGTGGTGGTGGGCCAGCCCGGGCGCAGGTTGCCGGCGAAGTCGAGCACGTAGATGCGGCCGGTGAATGGATCGACCTCGTTGGTGGTGGCGAAGACGATCTCGCGCGCGCCGTCGCCGTCGAGGTCGGCCAGGCCCGCCGAGTTATAGTTCAGCGTCTGGATCGTGCCGCCCTCGCTGGGCGTGTACGGGAAGCCCGAGAGCGTGTTGCCGTCGGCATCGAACGCGTACACGGTGTAGAACGAGGAGACGACGATCTCGGGTACGCCGTCGCCGTTGATGTCGCCGACGGCCGGTGAACCGCCGCTCGAGATGTTGTCGAGCACGACGGGGAAGCCAGCGCGCTGCGTACCGTCGCCCTCGATCGCGGAGAGTTGCGCCTCGCCGCCCGAGTTGGCGTTGACGAGGATCTCGAGGTCACCATCGCCGTCGAGGTCGGCCAGGGCCGGGCTCTTGAACGGGCCGCCGACCGAGACCGGAAACCCCGGCACGGTCGAGCCGTCCTTGTTGATGGCGAAGACGTTGCCGCGGATGCCGAAGAAGAACGTCTGGACGACGATTTCTTCCTCGCCGTCGCCGTCGACGTCGCCGAATGCCGGCGCGCCGAACGTGCCCTGGCCCGGCGTCAGGACGCGCGGAAAGCCGGGCACGTTCGTCCCGTCGAGGTTGAGCGCGTACAGGCGATCCTGCACCACGTGGACCATCTCCAGCTCGGGGTCGGCGTCCATGTTGACCATCATGCCGCCGTCGACCGACGGGCCCGGGCCGAAGATCAGCGGCCAGCCGTCGCGGGTGTCGAAGCCGGGCACCTGGGCCACAGCCGGAGCGGTGAGGCCAGCGCAGGCCAGTAGCGTGGTACAACCGAAGATCGCGTTCTTGGGCATCGTGTTCCTTCCTCTCCGAGCCGCCCGGGGGCAGTGTGCATGGTGTTCGCCCTGGTGCCACTGCGCAGCAAGACGCGTGCGGCGTGTGAACGTGGCACTCTAACGGATCCGGACGATCGGCACAAGAGGTTTTCTAAATATTTCTAGAAATATTGCAAGTCTGCCTCGGCGTTGTGCGAAATCAGGCTATAAATGCAATCATGTCCGCCGCCGATCCCAGCCCAGCCTCCGTCGACGTGCTCGATGCGTCGGTGGTTGAGGCCATCACGGGCGTGCGATCGGCGTATGCCGAGCTGTTATCGGCCGTACCCCGCGAGGGCCCCGGGGCCATCGGCGTCGAGCGGGCGTTGGGGATCAGCAAGAAGCTGGCATGGCAGGTCTATCGGGTCGCGACGTCGGAGAATCCGCTGGGCTCGGGTGCCCGCGTGCCCGGTAAGGCGGCGACCAGGCAGGTGCTGCTGGCGGCAACGAAGGCGGGCGTGCCCGCCGAAATCACCGATCGCGTGCAGGCGGCGACCGATCTGTTCCACGGGGCCGTGAGCGACCACGCCGACGACCGCAGCAGCTTCGACCTGATGGTGCGGTCGGTGAGCGGCGACGGCATCGCCGGGCACGACGCCGAGCTGAAGCGGACGGCGTACCGCGTGAACCGCGAGCTCGTCGGGCGTTGCTGCGACGTCGACCTCTTTACGCTGCTGGTCCGCCGATCGCAGACGCCGGGCTTCATCGAGATGTGCTCGCTGCGCGGGCTGGAGGGGCTGCGACGCCTGCGGCCCGACGTGCCGCTGGAGATCTCCCGGCACCGCTTCGATCAGGGTGAGGGCAACGTGCGCACGCGCGAGCCGGTGTTTGGTGATGCTGCACCGCACGGACCCGTTGGCCTGGTCGAGGCGTTCTCGACCGAGCCACTGCCGTCGATCTCGGCGATCGTTGGCAAGGACGGCTACACGAGGTTCGTGGCCGAGGTCGATCGGCTGGGCACGACGTCGGCGGTGAGCTGCTACCTGTGCGACATGACGCGCGGGCTGCCGATCCGCTCGCCCGACGGCACCGCCGCCATCGGCAACATCCACGAGGTTGCCACTCCGGCGCAGGTGCTGTACCAGGACATGCTCGTCGATCCGAGCCTGCTGGCCGAGGACGCGTTCGGCCCGGCCCACCCGAGCCTGCGCGTGCTGTCGCGTCGGCCCGAGACCACGGCCTGGCCGGGTGACGATGCCGGGCTGTTGCTGCCGGTAGCCGAGCGACTGGTGCGCGGCGGTCGCGGGAGCGGCGCGGTGAGTGCGCCGGAGATGCCGGCCTACCCGGGCATGGTTCGGCGCGTGGGCGATCGGCTGGGTTGGGACGTGGAGGAGATGGTGCTCTTCCGCGTGCGCATCGAGCACCCCGTGCTGCACTCGGTCGTGTGGGTGCGGCTCGATCTCGAGGGCCGGCTCGGAGACGCGTGACTGGCTATCGCGAGACGCGGCCTGCCAGCGCGGCGAGGGCCTCGAGGTCCTGCTCGTCGACGATGCGATCGATCTGGGCCTGGGCCACGCCCTTTTGCTTGAGCGCGGCGCGGGCGCTGTTCCACAGGCGCTTGAGCGCGGCCTGCTTGCCCTCGGCGGTGGCAATGTAAAGCTCGGACACGACCTCGCCGAGGCGTGTCTCGATGATGGCGTCCTTGTTGGCGTAGTAGCGCCCGACGATCTTCTGCTGGTTGGCCGTCAGGTCGGGGCGCTTGGCCATGGGGCGGCTGCTCAGCCGCGGCGCGGGCCGCTGGTCTCGCGGATGCGCTTGTTGACGGCCTTGCGAGCGGCACGGCGGCGGCGCTCGCTGGGCTTCTCGAAGAATTCCTTGCGCTTGATGTCCTTCGTCAGCCCTTCCTTCTCGCAGAGCTTCTTGAAGCGCTTCATCATCTGTTCGACGGACTCGCCGCCGCGGGCCTTGATTCGGATCGCCATGAGAGCGTTTTCCTCCGGGTCCCGCCGCCGACCGTTTTCCACCAGGGCCGATCGCGGGAACAGGAAGGGTTGCGGCGGCGATGGTCCAAGTCAAGCCAGCGCCTCCTCGGCCGCAGGGGGGCCCGGGCGCTCTCCGAACGTGCGACGGGGGGCTCGATAACCATGCCCGCCCGTACGACCGTCACGGCTTCCTGCCCCCGGCGGGATCTCCGGGCCGGCGATGCAGGGTGTCCCGAATCCGGCCGATGCCGTCTCAGCGGGCGGATGGTCGCCCGTCTCTGGGGAGGGCGTGCCATGGTGCGGGTTCGTGGAGTTGCAAGCGTTCGGCGTGGAGCCATCAAGCCGGTCGTGATCGTCGCGTTGGTGCTCGTCGTCGTCGTTGGCGCCGTCGTGGTCAAGGGCATGGTGGGCGCGGTATCGGCGTTCGCGGCCGAGGAGCGCGGGCGGGACGAGATCTCTGCCGTCGCGCAGTCCCTGAGCCAGGAGGGTGCGCTGACCGAGCGGCTCGGCGCCGAGGCCGTACCCGGCGGCGGGCTGGCGATCGCCGACTGGCAGACCGGCGACATCAAGTACGTGTTCGAGTCGAAGATCCCCGTCGACCTGCGCGCAACCGGCGAGGCCGACCTGGGCGTGCTGCTCCTGGTGGAGCGCGAGAAGGTGAAGGTTGGTTCGTACGTCGATGGTGCCACCGGAGAGACGACCGGCGACGCCTATCGCTGGGTCTGGGACGCGAGGCTGATCGACGTGGCCGCGCGGGCCGTGGTGGCGCGACGCGAATTCGTCGGCAAGGACCCGCCGCAGACCACGTCGCTCGACTGGAACTGGGGCGCCGAGCCGGCCGAGGAGGCCATCGCCTGGGCCGTCGAGAAGATGCGCTAGCCGAAGAGGAGCCACCATGCTTGCGATCATCGTCAACCTGCTGCTGGTCGGGCTCGGCGTGCTCGGGCTGGCGTTGCCATTCTGCGGCTGGAAGATGCTGCGACGCCGCGCCGACATCTGCCGGACGCCCGTGCGCACCGTCAGCATGCTCGACCGCGGGTGGACGGCCGTCGAGGGCAAGGCGGCTCCGGCGACGGAACTCCTCGGTCCGTTCTCGGCCCGGCCCTGCGTGTACGTCGAGGCGATCGTCGAGGAGCTCGCGATCTTCCAGGTCGGCAATCGCCGAACGCACAAGCACCAGGCGCCCGTGTGGACGCGCGTGGACTCGGTCACGACGAGCCACCCGTTCTACGTGGAAGACAGCACCGGTCGCGTGCTGGTGTCGGCCGTCGAGGACGACGTGCACCTCGACGTATCCGAGAGCTTCACGTTCCAGAACGTGGACGAGAAGACCGGCGCCTTTACGCAACCACTCCCGCCGCACATCGTCGAATCGCTGGAGCGCCTCGGGATCGATCTGCTCGACGATTCCGGCCAGCCGCGGCGGTTGCGGTACGTCGAGCACGCCATCGAGGCGGGCCGGGAGGTCTTCGTCACCGGCAACCACTCGCACCACGGCGAGGACCTGACGCGGGCGATGCCCGGCGAGCCGCTGCAGGGCGTGCGGTCGGTCATCACCAGCGAGGGCGGCAAGCGTGCGTACGTCTCGACGGGCACGGCGGCCGACACGGCCAAGCGGCTGCTGTGGCAGGGGCTGGGCTGCATCGCGGGCGGTCCGGCGCTCACGGCCGCCTGCTGCGGCTGCCTGTACCTGATCTACGGGTTCGATTGGGGCTGACGGGTCCGACCGGGCCGGCGTAGCCTCGGCCATGCTGGTCGACGTCTCGCCGCCCTTGTCGCCTCGCACGGCCGTCTTCCCGGGTGATACGCCGCTGAGCCGGAAGGTCCTGATGGACACGGCGCGCGGCGACCACCTGACGCTCAGCACCCTCACCAGCACCGTACACGTCGGCGCGCACGCCGACGCCGAGAGCCACTACAAGCCGGCCGGGCGAACGATCGACCAGCACCCGCTGGATCTGTATCTCGGTCCGTGCGTGGTCGCGCCCGTGCGCGCGACGCGCGGCGAGCGCTTCGGCATCGACGCGATCGACGAGGCGTGGCTCGACGCCGTGCGCGGGCTGACCGAGCACGGGCAGCCCGGAAGGCTGCTGCTGCAGACCGGCACGGGCGCCGACCCCGAGACATTCCCCAGCGACCTCGCGGCGCCGACGCCCGAGATGATCGAGGCGCTCGCGGCACGCGAGGTGCGGCTTTTGGGCGTGGATACCCCGAGCGTCGACCTCGCGGACGCGAAGGACCTCATCGGCCACGCGGCGTGCGCTCGATCGGGCGTATCGATCCTCGAGGGGCTGGTGCTGGGAGGGGTCGACCCGGGCATCTGGGAGCTGATCGCGCTGCCGCTACGGCTGGTGGGGTTCGACGCAAGCCCCGTGCGTGCGGTGCTGCGACGATAATTGCCGATACGTCAGCGAGTGCGGATGCCAAGGAAGAAGGAGCGAGGCATGCCTGTTCGGGAGACCCTGTTCGACTCGCCGATCGCGTGCGAATCGCTGGAGCCGCGCGTGCTGCTCAGCGTCAGCATCGAGGTCGACTACACCTACGACACCAACGGGTTCTTCGATGATCCGGCGCGGCGGGTAGTCATGGAGGCCGCGGCGGACTACGTCAGCTCGCTGTTCAACGACTCGCTCAACGCGATCATCCCCGGTGGCGGCAACAACTGGCGCATCCAGTTCACCAATCCCGCGACGGGCTCGGTCGCGGAGATCGACGATCCGGTGATCGACGAGGACGAGGTGCTGCTGTTCGTGGGCGGCCGCGACATCGCGGGCGACACGCTGGGGCTCGGCGGCGCGGGCGGCTGGCAGGCCAGCGGCAGCGCGGCCTTCCTCCAGAACGTCGAGGGCCGCGGCCAGAGCGGGGCGACCGGGCCCGAGGCCGGCCAGAGCGATACGAGCCTCTGGGGCGGCACGATCACCTTCGACAACGACACCAACTGGCACTTCGGGATCACGACCGCGGGCCTCGAGGGCAGCGAGCACGACTTCTACTCGGTCGCGCTGCACGAGATGATGCACGTGCTCGGGTTCACCGACGGGACGCCGGCGTTCCTGAACCTCGTCTCGCCCAGCAGCGAATTCATGGGCCCGCGCGCGATGGCCGTGAGCGCCGACACGCAGCTCATGGCGTCCGACCTGGCGCACTGGCGCGAGGGGCTGACCAGTGGCGGGCAAGAAACGCTGATGGACCCGACGTTCACCCGTGGCACGCGCAAGCTCGCCACGCCGCTGGACTTCGCCGCGATGGAGGACATCGGCTGGGAGATCGACCCGATGCGCTGGCCCGGCCGCGGCGCGTTCCTCGCGACCAGCCCCTTCACGGGCGAGGGCGTCGCGTCGGGCAACACCACCAATGCGAGCTCGGGGCTGCACTGGGTCACCGTGCGCGAGGACGGCCTGCTCGACTTCCGCGTGACGAGCGACCAGCCCGTGACGCTGCGGCTGTGGGACTCGCAAGGCCTGCTCGTCGCCGAAAACGCAACGGCCGATACCGTCACGGGGCTGGGCTTCGCCGCGACCGAGCAGTTCTACACCCTCGAGGTCATCGGCTCGGCGCCGGCCAGCTACGACATGGCCGTCGCGACGGGCGGCTTCGACGAGGTGGCCTACTACCCCGAAGGCTTTGCCTCGAACGACATCGACCAGGCGGTGTACGTGTCGAACCCCACCGACAGCGCCCAGCTCTTCACGCTCACGCTGCGGTACGAGCGCGACGACCTGGGCCGCGACGGCGACGCGATCGTGGTCGACCGCGTGATCGAACCGGGCGCGACGATGATGATCGACGTCGCGCGCGACGGCGCCTTCGCCGTCGAACAGGCCAGCGGTCGGCAGATCCTGCCCAACGAGCCGTACGCGATCGTGCTGGGCTCGACCGCGCCGCTGGGCGTGGCGCTCGAGCACGCCGACGTGTTCGGCGGCCAACGCATCACGACGAGCGAGAGCTTCACGCGTCAGACCGCCGACACGTGGCACTTCCCGCGTGTCGAGGCGCTCACGGGCATCTCGGACTTCCTCGTGTTCTACAACGCCAACGATCACGACGCGCTCGTCGAGGTGACGTTCGTCTCGACGGCGGGCCAGGTCTCGCTGACCCAGGTCGTGCGGGCCGAGGCGCGTGGGGGGTGGAGCATCGGCGACATCGCGGCGCTCTCGGGCAACGCGTTCGGCGTCATCCTCACGAGCGAAGCGGTCGACGCGGCCGACCAGAGCGGGCACGTTGGCATCGTGGCGGCCGCCACGCACTTCGACGCAACGTCGGGCGTGGGCTGGACGGCGCTGGGCACGCCCGGCTCGCTGCCAGCGATCAACTTCGCGCCAGTCGCCGAGATCCCTGGCTCGACGACCGAGCTGCTGGTCTTCAACCCCGGCGTCTCGGTGGCACGGCTGAACGTCATCGCGACGACGACGATGGGAGACGAGACCCTCGCCGAGCGTTTCGTGCCCGCGGGCACCAGCGCCGCGCTGGCGGTGCCCAACGCCCTGGGCTATCGCTACGAGTTCACGTCGGGCGTGGGCGTCGTGCAGTTCGTCCAGTCGACGACCGAGGAGGCCTTCAGCAGCGCACCCCCCGGCGCGGCGAGCACCGACCTCGCTTTCTCGCTGGGCGCGTTCGACCCCAGCGACGCGGGCTCGTTCCTGCGGCTGGGCGTCTACAACGCATCGAGCTCGAACACGAACGTCACCGTGCGGTTCCTATTCCTGAGCGGCGACGAACTGGTGCAGAGCGTCTCGGTCGACGCCGGCGACTTCCGCACGGTGGTGATCGACACCATCACGGCCGTGCGCGATCGTGCGGGCGACCTGCCGCTGTCGATCGTGCTGGAGTCTCCCGAGCCGATTACCGGTCTGCTGCTGTCGATCGACGGCCAGGTGGGCTGGGGCGTGGGCGGGCTGCCGCTGCCGGCGTGATCAGGCCTCGGGCCGCATGAACGGGAACGGGATCACTTCCCGCAGGCTCGCGCCGCCGGTCAGGAGCATCGCCAGGCGGTCGATGCCCAGGCCGATGCCGCCGGCGGGGGGCATGCCCACGCGCAGGGCGCGGAGGAAGTCTTCATCCAGCGTGCGGAACGTGTCGTCGTCGGCCTTGGCGCCCTCGAGCTGCTGGCGGAACTTGGCTTCCTGCACCTCTGGGTCGTTGAGTTCGGTGTAGGCCGGGCCGATCTCCATGCCGGCGATGAACAGGTCCCACCGGCCGGCCAGCTCGGGCCGGTCGTCGAGCGGACGCGTGAGCGGGCTCGTGGCGCTGGGGTAGTGCAACACGAACGTCGGGCGCGTCGTGTCGATCAACTCTTCGGCCTTGTCTTCGAAGAGCCGATCGACGAGCAGCCAGTGGTCGGTGGTCTTCGCATCGTCGTAGCCGGCATCGACCGCAGCGCCGCGCACGGCCTCCTCGTCGAACATCGAGCAACCCACGGCCTTCTCGAACAAGTCACCGTACTCGACCTGCACGAACGGGTCGGCGTAGTTGATCTCCATGCCTTCCCATGGCATCGCCTTCGTGGTCGCGTCGGGGTAGAGCGATTGGTACGCCGGATCGGCGCAGACCATCTCGGCCAGGCGGCGCACCATGCTCTCGGCCAGCTCCAGCATCGTGTGGGCATCGCCGAACGCCTGGTACGCCTCCATCGAGGTAAACTCGGGGTTGTGCCGGCGGCTGAGGCCCTCGTTCCTGAAGTTTCGGCTCATCTCGAACACGCGGGGCATCCCGGCGACGAGGAGGCGCTTCAGGTACAGCTCGGGCGCGATGCGCAGCGAGAGGTCCATGTCGAGCGCGTTGAGGTGCGTGATGAACGGCCGAGCCGCCGCACCGCCGGCCTGGGCCTGGAGCACGGGCGTCTCGACCTCGGCGAAGCCGCGCTCTTCCATGAACGCGCGCACGTCGCGCACGATCTTGCCGCGCAAGACCAGCCTTGCCATGGCCTCGGGGTTGCTCCACAGGTCGACGTAGCGCCGGCGGAAGCGTGCCTCGGGGTCGCTCAGGCCGGCGTGCTTCTCGGGCGGGGGCTCGACGCTCTTGGCCCCGGGCCGCAGGTCGCTCGCCCAGATGGTTAGCTCGCCCGCCCGCGTCTTCATCAGCGGCCCCTCGGCCACGACGACGTCGGCCAGGTCGGTGAGCTTGGCGAGGTTGAACCCGGCCTCGCTGCAATCGCGCTTGCTGACGGCGATCTGCAGGTCGCCGGTCGAATCGCGCAGGTTGAGCCAGACGAGCTTGCCGTTGTCGCGATGCAGCACGACGCGGCCGGCGACACGCACGCGGGTGCGGTCGTCCGTCGCGGGCGGGACGTCGGCGTTCGGATCTTGCTTGAGCGCCGCCTTGCGGTCGGCCTCGGCCTGCTGGTGCGCGGCGTCGGCATCGGCGTCGTACAGCTCGTGGGCGCGGGCGAGCTCGACCAGTCCGTCCTCGCGCACGCCGTAGGGCTTCATGCCCAGGCTCGCGACGGCCTCGCGGTTGGCGAGGCGCTGGCGCACGAACTCGTTGTCGGCGTTGGGGTGGGCGGGCGTCTGGTCGGTCGCGGCGTCACTCATGGGCCGCGATTGTAGGAAAAGCCGCTCAGCCCGGATCCTGCTGCTCTCGCTGGACGGCCATGGCGGCGGGGCTCTGGGCCCGCACGCGGCGGAGGTCGTCGCCGTCGTCGGGGTCAGCGTCCTGGGAAGTCATGCACCAGAGCTCCAGGCGTGCGCCCACGGGCCGCATCGCGATCAGGCTCACGCGACGGCCGTCGCCCAGCGACTGCGAGGCGTCCTCGATCAGCGGGGCGTTGCCCTCCAGGGCGCTGAAGATGGCCTTGGTCTCTGGCAGCGTCAGCAGCGCGGGCGGCACGTACTCCTCCTGGTTGCGGCGGAGGTAGTCCAGCAGCACGCCGGCGGGCAGGGTCAGGCGGCCCACGCTGACGGTGCGTGCGGGCAGCCACAGGGCGCCGTCCTCGTCGATGATGGGCTCGACGACCGCCGAGATGTAGCGCACGCCATCGGGCATGCCCACGCGCAGGCCGATGGCGATGAACCCGTCCATGAATTCGACCTGGACCTCTTCGAGCTCCTGCGGCCAGCCGACGAGCTCCCACTGGGCGGCGACCCAGTCTCGCATGGTGGTATTGAGCCAGGCGTTGGCGTCGTTAGCGCCCACCCACACGTGCCAGCGCTCCTGGCCCGGCTCGCGGCGCTGGTAGAGCGCGTTCCACAGGCCGTTCTCGATGGCGATGGCCGTCTGCTCGGTGCGCGGGTCGTCTCGGCGGACGGTGCGCCACCACGCCGGCGCCTGCTCGGAGAGCGAGAAGGCGACCACGCCCGCGAGCGAAAAGATCGCGATGGCGGACAGCGCGCCGATGATCAGCCATCGGCGCAGACCGCTGATCTTGAAGCTCCTCGGCCGCCAGGGCATCGGTGGTATGGTGGCGCACCGACGGGCACCGATCAAGCCGCCCGGACCATCAACGCCCCTGGAACGCTCCGGGGCGCGTCAGCCCTCGTCGTTGGCCGGGTCGTGGTCGGCCCGCAGCCGCGCGAGCAGCGGGTGGTCTCGCTTGGCCCACATGGCCTCGATGACCGCCTCGGGCACCATGCTCTTGAGCACGTCGGGGTCGCTGCCCATCGCGGCGATCTGCTTGATGAGGCTGCTGCTGATGTACGCGAAGCTCTCGCCGGCGACCATGAAGGCCGTCTCCAGGCCGGCGAGCTGTCGGTTGGTGACCGCCTGCTGGACCTCGTACTGCAGGTCCGAGAGGTTGCGCACGCCGCGGAGCAGGGCCGCCGCCCCGCGGGCCTTGGCGAAGTCGACCGTCAGCCCCGTGAAGACCTCGACCTTCACGGGCGCGTGGCTCGGCTCCTGCTCGCACATCTCGGCGACGAGGTCGCTGGCCATGGCGGCCCGCTCGTCGGCGGTGAAGAGCTGGGGCTTGCTGGGGTTGTTCCCGATGGCCACGACCAGCTCGTCGAAGAGCGTCCGGCCCCGTCGGATGACGTCCAGGTGGCCGAAGGTTATGGGGTCGAACGAGCCCGGATAGATGGCAACGTGGGGGCCAGGCATCGCCCATGGTACCAGAACCGCCCGCTGGCGGCACCGCGTGGGGGGGTCGTGCGGGCCTCGGAGCGGCCCGGGCCGGCATCGCACGCCGCGACCGGTGGGCGGGCGGCTGGGTGGAATGGACAATTCAGGTGTTCGGCCATCGGCCTAAAGGCCGTGCCCAGCGTCTGGGCAATCGTGGCCGCATCCCCCTGCACCGGCCCCGCGTCGTGTTCTCACGGCGCGGGGCTTTTCACGCGCCGTCGGGAATCTCGGCTTCCACGAGATTGGCGAGCAGCGTCAACGACTCCTGCCAGCCCAGGCTGCACGCCTCGACGGGGATGACGTCCGGAAGGCCGTCCTGAACGATCGTGAGCTCCGTGCCGCAAGAGACTGCCCTGAAGGTCACGGTGACGTCCATCTCGCCGGGCAGGTTCGGGTCGTCGAACGCGTCCTTGTAGCGCAACCGCTCGTTCGGCAGCACCTCGACGTAAGTGCCGCCGAACGCGTGGCTCTGGCCCGTCGAGAAGTTCGTGAACGACATCTGGTACGAGCCGCCGACCTTGGGCTCCATGTGGTGCACGGTGCCGGTAAATCCGTTGGGCGGCATCCACTTGGTCATGGCGGCGGGATCGATGAACGCGCGGTACACACGATCGGCGGGTGCGCGCAAGACTCGGTGCAGACTGACGGTTCCGGGCATCGGTGTCCTCGCTTCAGGCTCTTGCTACATCCACGTAAACGGCGTGCGGTCCCGCGTCGAGACCATGCAGTCGGTCTGGGGCAGGAGGTCGACCAGGCGGTCGCGCAGGCGGGGGAGGTAGCCGCGCTCGGTGTTGGTGTGGCCGGCCAGCAGCACGCCGCAGTCCTTGCGGAGCAGTTCGAGCGCCTCGTGGTGGGTCATCTCGCCGGTGACGAAGAAGTCGCAGCCGGCCGCCAGCGCGTGGTTGCGCAGCGACGCGCCCGCGCCCGGGCACACGCCCACCGTGCGCACGGGCTTGTGCACGTCGCCGTCGACGGCGGCGACCTTGACGGCGGGGATGCCTAGGAACGTCTTGAGCCGATCGGCGATCTCAGCGGGGGCGGCGGGGCGGTCGAGCACCAGCCGGCGGCCCGCGCCGGCGTGGCGCACGGGCTCGGGGAGGAGCTCGTAGAGGTCGACCGCGGGTTCTTCGTAGGGGTGGAACTGTCGGAGCGTCTCCATCGCGATGGGCAGCGCGGCCTTGCTGCACACCATCTCGAGGCGCAGCTCCTCGACGCGTTCGAGTTGGCCCGTCTCGCCGACCGCGGGGTTGGCGCCCTCGTTGGCGAAGAACGTGCCGCTGCCCTCGACGCCGAAGGAGCAAGCGGTGTAGGCGCCGATGATGCCCGCGCCGGCGGAGGCCAGGGCGTTGCGGACCTGGTCGGCGTCCTTGTGCGGCACGAAGGTCACGATCTTGATCTCGCGGCTGCCGGGGCGCTCCATGTGGGGCATGAGGGCGCGGACGTCGCCGGCGATCGAGCCCTCGGTCTTCGAGCCGCTGATGGCCTCGCACAGCCAGTCGCACATGCCGCCGGGGGCCGCGTCGAGGCTGCTGTGCGGGCTGACGACCGACATGCCCGCCGTCACGGCTTCGAGCAGCATCTTGCCCATGGCGTGGTCGTCGGTCAGGCTCTTGATTGGGTGGAAGATCGGCGGGTGGTACGCGAGGATGGCCGACGCGCCCGCGGTCCGTGCTTCCTCGAGCACGCCGGGAGCGAGGTCGATGGTCAGCAGCACGGGGCCCTTGAGGGCCTGGCTGCGCGAGCCGACGATGAGGCCCACGTTGTCCCAATCGCCCGCGTACCGCATGGGCGCGAAGGTCTCGAGGGCGTCGACGAGTTCTCCAACGGTTGCCATGGGCCATCGTACGTATCGATCGCCCCGATCGGTCGATAGGGTTGGCGATGGAGTCGATGCGGCTGAGAGCCTTCGCGAAGCTGAACCTGGCCCTGGCGGTCGCCCCGCCCGAGGGCGATGGTCCGCGCCGGGGCTGGCATCGCATCTGCTCGTGGATGCACGCCATCGATTTGCACGACGACGTCGAGGTCCGCGTCGATCGCTCGCTGGATGGGCCGACGCTCGACGCTCGCTGGGCCGACGACGCGCCGCTGCACGCGGGCGAACCGCTGGGGTGGGAGGCGCCACAAGACTTGGCCCTTCGTGCCGCCAAGAAGCTCGATGTGGGCGCACCGCTGCGCATCACGCTCCGCAAGCGCATCCCAGACGGCGGCGGGCTGGGCGGCGGCAGCAGCGACGCCGCGGCGGTGCTGCGCGCGGGCAACGCGCTGCTCGGCCTGGGCCACGCCCCCGACGCGCTCCGCGAGATCGCCATGACGCTCGGCAGCGACGTGGCGTTCTTCATCGACGATGCCGATCCGAGCCTCGATGCCCCGCCCAGGCCGGCGGTCGTGGGCGGCTTCGGCGACGAAGTCGAGCGGCTTGCCGCACCGAGCGAAGCGCTGGCCGTGACGCTGGCCGTGCCGCCGTTCGGATGCTCGACGAAGGACGTGTACGCGGCGTTCGATGGTTTCGAGCCAGGACCGCTTCGCGAGGCAGAGGTGCGCTCGCTTGCGATGCAGTCGCCAGCGGTGGCCAAGCTCTTCAACGACCTCGCGCGACCTGCCATGTCTGTTCAACCCGAGCTTGCCACGCTCAGAGACGCACTCATGCATCAATGGCAAGCGCCCGTACACGTCACCGGCAGCGGCTCGACGTTGTTCGCGGTCGCCGAGCACGCGCGAAGCGATGCGTGCACGACGCTCGGAGCCTACCTGGTATGACGCACACGCACCTCATCGGCGTCGACGTCGGTGCGACCGGATTGCGTGCCGGCGTCGTCGATGATGCGGGACGCGTCATCGCGCGACACAAGGTCGCGACCCCGCGCGATCCGCAGGATGCCGCGCGTGCGATCGCCGAAGCCGTGCGAGAGGTCATTTCGCGGGCCAGCGTCGAGATGCCCCGCGTCATCGGCGTCGGCGTGCCCGGGCCGGTCGTGGGCAACACCATCACCGCGGCGATTAACCTCGGCTGGCGTGACGTGGCGCTCGGCGATCTCATCTCGGCACAACTCGGCGTCCAGGCGATGCTCATCAACGACGTCAACGCCGCGGCTCTGGCCGAACAACGCCTGGGTGCCGCGCGCGGCGAGGCGGACATGATCGCCCTGTGGATCGGCACCGGCGTCGGCGGCGGGGCGGTGCTGGGCGGGCAGGTCTACCTGGGCATCGACGGCGTCGCGGTCGAGGCCGGGCACATCATCGTCAACGCCGACGGGCCGGCGGACGCGCGCACCGTCGAGCAGTGCTGCTCTCGGCGGGCGATCGTGGAAGCCGTACGCATCGCGCTCGAACGGGGACGTGCGAGCACCGTGCGCGAGGCGACGCCCGAAGCGATTGCCGACGCCTATCGGAGGGGCGATGCGTTGTGCACCGAAGTCGTCGACGCCGCCCTCAGGCTCGTCGGCTCAGCGGCCGCCAGCGCGTGCGCGTTGCTGGGCCCGAGCGTGGTCGTGGTGGGGGGCGCCCTGGTCGAGGGCATCGGGCCCGCGGTCGCCCAGGTCGTGGATCGAGCCGCGAACGCCGACGCATTCCCGCCGGGCCGGAGGCTGTCCGTCCACCAGAGCGTGTTCGGCGACGACGCGGGCCTGCTCGGGGCCGCGCTCTTCGCCGCCGATACAATGCGGCGATGACGACGACCTCGACCAGCGCCTCGAACACGATCGAACACGCCATCGCCGCCGACCACGAGCGACTGGCGTCGCTTCGACGAGACCTGCACCGCAACCCAGAGCTGAGCAACCGCGAGCACGAGACGTCGGCGCGCATCGAGCTCGAGCTGCGCGAGCTGGGGCTCGAGATCAAGACGGGGCTAGCCAGCAAGGGCACCGGCGTCATCGCCTACCTGCCCGCCACGACGGAAGCGAGCGAGACCATCGCGTTGCGGGCCGACATCGATGCGCTGCCGATCACCGAGGCAACGGGTAAGCCGTACGCCTCGACCAACCCGGGCGTCATGCACGCGTGCGGGCACGACGGGCACACGGCCATCCTGCTCGGCGCGGCCCGGGCGCTCGCGTCGCTCGATGCGCGGCCGCACAACGTGCTGTTCCTCTTCCAGCCCGCCGAGGAGGATGGCGGCGGGGCCGAAGTGATGTGCGAGCAGGGCGTGCTGCGCGGCTCGGCCGGCGGCGGGCTGGGCGAGCCGGTCACGCGCATCTTCGGCCTGCACGGCTGGCCGCGCATGCCGCTGGGCAGCCTCGGCACGCGGCCAGGACCGCTCATGGCCAGCACCGACGACTTCGACGTGCGCATCGTGGGCAAGGGCGGGCACGCGGCGATGCCGCACCTGGCGACCGACCCCATCGTGGCCGCGAGCGCCGTCGTCACGGCCCTGCAGACGCTCGCGTCGCGCAGCGTGAACCCCTGCGACGCCGGCGTGGTCACCGTCGGGCAGTTCGAGGCCGGCACGGCCAACAACATCATCCCCGAGAGCGCTCGCCTGGTCGGCACGATCCGTGCGCTCACCGACGAGACGCGGGCGATCCTGGCGGATCGATTCCGCACGGTCGTCGAGTCCACCGCCGCCGCCCACGGCTGCACCGCCGAGATCGACTGGCTGCCGGGCTACCCGGTCACGAGCAACGACGAAGCGTGCGCCGCGCACGTGCTCGAGGTCGCGCGGCGGACGCTGGGCGACTCAGACGTCGAGGTCGTGCCCGAGGCGAGCATGGGCGGCGAGGACTTCAGCTACTACGGCCGCCACGTGCCGGCGTGCTTCTTCCTGCTGGGGCTCGCGCCGAAGGGCGCCGACGTCGAGGCGCTGCCGCTGCTGCACCAGCCGGGCTTCGATTTCAACGACGACGCGCTGCCGGTGGGCGTGCGCATGATGTGCGCGCTCGCGCTGTCGGACGTTTGAGAGAAGTTCGGCTTCCCATACTCCAAACGAACACCGAAAATTTTGCTTGCAATCGGTTCCGACTTGCGGTAGTCTGACTCTCGACGGGCACACCGAAGACCGCCCGAAGGGAGAAAGAACATGACTCGCACCTGGATCTCCGCGGCCACGATCGCACTCGGCTGCGCGGCCCTCGCCCACGCCAACAACGAGCGCCGCATCACGCCCGACGACCCGCTCTTCATCGAGTTCCGCGTCGACCCGGGCGTCACCGTGACCCCCGACACGTTCGTGGTGTACCTGGGCCAGCCCGAGGCGACCGGTCCCGGGACGGGCGAGCGCACAACGCGGCTCTCGAACCGGGGCATCGGCATCTCCTTTCATCAGACGTCGGTGTTCGGCGACGTTGTCGGACCGATCGACATGGACCCCGGCGCGACGTTCGCCGACCTCGGCACGCCGTACACGCTGCTCGACCCCGGCGTCATCGACGCGGGCGCGCTGAGCGCAATGGCGATGGGCACCGAGAGCGGACGCGTCGAACTCCGCATTACGAGCGGCGTGCTGATCGTCGACCTCGACGACGTGCGCATCGAGTGGGGCGAGGGTACCGGGCCCGATACGTACACGCCCGGCGACGTGCAGCCCGAGATCACCGCGATGTACGTCGGCACGCCGTGCTATCCCGACTTCGACCGCAATGGCACGCTCGACGTGTTCGACTTCCTGGCGTACCAGAACGCGTTCGCCGTGGGCGACTACCGGGCCGACTGCGACGGCTGCGGCTCGCTCGACATCTTCGATTTCCTGTGCTTCCTGACGCAGTTCGACGACGGCTGCCCGTAGGGCGTCAGCGCCGCATCGATCGGCCGCTGCCGTTGCCGCCGCCGCCATAACCGTTTCGTCGCTTGTCCTGCATCTCGACGGCCACGCCCTCGAAGAGCCTGGCCGACATCGGCCCGAGCACGCCTTCGACGCCCGAGACGAAGGCCGGCTCGAGCCGGATCCGCGAGGGGTTGGTCGACGGCACCGCGACGGGCTCGTGCCCGCCGATGCACACGACCACCTCGAGGGGAGAGGACGGCGCGTCCACGGGCGCGCCGTTCTTCTTCGAAGCATCGTGCTCGCGGGCGAGCTCGTGCACCTGCTCGAGCGCCGTCGGCCCGTTGCCGTTCAGCCGGCTGTCGCGCACGTACAGACGCAGCTTGCCGCCCTCGAGCGGCACGGCCTCGATGGGCGTCATCTGCTCGACGATGATCTGGGCGTCGCCACGCGAGCGGTCGAGCCTGCCCAGCACGAACTTGGGCGAGTCGTCCTCGAGCAGGTGCGCGTAGCGCTGGTACGCATCAGTAAAGAGCACGGCATCGGCGGTCCCGGTGGTATCCTCGATCGTGAGGATGCCCATCTTCTGCCCTGCGCTGCGGCCGCTGCGCGCCACGATGACGCGGGTGCTCTGCACCATGACGCCGGCGATCACGCGGCGACCCTGCTCCGCCTCGGCAAGCTGGCCCAGCTCGTGGCTCGCGAACGCACGGATCCACGGGCCCCATTGCTCGAGCGGATGGCTGGAAACGTAGAAACCCAGCGTGTCCTTCTCGTTCCGGAGCGTCTCCTGCTCGCCCCAGGGCTCGACGTTGACCAGGGCGGGTGACGGAGCTTCTTCTGCAGCCCCGCCGCCACCGAACAGGCCGCCCTGCCCCGCTGCGCGATCGGCCGCGGCGCTCTGGCCCGCGCTGACCGCGCTCTCGATGGAGGCGACCATCGCCGCGCGCTGCTCGCGCGAGTGCACGGCATCGAACGCACCGGCCTTGACGAGGCTTTCGATCGTCGCCTTGTTCACGCTGCGCAGCGGGATGCGCTCACAGAAATCGAAGAGGTCGCGGAAGGGCTCGGGCCCGTCCTCGCCCGCCCGCGCGTTCACGATGGCCTCGATCGCGCCGCCGCCGGCACCCTTGATGGCCTTCATGCCGAAACGGATATGGCCGTGCTGCGCATCGTGCGGCTCGTCGTCGCGGTATACCACCTCGAAGTCCTGCCCGGACAGGTTGACGTCCGGCGGGGCCACCTCGATGCCGGTGCGCAGGACCTCACCCGTCTTGGGGTCGATGACGCGGGTGCGTTTGCAGTCCTCGAGGTACGGCAGCCAATCGGCGACCTTCTGGGCCTGGCTCTCGAAGCTCAGGAACGCGGCCATGTAGGGCGCCGGGAAGTACGTCTTCAGGTACGCCGTCTGGTACGCGACGATCGCGTAGCCGGTCGAGTGGCTCTTGTTGAAGCCGTAGCCGGCGAACTTCAGGATGAGCTCGAACAGCTCCTCGGCCGCGTCGCGCGTCAGGCCCTGCTTGGCGGCGCCGTCGACGAACTTGGGTCGCTCGGCGTTGATGATCTTGGCCTTCTTCTTGCTGATCGCCTTGATGAGCGAGTACGCGGCACGCAGCGGGATGCCGCCCAGCTCGTGGACGATCTGCATCACCTGTTCCTGGTACACCATCACGCCGTAGGTCTCGGCCGTGAAGCGATCGACGATCTCGTGCACCGTTGGCACGGGTTCGTGCCCATGCTTGCGCTTGTTGTACGCGGGGATCAGGTCCATCGGCCCGGGCCTAAAGAGCGCGTTGGCGGCGATGAGGTCCTCGAGGCGGTCGGGCTTCATCTCCATGAGCAGCCGTCGCATGCCGCCCGATTCGAACTGGAACACGCCGGTCGTGTCGCCCCGAGAAAACATCTCGAACACGGTCGGGTCGTCGTAGGTCAATCGATCGAGGTCGAGCGGGTGCGGCCCGTCGTCGCCCTTCTCGCGACCCACCGCTTCGTAGATCGCTTCCTCATCCATCGCTGTGGTGATGAGCGACCTTGCACGCTCGATGACGCTCAGGGTGCGCAGCCCGAGGAAGTCCATCTTGAGCAAGCCCATCTTCTCGCAGGTCGGGCCGTCCCACTGCGTGATGGCCTCGTCCTCAGCGCCGCCGCTCTGCTTGTAGAGCGGCACGAGCTCGTGCAGCGGCCTCGTGGCCACGATGACGCCCGCCGCGTGCACGCTGGCGTGTCGCGCCTGGCCCTCCATCACCTTCGCGTTGGCGATGAGCCGCTGGATGGTCTCCTTGTCGGCGTGCTGTTCGGCGGGCAGCTTGTCGTTCAGCTTCGCCAGCGCCGCGGGCTTGCCGGCGGCGATGTCGGCCCACTCGGGGTCCTCCGCCTCGGCCTTGTCCAGCGTCATGCCGAGCTGATCTGGGATGGCCTTGGCCAGCCGATCCGCCGCGGGCAGGCTCACGGCCAGCACGCGCGCCACGTCGCGCACGGCCGCCCGCGCCTTGAGCGTCCCGAACGTGATGATCTGCGCCACGTGCCCGTACTTCTCGCGGACGTAGCGGATGACGTCGCCGCGCCCGTCCTGGCACAGGTCGATATCGATATCGGGATACTCGCTGCGATCCGGATCGGTGAATCGTTCGAACAGCAACCCGTACTTCACCGGGCAGGCGTTCGAGAGACCCAGCACGTAGCCCGCCATCGTGCCTACGCCCGAACCGCGGGCCAGCGCCGGGATGCCCCGCGCGCGGCCCCAGTTCACGAAGTCCCACACGATGAGGAAGTACGCGCTGATGCTCTTGTCGGCCAGGATCTTCAGCTCGCGATTGAGCCGGGCCCACTTGTCGAAGGCGTCGCCGTCGACCCCTTCGTCGCTCCGTCGCTCCGTCGCTACGTCGCTTCCCTCCACGTACGCGTGCTTGTGGGCCATGATGCTCGGCCCATACCGCCACACCATGCCACCCTCGGCCAGCAGACGCAGCGCCTCATCGCACTGGACGTTCAGCTCGTCGTGATCCAGCCCGGCGTCGGCCGCCGGCTCGAGCTCGAAGCGCGAGCAATAGTCCTTGTACCACGCCGTCAGATCGCCGTCGTAGCTCGCGTCTTCGCTCTGGGGAAGCTCGTCGGGCGTTCGAACCACCACGACCGGTGCGTGGTTGGCGCCGATGGGCAGCTCGACGTCGCACCGCGCCGCGATGCGCAGCGTGTTGTCGCAGGCCTCGACGCCGTCCTCGCCGTACTCGCCCTCGAACAACTCGCGCATTTGCTGCGGGCTCTTGACGTACAGCTCGGGCGTGTAGCGCAGGCGTTCCTGGTCGTGCTTGTTCTTGCCCATCGAGATGCAGATGAGCGTGTCGTGTGCGTCGTGGTCCTCGGCCCGCAGGAAGTGCGAGTCGTTGTCGCACACCAGCGGCACGCCGTGCTTCCTGGCGAGCTCGATCACGTGCGGATTGATCGACACCTGCTCGGGCACGTGGTGCTGCATCTCGCAGTAGAACCGCGGGCCCGTCCCCTCGTCGGCGAACACCCGCTTGTGCCACTCGATGCTCTCTTCGGCGGCCTCCAGGTCGGCCTTCGCGTTGCTGCGCACGTATCGCAGCAGGTGCTCGCCCAGCTCGCTGCCCAGGTGACCGTTGATGGCGATGAGCCCGCTGGCGTGCTGCTCGAGCAATTCGCGATCGATCCGGGGCTTGAAGTAGAACCCCGTCAGGTATGCCTGGCTGCAGAGCAGCATCAGGTTGTTCCAGCCCGTGATGTTCTCTGCAAGCAAGACGAGGTGGTACCCGCCATCGCTGACGCCGGTGTAAGTCCGGTCCTGACGCGGACGGCCCGGCGGGCACACGTACGCCTCCACGCCCAGGATGGGCCGGATGCCCCGCTTGCGGCACGCCTCGTAGAAGGCGACCGCCCCGAACATGTTGCCGTGGTCGGTTACGGCGACGGCGGGGGTGCCTAGGTCCTTGATCCGATCGGCCAGGCGATCGATCCGGTTGCCGCCGTCCAGCAGCGAGTACTCGGTGTGCAGGTGCAGGTGGGCGAACCCCGTGCCGAGCTGGCCCTCGAGCGTTGCCGCGATGTCCTCTGTCCCGTGCGCGTTCGGGTCGTGCTTGGCCTTCTCCCCTGCCATGGTGCCGCCATCCTCCGTGATCAGCGTGGGTCGGATGGGACGGTAGCCGGCGAGCCGGCGGATCGGAATGAGGCAGAGCGCGCGTCGCGTTGCGCCCGATAATCGCCTCCATGTCGGTTATGGGAGAGATTGACCACAAATTCTTGTCTTTTCAGAGGATCCGACCTCGCGTTGACTCTCGTATCCGGTATGGTTCCAGGGAGGGAAACGCCGAAAGGCCGTTCCGGCCGGACTGCGTTCAAGGACAACCGAAGGGAAGCGGTGGGTGCCGCGGCGGACCGGTTCGCGGCATGCCTCGTCGTTGCCGTGTCGCTCCAGGGCGGCACGGGCGACGGATCCATCGTTTCAACTGCGTCGAGAGAGCGTCGCAGAGAGAGAAAGAACACGACCCGAGAGAAGCGCCCGGGGAGAAAAAGGGAGATTTGAAGATGCGTTCCGCGATTGCAATCACCGCCATGCTCGCCCTGAGCGGCGTCGCCGTGGCCGACTCCGTCGACCTGGCCTACACGGGCCCGGGCAACGGAAAGTCGTTCGACGTGCTCGCCAACGGCACCGCCACGAGCGTCTTTGCCGGCCAGCTGACGTTCAACGTCGCCAACGGCTCGGGCGCGGGTGCCCAGCTCAACGGCCCGCTGCTCACCTACTGCATCGACGTCCTCGAGGGCGTTGGTCCGGGCCTGAACACCTACGACCTCGACGATCTGGCCGACGCGCCGGTGACCGCCGGCGGCGATCCCGCCATGGGCGTCGAGAAGGCCAAGGCCATCGGCCGCCTGTACACCGCCGCGGGCGGCGACCAGTTCGGCAGCGACAACGACTTTGCCGCCGCCTTCCAGCTGGCCGTGTGGGAGGTCATCGCCGACTTCGGTGGCGATAACGACCTGGACATCAGCGACGGCGACTTCCGCGTCACCAGCAGCATCAACGCCGGCACCCAGTCGGTGCTCAACGGCCTGCTGGCCGCCGCCGCCGACGACTCGGTGTTCAGCTTCTCGGGCCTGGGCGCCCTGACCAACGAGGGCTTCCAGGACCAGCTCTACAGCGTGGCCATCCCGCTGCCGGGCGCCATGGGCCTCGCAGCCGCGGGCCTGGCCGGCGTGGGCTTCGTCACCCGCCGCCGCCGCATGTAATCCGGCGTCAGACTGGGTCGCCCCGAGCGGCCAACGGATCGACTTCGCCCGCCCTCGTGGCGGGCGTTTTTGTGCGCCCGCGGCGGGCCACGTCCCACAACTCGACGGCAGCGTCCGAGTAGCTCAAAATCGCTACAACCCATTGCCATAACTCGACTTAGGCCTCGACAACGGCCCCGTTTCGAGTATGCTACTCGTGGATCGACGCCGGGCGTGGCGGGAGGGGGAGAGTCGTCCCGCCCGGCCTCGGTCCGACGCCGCCCGACCGGCCCACGCTCGTGGGCGACCGTGCGGAGGACTCGACAGGAATCCAAGAGAGGGAGAGAGCCATGAAGGCTGCCATGCTTGCTTCTGCCGCCGTGCTCGCGACCGCTTCGCTGGCCGCGGCCGATACCGTCACCATGAACTTCGTCGGTGCGGGCCAGGGCCGCACGGCCACCATCCGCGTCGACGGCGACCGCTACACGGTGCACGCGGGCCAGCTCGTCCATGACGTGACCGCTCGCTCGGGCCCGAGCGGCCCGGGCCTCGGCCTGCTGACGACGTACTGCGTCGACGTGGCCGAGTGGGTCAGCTACCAGAGCCGCGCCTACGACGTCAACGAGCTCACCGACGCGCCCGTCGCGCACGGCAACGCCGGCATGGACCAGCACAAGGCCGACGCCATCGGACGCCTCTACACCTACGCAAACGGCCAGCAGTACGGATCGAGCAACAACTTTGCTGCCGCGTTCCAGATCGCCATCTGGGAGGTCGTCAGCGACCTCGACACGGCAACGACCACGCTGAGCGTTTCCAACGGCGACTTCCGCGCCTGGAACCTCAACGGCGGAACCACCGACTTCCTCGACACGCTCCTGGGCGTCGCCGTCGACGACGGCATCGGCATCAGCGATCGCGTGCTTGCCCTGACCAACGACGGGTCGCAGGACCAGATGTTCGAGGTCGCCGTCCCGCTGCCAACCACCGGCGCCATGGCCGCCGTGGGCCTCGCCGGGGCCGGGTTCTTCGGCCGCCGCCGCCGCGCCTGATCCGGGCCAGCCAAGCCACCACGCCGATTCCGCATCGGCTCCATCTCCCGCGGCCCGGACACCGCTCCACCGCGTCACACCACCGCCCGCCGGCCCCCGGCGGGTGTGTTTTCGTTTCGTAATCTCCTACCCTTTGTCGGTGGCAACGCGCACGTACACCTACACCCTCGGCGGCGGCGAGGCACCCGCCCCCGGCCCGATGACGCGGCTCAAGGTCGCGCTCATGATGGGCGTGCTCGTCGTCGTCGGCGCCGTCGTGCTCGCGGGCATCATCGCCCTGGGCTTGGTGCTGCTGCCCTTCGCCCTCATTGCCGGCATCGTTGGCTGGCTGGTCATCCGCCACCGCATCCGCCAGGCCCTGCGCGCGATGGAGCAGCCCACGGGCGAGGACGCAGGCCGCGAGAACGTCCGAGTCCGCCGGCCCTCCCACGACGCCCAGCCCTAGCCGTCAGCCGCCGTCGCGCTCGCGCAGAGCCTCACGAAGCGACGTGCTCACCGGCCCAACACTGCCGTCCCCGATCTCGCGCCCCTCGATGCGCGTCATCGCCAGCAGGCCAAAGCTTGCGTTGGTGCAGAACACCTCGTCGGCGTCCAGCAGGTCGCCGATCGCCAGCAGGCGCTTGTTGACCGCCATGCCTCGCTCTTCGGCCAGCTCGATCACGGCCGCCCGCGTCACGCCCGGCAGCACGGCGCTGGGCATCGCACCACCCTGTCCGGCCACGCCCGCTTCCTCGCCGCGCGCGATCGGCGTCATGAGTTCGCCGTCCTTCACGGCAAACACGTTGCTCACGCTCCCGCCACAGACGTGGTTGGTGACGCTGAAGATGAGCGCTTCGGTTCCGCCCTTGGCGAGCGCACCCTGCAGCTCGCGCAAGCGCCACCAGTAGTCCAACGTCTTATGTCCCGACGTCGGATCGAACGGATTGGCCTTGGCGTCGGCGACGACCATCATGCCGCCCTGCTCGTACAGCGCGGGCGGGTACAGCGTCGCCGGCTGCGCCACGATCGCCACCGTCGGCGTCTGCACGCCCGCGCCGACGCGCTCGGCCTCACGCCTCACGAGGTTCAGGTCGCCGCCGGTCACCGTCAGGCGGAGACGTGCCGCGTCGCGCTCGTGCTGCTCGAAGTAGGCTTGGGCCGTGTGCTCGACGGCCTCGGCCAGCGGCCCGGCGCGCAGCGACGACGCGAGGCCCAGGTGCCGAGCCGAGTCCACGAGCCGGTGCACGTGCTCGTCGACGCGCACGACGCGGATCTCCGCCTCGGTGCGCCGCGCCGTCATGGTCTCGAACAGACCGACCGCGTGCATGAAACCCGCGTCCGAGAGCGAGACGCTCGCGGCGGGGTCATCGTCCCGAAGCAGCCTGCCGTTGAGGAACACGGTTGCCATCGCCGCTCAGCGTAGCGCCGACCTGCACAAGCATCGCGTCGCGATCCGTGCGGTCGGGCAGCGCGTCGAGCGCCCCGGTCGCCGCCAGGTAGGCCTGCGGCGGCAGGCGGTGCGCCACGATGGCCCGCCCGCGACGCCAGAACCCGCGGTACTCGACCCGCCCGAGCAAGATGCCGGAGACGCCCGGACGCCCGGCCTCGTCGTACGAAACGACCGGCCCGCCAGAGGCGCCGCCAAGCTTCGACCATCCGGGCACCATCCGAAAGTACCGCAACGCCGCACTCGGATCATCATCGCTCGCGAGCAGCGTCGGATTGGTCGACGCCGGCGCATCGCTCCGCAGCACCATCAGCTCGCGCGGCGTGAAGGGGCTCGAACCGTCCGGCTCGAGCGTGGGGAAGCCAACGAGCACGGCACGGGCCGCCTCGAACCTGCCGTCGAGCAGCCGTGCGGGCGGAGATCCCAGGCCGTCAACGATCTCGGGGAAGCGCACGAGCGCCCAGTCTCCCGACTCGACGGGTTCTCCACCGCCGGTCATGACGATCTCGACGGGCATCACCACGCCGAGTCCCGCGTCGGCTTCGGCCGACGAGATCCACGCATACTGCGCGTCGTCGGGTACCACGTGCGCCGCCGTCAACAGCCAGCGGTCCGACACGAACACGCCCGAGCCGCTGCCACGGATGCGTCCACCGAAGAAGTCGACGATCACGGGCGTGCAGCCGAACACCGCCTCGGCGTCCGCGGGCCACGCCTGACGCGTCGCGGTCTCCTCCAGGCCGGTGATCGTGCACCCGCCCATGGCCGACACGACGCACGCCAGCGCGAGCGCGTGCCACAAGCGTCTCACGGCCGCACCCGCAGCGCCACGATCGTCTGATCGTCGGTCATGTGTGCCAAGCCGGCAAACCGGCGCACGCACCAGACCACTTCCTTCACCAGCGCCGCCGCCGACACGTCCGGGTCGCGGCTCACCGTCTCGTACACCGACCGCGTCAATCGCGGCCGGCCGTAGCGGACGCCCTCGAAGTTCCGCGCGTCGGTCATGCCATCGGTGAACATTACGATCGTGTCGTCGGCAAACAGCGGCACCCGCTCCTCGCCAAACGTCTGGTTGGGCAGCACGCCCGCGAGCATGCCGCTGCTCCGCATCGCGCGTGCGTCGGCACCAGCGACCTCCGAGTTCTCCGGCGGCACGCCGTCGACGACGGGCCGCAGAAGCAACGGGGGATCGTGCCCCGCGCTCGCGTAGACGAGCTCAAGGTTGACCGGGTCGACGACCGCGTACCACAGCGTGACGAACTCGTTGGGCAGCGAGTCGCGGCACAGGTCGTTGTTGACGGCCGCCAGCACGGTGCCGGGCGAGGGATCGCGCGAGACGTGCGCCAGCAGGCTGGCGCGCACGTGGCTCATCAACAAGGCCGCGGCCACGCCCTTTCCCACGACGTCGCCCACCACGATGCCGATGCGCCGCTCGCCCGGCTCGCGCGTGTCGGCATCCAGCTCGATGAAGTCGAAGAAGTCGCCGCTGAGCTCGAGGCTCGGCTCCCAACTCGCGCCCAGGTCGAGCCGCTCGCTCGTGGGCGGCCGCTTGGGCAGCATGCGCCGCTGCACATCGCTGGCGAGCCTGAGCTGCCGCTGCAACCGCCGCTCCTCGCGCTGCAGCCGCAGCAGTCGCGCCTGGCCGATCGCTACCGCCGCCTGGTGGGCGATGGTCCGCAGCACGCGATGCTCGGCCGGCGTGAACTGCCGCACACGCGAGCCGTACAGCCGGATCACGCCCAGCGGCTTGCCGTGGAAGATCATGCCGGCGTGCAGAGCACTGGCCAAGCCCTCCGCCTTGGTACGCTCCTTGAGTTGCACGCGCGGGTCCCGCAACAGGTCGGGCACCGACACGACCTCGCCCGCCAACGCACGCTTGTCGAACTCGCGATTCACCGAGAGCGGCAGCGGATTCGAGAGCCAGCTCTCGCTCAGGTTCCGGCTCACGCGATGCTCGACGTCGCGCTCTTCGGGCGCGAGCCCCTTGTCGCCCGCGTCGACGAACAGCACGAGCGAGCCCGCCCACAGCCCCAGCAGTTCAATGGCGCTGTCCAGCGCGATGCCCAGCACCTCGTCCTCGCTCTGGGCGGCGGCCAGCAGCGCGCTCAGGCGCTGCGTCGCGCTCAATTCGCGCAGCCGGGCGCGCAGCTCGAGCTCGCGGTCGCACACCTGGTCGGCCACATCCACAACAAGCGCCACGGCCTGCTCGATGGCGTGCGCCAGCGGGCCCTCGGTCGAGGGGCTCTTGCCAACGTGCACCCAGCCGATGACCCGGCCGTGGGCGCGCATGGGCACGGTGAAGGCGCGCTCGGCCGCCAGCGCCGCCGGGTCGGGGCTCGTCTCGGCCAGCTTCCACGCCGCCGAGGCATCTTCACCGGGGAGGATCTCGCGCCCTTCGGCGTCGAGCAGCCGGACCGGCGCATCGAGCAGCGTCGAGAGCGTCGCGCACAGCTGCACGAATCCGCCGTCGCTCAGGAAGTCGGTGATCGAGAGACCGGGATCGTCCGTCGCCCGGGCGGCGCGGCGGGCGGATTGTGTCGTCATGCCGTCTGCCATCCTGCTCCGCCCGCCGAGTCCGCCGGCGAAATCACCCGCCGCCATCGCCTTGGGGCGCTTCCTCTTCGGAGCCCATACCAGCCGGGTCGCTCGCCCCGCCGCCCTCTTCGAGCCACACCGCACGCACCAGTGGCGCAAGCGGGTCGCGCCGGCCTGCCTCGCCCTCGCCCAGTCGTTCGAGGCCCAGGATGGTCGACACGCGATCGCCCGCGTGGAAGGAAACGTACGCCAGCAGCAGCGCACTCTCCCGCGTCCGGCGGGTACCGGCCTCGCCGCGCACCTGCTCGATCAAGCGGTCGATAGCCGTCCGCATGCGTTGCTCTTGCGGCAACATCGACGGCTCGTACCGAGCGCCGACGAACTCCGGATGCTCGACCAGGAACGACCGGAGATTGACCGCGGCCGACAGGTCGAGGCCCGCGCCGATCTGCGCGTGCACGCGTCCGACGGCGGCGATCGCGTCACGCGGCCGGGCCGCCAGCGCCATCGTGAACCGCTGCTCGGCCTCGAAGTACCGCCCCTCGAGCATCATCGCCTGGGCCCGCTCGACGTGCAGGTCGTATGCCGACGCGCGGTCGAGCTTCGGCGAAGGCACCTCCACCGTGCCGACGCCCTGCTTGAGGGTGACGACGAGGTCTCGCCAGCCGCTCACCCGCTGCTCCATCGCATCCTGCGGCGACGGGGGCCCCGCCAGCTCGCCAGGCATGCCCTCGGCCGCCCCGTCGGTATCCATGAGCGTGCCATCGCGCAACACCTGCTGCAGCGCGGCCAATTGCTCGAGGAACGGGTCGCCTGTGCCCGGCGTTGTAGCCTCGCCGTCGGCCGGCGCCTGGCCGCTCCGATCCACGCGAGATACGTAATCGTTCGAAAGACGATCGCGGATCTCGCCCACCGCGCCGAGCCCGGTCGCCGGCTCGCGCTCCCCGATGGGCGGGGGCGTCTCGGCAGGGTCTCGGCTCATGCGATCGCCCGCCATCGGGTCGCGCCGCTCGGCCGGCGCCTCGGCATCGCCCACGAGGTCCTCGCGCGCCAGCCCGCGCAGCGGCGAGGCAACCAGCCCCAGCGACTGCCCGCCCTCGCTCTCCTGCATGTACAGCATGGACGGGTTCAGGCTGCGCTGGGCGGCGTACGCAGACGTCGAACGCAACGCCAACGCCGTTCCGGGTTCGAACTCGCCCAATTCGGCAGGCGTCGCCTGGCGGAGATCCGTCGCACCACTCACCGATTCGAGCGGATACGACGGGAGGTTTGCCGTCACCCGGTCGCCCGTGCGTGACGTCAGCAGGCTGCCGCGAAGGTTGCGTGGAAGCTCGTTGCCCACCGTCAGCGCGAACTGGTACTGCAGCGCCTCGGTCCCGCGGATGCCCGTGCCAGCCAGGCCGCTGGTGAACGAGTCCCGCCGGAAGCTGAACAGGTCGTCCGAGCCCACGCGCTGGCGGAAGTCATACTCCAGCCCATAGCCGGTCACGCCGCGGAAGCCGGCTCCGCCCGGCACGTTGCCCGTCACGAGGGCGTTGCGGAAGCGCATCTCGGCCAGGTAGTCGCGGGTCGGGCTGTTCACGCCCTGCCCGCCCACGCGGGTGTTTCGGTCGAGGGCCCGCCCGTCGCCCAGCGCGTTCTGGCCGAAGCACAGCCCCGCCGTCAGCAACAACGCCCCAGCACTCGCTCCCACTCGTCGCATCGCGCGCCTCCGTTCGACCGTTGCCGGTCTTGGACGACCAGCCTGGACGATGTTTGTAAGGATAGCCCCGGGGCCCTCCGACTACACGTACGACATCGGCCCCCGCCGGGGTTCTGGTCAATCCAACACCGCCACGACCTGAGACCGATAATGTAAGTAAGTAATCACAAGCTTTTTGCTGGTGGATGCCAGCGAACGGCCCCGGCGGCATCCATGCGGGGCGTAGAATCCCTCGCAGCGGTCGCGAAGCGTCCGCCGCGGCTCACCGAGCCGATACCGTTCCCGTCCGGTTCCTGGATGCGCGGCACGTTCGGCTTGCACGCACCGATCGCGGAGCGATCGCACTCTCCCTGACGAGCAGGAGGCCTCGACCATGCCGATGTCCATGAACCGACACGCCATTGCAAGCAACCCGAAGGCCAACGCCGGCCTGGGCCTGCTCGCCCTCGTCGCCATCGCGATCTCGACCGTCGCCCTGCTCAGGCCGCAAGCCGACGCTTCCGCCGCCGCCAAGACCGCGCCGACCTCGGTTGCCACGGTCGACCTGGTGACCCTCATCACCCAGCTCGACGAGTTCAAGATCGTGGACGAGCGGATCAAGGGCGAAGCCGAAGGCGTGCGCGCCGAGATCAAGCAGCTCACCGAGAAGATCGATGGCCTCACCGCCGATCTCGAGCGCCTCGACCCCGCCAGCGACGCCTACGACCAGATCTTCCGCGAACGAAACATGGAAGTCGGCCTCCGCGAGGTTCGCGGGTCGATGCTCATCAAGTGGCAGCAGGAAGACACCGCCCGGGTCTTGACCGACCTGTACGAAAAGGCCCTGGAAGCCGTCGAGACGGTCGCCAAGCGTGACGGCTGGGAGGTCGTCATCCACGCCGGACAGCCCTTGTTCGTGCCGCGGAACCCCAACGTGCGGGCCGAGGCCGCCGTGGACTTTGTGGAGAACTTCATCCAAACTCGCCGAGTCATCTACGCCGGCGATAGCGTGGACATCACCAACAGCGTGGTGCAGCACATGAACAACCAGTTCGCCAGGGGAGGCTGACCGCCCCATCGCCACTTCGGCCACGTCTACCCGCCCCGCGGCCCTCCCGACGTCCCATTCCGCAAAGGCATGCCCGTGCGTACATCCGCGACCGCCCAGCAATCCAAGCCAGAGGCCAGATCTGAGGCCGCCACGAGCGCGATGAACGACGCGAGGCCCCAGGCCACCACCACGGGCACGCTGGCCGAAATCCTCGGCGCCCGCCTGGTGGGCCCGGCCGACGTCCCCCTTGCCGACATCGCCCCGCTCGACAAGGCCACGCCGGGCGCGCTCACCTTCATCCGCGACCAGCGCCACGCCTCGGCCTGGAACACCTCCAACGCCTCGGCGGCGCTCGTGACCGAGGGCGTCCGCCTCGACGAGTCCGACGCCGACCGCGCGATCCTCTACGTTCCTGATGCCGATCGCGCGTTGCTCACGCTGCTCGAAGCCTTCGCCGAGCACGCCGCCCCGCCGCCGGTCGAGCCGGGCGTCGACGCCACCGCCCAGGTCGATCCATCCGCCGCCGTCGAGGGCGCCTCGATCGGGCCCATGTGCGTGGTCGGCCCGGGCTGCCGCGTCGCGCCCGGGGCCGTGCTCGTCGCCCGCGTTACGCTCGGCCCGAACGTCTCGGTGGGCGCCGAGTCGGTGCTGCACCCAGGCGTCGTCGTCCAGCACGGTTGCAGCGTGGGCGAGCGCTGCACGCTGCACCCCGGCGTCGTCGTCGGGGCCGACGGCTTCGGCTACCTGCCCGGGCCCAAGGGCGCCATCAAGATCCCACACCTTGGCGCCGTGGTCATCGAGGACGAGGCCGAGATCGGCGCCAATACCTGCATCGACCGCGGCAAGCTGGCCGACACGCGCGTCGGCCGCGGTACCAAGATCGACAACCTCTGCCAGATCGGCCACAACGGCGACATCGGCGAGCACGTCATCATCTGCGGCTGCTGCTCCATCGCCGGCAGCGTCACGATCGGTGACGGCGCGACCATCGCCGGCTCGGTCGCCGTGAGCGACGGTGTCAAGATCGGCAAGGGCGCCACCATCGGCGCGCGCAGCGGCGTCATCAACGACGTACCCGCCGGCGAGACGTGGCTCGGCGCGCCCGCCATGCCAGCGCGCGAGGCCGCGGCCAACTACGCCCAGTTCCGCACGCTCTCGAAGGACCTTCGCCAGCTTCGGAAGCGCCTCCGCGACGCATGACGGCGACGACGCCACACCCCGTCGTACGCAAGACCCTGGCCGGCGACGCGACGCTCGACGGGCGAGGCCTCTTCTCGGGCAAGCACGCCACCATCACCTTCAAGCCCAGCGACCGCGGGCTCACGATAACCCGGGCCGACATCGCCGCGTCGATTCCCGTGCGATCCGACGCCGTCACCAGCACGGCCGTACATGGCGGACACCTGAGCGGCCCGCCGCGCAGCACGAACCTGGCGCGCGGGCACGCCTACGTCGCCACCGTCGAGCACGCGCTCTCGGCCCTCTCCGGCCTTGGCATCACCGACTGCGAGATCGAGATCGATGGCCTGGAGGTCCCCATCTTTGACGGCTCAGCCCGGCCATTCGTCGAGGCGATCGAAAAGGCCGGCGTGCGCAGCGTCGAGGGCGAGCTCGAGCCCGTCACGATCGAGCAGCCCATCAAGCTCGAGCACCTGAACACGTCGATCGTCGCAGAGCCCCGCGAGAAGCCGGGCTGGTCGGTCACGTACAACCTCGACTACGGCGCGAGCGCCTCCATCGCCGCCCAGACCGCGACGTGGGACGGCTCGGCCGAGGCCTATATCCGCGAGATTGCGCCCGCGCGCACGTTCTGCCTGGAGCACGAGGCCAACGCCCTGCAGCGCGCCGGGCTCTTCGAGGGCCTGACGCCCGCCGACATGCTCGTCATCGGCCCCGAAGGCCCGATCGACAATGCCTACCGCTTCGAACTCGAGCCCGCCGGCCACAAGCTGCTCGACGTCATCGGCGACCTCGCGCTCGCGGGCCGGCCTATCCAGGCCGACATTATCGCGACGCGATCGGGCCACCAGATGAACCAGCGCCTCGCAAGCGCCCTCGTCAACCGGTTCCCCCGGCACGCCATCGAGCCCCGAGCCTGAGACTACCTCGCGCTACTTTTCGAAGCCGAAGCGCTCGCCGTCCTTCCACTTGTCGCGTTGGTTGCCAAAGGCCGGCACGCCGCCGGCGTCCTTGAGCAAACGCGCGAAATGGATCAGGTTCCACGTCATGATCGTCAGGTTGCGATTCGTGAAGTCGTTGTCCTCGGAGTTCGACTCTTCGTCGAGATAACTCGGCCCCGGTCCCGCCTCGCCGATCCAGCCCGCGTCGGCCTGCGGCGGAATCGTGAAGCCGACGTGCGAGAGGCCGTACAGGACGCTCATGGAGCAATGCTTCACGCCGTCCTCGTTGCCCGTGATGACGCAGCCGCCCACGCGGCCGTAGAAGTCAGACTGGCCGTGGTCATTCAGATCGCCCGAGTTACTATAGAGCCGCTCGATGAGCTTCGTGCACACCGAGCTCTTCTCGCCCAGCCAGATGGGCGTGCCGACGACGAGGATGTTCGCCTCCATGATCTTCTCGTGGATCGCGGGCCACTCGTCGGCGTCGTAGCCGTCCTTGGTCATGTCGGGCTGCACGCCCGGAGGCACCTCGTGGTCGACCAGGCGGATGCTCTCGACCGAGACGCACGCCTTCTGCATGAGGCGGATCGACTTGTCCATGAGGCCCTGCGTGTGGCTCGTACTCGGCGACTTCTTGAGCGTGCAGTTGACGAAGACGGCGCGGAGGTCGTCGTACGTCGCCGGCGCGCGATCGATGAGCTTCTGGTCCATGAAAAAGCCTCCTTCTCGGAGGCAGTCTACCCAGTCACCATCGCGCCATATCGCGTGGCACGAACCCTTAACCGCCGCCGGGACTGCGCAGGAACCGGGTCATGTCCCGCATGAGCAGCTCACCACGGCGGCGCTCCAGCGGGCTGGCGTGCTGCCCGATGTTGTTGTTCATCACGTCGAACATCCGGCCCATGATGCGCGCGGGCGGGCCGCGGCCGTCCTTGATGGCCTGCTCGTCTCGCTGGGCCTGCCGGCGGGCGCGTTCGAGTCGCTCCTCGGGCGTGCGGTCGCGCACCTCGCCGCCCATCATCTCCAGCGTCGTTTCGAATCGCACGAACGCTTCGGCCAGGTACTCGTCACGCTGCTCTTCGGGTACGCCCTGGTACTCGACGGCCATCGAGTCCCACAGCTCGATCGCGAGGCGGCTGGCGTTCTCTTCGAGCTGCTCGCGCGCCTTGCCGCGGATCGAGCCCGCGAACGCCGCCAGCATGAGCGAATCGCTCGAGTTCATGCTCTCCATCCGCTGGATCAGCATGCCCACGAGCTCGAGCCTGCGCTCCAGTGGCAGCTCGTTGAACTCGCTCTGCAGGAGCGTGAAGTTCATGATGGTGTCGATGCGCGCGTTCTCGTAGTCGGGCACCGGCGTCGGCCGGAACACGAAGTACGCCGACACGCCGACGAGCACGAACAAGCCCGCCGCGAAAGGCCAGTACTTGCGCGACCAGCGCCGCCAGTTCTCACCGTCGCGGAGGGTGTTTCGCTCGAAGTCGGCCAGGCGTTCACGCAGGGCGCCAACCTTGATCCGCCGGCCCTCCAGGCGGCCGAGCGTCTTGAGCATGTCGTCGTGCGTGCTCATCTGCCGATCCCCAGGATGCGACCAATCTCGGCGAAGAGCGCCTCGCCGTCCTCGGGCTCGAGTTCTTCGAGCCAGTCGGCCCGCATCGACGGAAAGTACACGGCGTTGCGTGCCGGCGCACCGGCGCGGAGCACGTGCCAATCGCCCGCGCAGTTGAGCAGCGGCAGCGGCGTGCCCCGCTCGCTCTGGGTCTCGATGGCCGTCGTCACCGCCCGCTCGATGCGCGGGCTCTCGGCCGCAAAGGCCAGCTCGGTCGCGGTCATGACCAGGCCCGGGAAGTACTCGTAGCTCGTGCCCGCGCTGGCCCACAGCGGCGCTTCCTTGCCGCCGTTGTCGCTCGGGCAGCGGTAGCACGAGTTCTTGCCCAGCACGAACTCTTCGTCGGGCGAGGCGCGGCGGGGCACCGGCGTGTCGAGGTACTGGCTCAAGACGTCCAGCAGGCTCGGATCACTGCCGCCGCCCGGCTCGCCCTCGTGGAACGGCCGGACGATCGGCAGCACGCCGTCGGACTCGGTGTCCATGTAGAGCTGGGTGCCCACGCCGATCTGGGCGAGGTTGGCCAGGCACGCCGTGCGGCGGGCGCTCTCGCGCGCGCTGCCCAGCGTGGGAATCAGGATGCCGATGAGCACGCTGATGATCGCGATGACCGCCAGCAGCTCGATGAGCGTGAATCCCTTCCGCATCCCGGCACTTCCTTCCTGGGCGTTAGATGGGAAGCGCGGTGCGCTTGCCCTTGGCCTCGGCGACGAGCCGTCGCGCGAGGGGTGGCTGCTCGGCCCGGACGGCATCGGCGTGTTGGGCAAAGCCGGTCGCGAGTTGCGGATCGGCATCGAGGGCTCGCTGGACGCCGCGGGCGATCGCCCGACCGGCCCGGCGGAGCTGAACCCCGCGAGCGAGCGATGCCGCGAGCCCGGCGCCAAGGACGAGCGGCAGTCGATAGGGCTCGGGCACGAACGGCGCGACCGTGCCGATCGCCCGGGTGACGGCTCCACCTGCAGGGTCGCGGTCGAAGTCGGCCGAGGCGTCGATGGCGTGCTCGGCCGCGGCGAGCTGGTCCTCGACCACCACGAGCTGGGCTCGCCAGCCATGGGCAAGATCGGCAGGGGCCGACGGATCCGCCAGGGCCTCGCGGAGGGCATGCTGGCGGGCGGCCAGTGCATCGCGCAGCGCGCCAAGGTCCTGTCGCGCTGCATCGATCTGGTTGCGCATGGCGGCCTGGTCAACACAGCCCCCCGTCAGGCCCGCGGCAACGACGCACGCGAGCACGGCTCCCAATACCCAGGCTCCCGGAACGCGGACACGGTCCCCGAGCAGCCGGCGAAGCCTCCAGAAGGGTACTCCTCCCAGCGGCTTACGCGTTACGAACGAACCCCGGTGCGACGCGTCGCCCACATCTGTGTGAATGCTCGGATCATCGGTCGATTGCGGCTTGACGAACATGGAAAACCCCCATCGCGGGCCCGCGGCGATCGTCACCGCCGCGCAATCGGGCTCGAGGGGCGCGGCCGGTGGTGGGGGTGGGTGGCGACTCGAGCATACCGCCGATTTCCGGCCGTCCAAGCCGAATCCGTCGCAGCACCGGCAGAAAGCGCGCGGCCGTGGTGCTGCATGCAAGTTCGCAGGTGATCAGGGCCCGATAGCGACTCAGCAGGTCGCCGCTTCGAGCAACCGGGCCCGGTCGAGCGCCTCGTGGATCAATCGGCGCGTTGTCTCGATGGGCTGGGTCATGGGCAGGCGGAGCTGCCCGCTGTCGAGGTTCATCATCGCCATGGCCGCCTTCACGCAGATCGGGTTGGTCTCGATGAACATGGCGCGGGCAAGCTCGAAGAGCGCCGCATGGTGCTCACGAGCGGCCGCCAGATCGCCCTCGAGCGCCGACCGGCACAGCGCGGCCGTGTGCTGCGGGGCGATGTTGCTGACCACCGACACGCAGCCCACGCCGCCGATGGCCATGAACGGCAGGGTCATGCCGTCGTCGCCGCTCAGCAGCGCGATGCCCGGACACCGCAGCAGGATGTCGGTGGCCGAGTCGGTCGACCCCGTTGCCTCCTTGATGCTCACGACCCAGGGGCTCTCGTACAGCCGTTCGACCGTCGTCGGCGCGAGCGACACGCCTGTTCGGCCCGGGATGTTGTAGAGCATGATGGGCAGCTCGACGCTCTCGGCAATCGTCGCAAAGTGGGCGTAGAGCCCTTCCTGCGTGGGCTTGTTGTAGTACGGATTCACGCTTAGCCCCGCGTCGGCGCCAAGGTCCATCGCGATGCGCTGCTGCTCGACGGCGTGGGCCGTGCTGTTGCTGCCCGTGCCGGCAACGACGACCAGGTCGTGGCTCTTGCCGACCTCGACGCAGCGGCGGACGAGCGTGCGATACTCGTGCTCGTTGAGCGTGGGACTCTCGCCGGTCGTTCCGGCGACGACGATGCCCGAGATGCCCTGGTCGGCCTGCCGCGCGATCTGCGCGTCGAGGCGATCCAGGTCAATGGCCCGGCCATCCGGCGTGAACGGCGTGATGATCGCCGTGAAGGCGCCGGCGAATCGATCGTCTCTCAGGTGGCTGGTCGGCATGGCATCGGCCCTTGCGTTCGGTCGGTGTCGGGTTCTGCTCGAGGCGTTGGTCACGCCGGTGCGGCCTAGCCTCGCGTCTGTTATTCGTCGGCCGGGGCCGATGGGTTTTGTGGCACGTCGTCCCCGGTTCTTCGTCGGGGACCCGAGGGAGCATCGACCGATGGCCCGGTCGGACATGATCGAGACCGCCGCCCGGCTCGCGCGGGGCGAGCAATCGGCCCGCGAGGCGGCCGAGCAGGCGCTCGCGCGCATCGATCGGGTCCAGGGCGAGCTCAACGCCTTCGTCCACGTGCGCCGCGACGAGGCGCTCCGCGAGGCGAGCGACCTCGACGAGCGGCGGGCGGCGGGCGAAGTGCTCGGGCCCCTCGCCGGCGTGCCGGTGGTGGTCAAGGACAACATCTGCCTGGGCCGAACGACCTGCGCCAGCCGGATGCTCGAGCACTACGACAGCCCCTACGAGGCGACGGTGGTGCACAAGCTCCGCGAGGCCGGCGCGATCATCGTCGCCAAGGCCAACCTCGACGAGTTCGCCATGGGCGGCAGCGGCGAGCACTCGGCGCTCGGCCCCACGCGCAACCCGTGGGACACCGATCGCGTGCCCGGCGGCAGCAGCAGCGGCAGCGCGGCGGCGGTCGCGGCCGGGTGCGTGAGCATGGCGCTGGGCAGCGACACCGGCGGCAGCGTGCGCCAGCCCGCGGCGCTGTGCGGGCTGGTCGGGCTCAAGCCGACGTACGGCCGCGTCTCTCGATACGGGCTCGTCGCCTTCGCCAGCAGCCTCGACCAGATCGGCACGTTCACGCACTCGGTCGAGGACGCGGCCGCCGCGCTGTCGGTCATCGCCGGACACGACCCCCACGACGCGACGAGCGCGCCGCGAGAGGTCGAGGACTTCCGCGCCGCACTCGAACACGACGAACCGGGCCAGCGCGTCGCGGTCGTTGCGCTCGAAGCCGGCGTGCACCCGGGTATCGCAGCAGCGCTCCAGCGGGCGGCGAAGGTACTGGAAGACGCGGGCGTCGGCATCGACGAGGGCGCGCTCGCCAATACCTCGCATGGCATCGCCGCGTACTACCTCATCGCGCCGGCCGAGGCCTCGAGCAACCTCGCGCGCTACGACGGCGTGCGCTACGGCCGCCGCGCCGAGCTGCGCGAGGGCGAGGGGCTCGAGGCGCTCTACACACGCTCCCGCAGCGAGGGATTCGGCGACGAGGTCAAGCGACGCATCCTGCTCGGCACGCACGCGCTCAGCAGCGGGTACTACGACCAGTTCTACGGCAAGGCCCAGCGCACGCGTCGGCTCATCAAGCAGGACTTCGAGCGCCTGTTCGACGCCGGCGCCCGCGCGGTGCTCATGCCCACGACGCCCAGCCCCGCGTTCAAGCTGGGCGAGAAGCTCGGCGACCCGCTCGAGATGTACCTGGAAGACGCGTTCACCGTCGGTGCGAGCCTGGCGGGCCTGCCGGCGATCAGCGTGCCGGCGGATCTCGTCGAGGTCGACGGCGTGCGACTGCCCATCGGCGTGCAGCTCGTCGGGCGGCCGTTCGACGAGGCGGGCATGCTGCGCTTGGCGCGCACGGTCGAGCGCGGGCTGGGGTTCGACGCCCGCAGCCCGCTCGCTTCAAGCATGCAGACTTGATCGGTTGATTGAGGTCAGATCGCGCCGGCGATGGCCGGGGCCTTCAGCTTCGACGCCAGGCTGCGGGTCGTCTCGGGCGACGTGGTGACCATGTAGTACACGAGCCCGCCGTGCCGCCAGCCGATGACGCTCGCCGCATCGGTCGACTCCGAGCCGATGGCGTAGGCCTTGCCGGCCTCGAACCGCTTGTCCTTGCAGCGCTGGATGTAGAGGCTGACTTCGACCGGCTCGCCCTGCGGGTTGGTCGTCAGGAACACGGCGTGCATGGACGGGCCCCTGCCGGGAACCCGGCACCTGCCGGCGGCAACGAACCTTGCCCCGTCGATCGACATCTCGTCGGCGTCGAACTTGTCACCCAAGATCTCGCGGAAGGCCTCGGGAACGGTCTGGAGGTCGACCTCGGTGAACTTCTCGATGCTCTTCGGGTGGCTCGCGCAGCGCGAGTGCTCCTTGTTCATGAAGCTGGCAAGCTGCAGGCCGGTGGGCACCTCCCCCGCCTGCGCGACGCTGCCGCTGATGGGCTGCGTCGGTGCGTTGCCGCGGAAGTACGCCGACACCGCCACGATGATCACGATCGAGGCGGCCAGCGCCGCGAATCGTTGCCACGTCGGAAACCGAACCGCCGGCGCCTCGGCGGGGTCGGCGGTGCTGGGGTCGATCTTGAGCGCGGGGTTGCCACTCGCCTCTACGCGGATGTCGCTCGTCATCGAGACGATGCGGCTCCGCAGCGCATCGGGGCACTCGCAGCCTTCGCACATGCAGCGATCGACGGCAGCACGCAGGCTGCGTTCGGCCGCTTCCTGCTTCGCGAGCTCGGGGCGGTCGGCCCGGGCCTTTGCGTACGCGGTGGCCTCGTCGGCCGACAGCTCGTCGTCGGCAGCCAGTCGGACCAGGCGGTCCAGCGTCGCTCGATCCAGCGAGCCGAGCACGCGGTCGTTGGGCTCGTTGCTGTCGTGGCTCTGTTGAGGCTCGTGGCTCATCGGTGACGCTCCAAAAAACCGCTCCAAGGGCAGGCCGGGATTCGCGGACGGCGGGCTTGAACGGAGCGGCCTGTCGGGGGGCGAAGAGCCAGTACGGGAATCGCCCAATGAGATGACTGAAATCGGCCGCTCGGGTTTCCTAACTGTCGTCGCTGCGGGATTCATCCCCGGACAAGCGATCAATTCCAAGTCTTTCTGCCACAGATGGATCGGACGCCAGTGCCTCTGCCACGAGCTTGCGGGCACGATGCAATCGAGACATCACGGTACCGATAGGGACTTCCAGGATTTCGGCGATCTCGCGGTACTTCAGGTTCTCGACCCCCCAGAGCAGCAGGATCTCGCGAAACTCCGGCTTGAGCTGCTCGATCGCCGCCTTGAGCGATTCGTCGACCTGCTCCCAGTCGAAGCTGGCAAGGTCCCAGGCGGGGGCGGCCTCGCCGGGGGTCAGCTCGCCGTCCGACTCCTCGAAGAACTCACCCACCGGAGTCGGGCGGCGGCCCTGCTTCTTGAGGTCCGAGTAGAAGGCGTTGTGGGCGATCGTGAAGAGCCAGGCCCGCATGCCGCCGCCGCGCTCCTCGAACTTCTCCCACGTCTCGCTCTTGAGGGCCCGCAGGTACACGTTCTGGACCAGCTCGTCGGCTCGCTCGGGGTTCCGCGTCAGGTGGTACGCCAGGCGGTACACCGAATCGAGGTGTTCCAGGGCCATGGCTTCGAATGCCTGACGTTCCATCGGAGCGTTCCTTCGGGCCGCCACGGCGTCGGGGCGGCGATTGCAGGCGAGGGTACACCCCCCGGCTCGGCCCGACCGCGTGCGGGGCGCGGCCGCCGGCTGATACGCTTGGGCCGTGCCCGAGTTGCCCGAGGTCGAACACCTGCGCCGCACGCTCGAGCCCAGGCTGCTGGGCCGATCCGTCGTCCGGGCCACCCTGCACCGCCGAGACGTGGCCGTCGGTCCCAACGACCCGCCCGGCGGGTTCGCCCGGCAGCGCACGCCGGCGCGCCCGAGTCGCCTTCGATCGACCCAGATGCTCGAGGGGGTTCGGGTCGTCCGGATCGACCGGCGAGGCAAGCTGCTGGCCGTCATCGGCGAAGATGGTCGCGCACTCGGGGTCCACCTCGGCATGACCGGGCAGCTGCTCTGGGCCCCGGCCGGCGGTCGGCTGCCGACCGACCACGTGCACGCCACCTGGCGGCTCGGTGACGGCTCGCGGCTGGTATTCCGGGATCCTCGTCGCTTCGGCGGCCTGTGGCTCGCGCCCTCGCGCGGCGACCTCCCGCCGTGGCAGGGCCTGGGCCCCGACGCCCTGACGCTTGAGCCCGAGGCGCTGCCGGCCATCCTTGCCAAGGCTCGGCGGCCCATGAAGGCAGCGCTGCTCGACCAGAGATTGCTTGCGGGCGTGGGCAACATCTATGCCGACGAGTCGCTGCACCGCGCCGGGATCCACCCCGGCGAACTGGCCTGCGACGTCGAGGCAGGCCGGCTGGTCCGGCTCGGGCGTGAACTGGCGGCGCTGCTCGCGCGGGCCGTCCGGGCGGGCGGCTCGACGCTGCGGGACTATCGCGGGGCCGAGGGGCAGGCCGGGGCGTTCCAGCTCCAGCACGCGGTGTATGGGCGGGCGGGCGAGCCCTGCCGGACGTGCGGGCGGGTGCTGGCCAGCGGTCTGCTGGCCCAGCGGACGACGGTCTGGTGCGACGCCTGCCAGCGTCCCCAATCGACCAACGAGTTGTCCACAATGGCCAGGGCCCGGGCGGGCGGGCCGATGGCCCCCTCTCTTTCTACCCACTCTATATAAGAACCAGTCGTCGTAATCGTTACGCATGTCGGCTTGTGGATGAGTGACGGCCTACGTCGTGCAAGTGGCTGCCTTTCCAGGTACTTACGGGCTCGGAGGAGTGGGCGGTTGCCTGTCGCATCGCGCTCGGCACGCGTGGGTATCGCGCGTGCCGCTCGGCTGGCCGGGCCCGGGGCTGCGGCGGTCGACGCCCGGCGAGCGCCAGTAACAGGTTGTCCACAGCGGTTCCGACAGGGTCTGGCGCAAAAGAAAACGGCTCCCATCGGGAGCCGCATCGATCGATCGGGGCAGGATTCGTCGGAGCGAGCGGCTGCTCAGCTGGTCATCTTGCCGACGAGGTAGCCGATGATGGCCAGCACGACGACCACGCCCGCCATGGCGCCGGCCAGGATCGGGATGGTCAGCCCGCCGACGAGGTCCATCATGACGCCCGCGCCGGTGGTGATCGAAACGATCATCGCGAAGGCGAAGGCCAGCACGAGGAACAGCCCGAAGCAGGCAAACATCGTGGCCATCGAGGGGCCGGGGTCGAGGGTTTCTTCGGCGTAGACGACCGCGGCCGGCTGGCTGGCGGTGGTGCCGGCCTCTTCGAAGAGCGCACCGCCGCCGGCGTCGACGTTCTCGCCCACGGTCGAGCCCTCGCCGTCCATGTCGAAGTCGCTCAGCAGGTCGGCGCCCAGCGACGTGTCGTCGGCCTCGCGGGTCATGTCGAGCAGGCCGCTGCCCGAGGCCGCGGGGTCGGCGGCGGTCTCCATCCCGAAGCTGGGGGCGCTGGTGATCTGGGTCTGGGCGGCGGCGTCGGCCTCTTCGACCTCGTCGGCGTCGAAGATGCTGATGCCGGTCTGCTCCTTGGGCTCCTCGACGGCCGGGGCGTCGTCGTCGGCAAAGCCGATGGCCGAGTCGTCGGCCTCGAGCCCGATGCCCGAATCGTCGGCGAAGCCCGGCAGGTCGTCGTCTTCTCCGTCGCCGTCAGCGAGCATGTCGACCTGGTCGACCTTGAAGATGAGCTTGTCACCGTCGACGAACTTGCTCAGTCGGTTGGATTCGACGAGCTCCAGGACCTCTTCCTCGCTCTTGTTGAGCTTCTGGCAGGTCTCTTCCATCGAGTAGAACAGCTTGGCCATGACGCGTCGCTCCAGCGTTGGGACGGGGCAGAACCGATCGGGCCCCATTCGGGGTAGCCCTCAGGCCCGGATGATACCACGATTCGGCTCCCGACGGGGAACCTCGGCACGGGGCCGATCCGCACGCCACCACGCGGCGGATGCGTGGGCGGAGAGGATAGGCCCAGAGGGTAGTGGGTGTTTCAGGGGGCGGGTGGCTTGGCGTCCTTGAGATTGGGGCCGGCGGTGAACTCGAAGCGGTTGCCCTGCTGGTGTTTCACGAGGTAGCCCCATTCCGCCAATTCCAGCAAATCCGATCGAGCGGTGCCGTACGCGACTTTCTGGCGTCCTTTGTGGCCAGCGATCGTGATCATCTGATCGGGATTCCTCGAGATCCTCAAGATCAGCGATCGCTGCCGGTGGTTTAGCCGGCCGTCATGCTCCAATACTCGGCGCGCGAGCGAAGCTTCGCTTTGCTTTCGTGCGATGTATGCACGCAGATCTTGGCGCGCCTGACGTAGGAGGCGAGCCTTGTAAACGAAAAAGTGCGTCAGATCGAAGTCTTCGACCTCAGTGTACAAGAATGCTCTTCCGTATCGGGCGGGTCCGGCGTAGATAAATCGTGAAATCGGCAGGTACTCGAAGAGCCAGTATCCAGCGCGAAGCATGGACCAATAAAACACAGCACGAGCCGTCCGACCGTTTCCGTCGCAAAACGGATGATCAAAGCCGATCTGAAAGTGCAGCGCGCTGGCGCGCAACACCGGATGCAGGAACGGCCCATCGTCTGCATTGGCGAAATCACACAGGTGTTTCAGGCGCTGGGGAAGCTCCGTGGCTCGTGGTGGATCGTGCAAGATTTGGTCGTCATGATCGACAACTTGCACAGATTCGCCAGTCGTTCGGAGTCGACCCGCTTCCCCAGGGTCGTCGAGTGTTCCCTCTGTGATGATCTTCTGGATCTCAAGCAGGAATTCCTGGCTCAGCGGTACATCTCTGTTGTCGCGGATGAACGCGATGGCTTTGTAGTTGTTGAACACCATTTGCTCACCCCGCGTTCGCGGCAGCCGCTTCTGGTCGAGCATTTTCTTGGCGTCTCTTCTGGTTGTGGCGGCTCCTTCGAGCATGCTGGACGCGATCGCCTCTTCGCGTAGAGCGTTGATGATGAACCTTTCGCGATGTGTCGCACTCAACGGCTGCTCGTCCTCGGCCGCCAACCTACCGGCGAGTTGCTGGTCGATGTGCATCAACTCTTCGAGCACGATGTCCGCCACGTTGTAGGTCATTGATTGGCCGGTTGGCCCTTGCAGCGGAAGCCGCTTGGCCCGGCTGTTACGGCCAAATTTCACCATCGCCCAAAGCAGCTTCGCATCGACCCCTCGCTGGTTCGCGATAAACCGGATCCTGTCCCACGGGTAGTACTTGGACTCGATTACGGCAACCAACTCGCTATAGGCGTCCGTTTCACTGGCACGGAAGAACTCGTCAGGTCGAGTTCGTAGGGCATCCATGTAGTCTGGTGGTTGTCTGGGTATACGCATATCAAGTATCTATCAATTTGACTGATATTGATAGACTCTCGATATGTATCGGTCAACTATCACTGTCAATCAAATTGATAGACAATTGACACACCCACACACCGTGCATTTTCGCCGGCTTGCTATCCGCATCCGCCCGGGCTCCCATTGCGGCGATGAACCCCACCGCCGAGCTGCTCAACGTCGAGGTCCGGGAACTGATCGAGGCCAAGCGCTACCGAGAGCTGCGCGAGGCCCTGGCGCCGTTGCCGCCCTTCGACGTGGCGGCCGTGCTCGACGTGCTGGAGCCGGCCGAGGCGGCAGTGGCCTTCCGGCTGCTGCCGCGGGAGCTGGCCGGCGAGTCGTTCGCCGATCTCACGAGCGATCGGCAGCAGGCGATCATCGAGGCACTGGGCGATCGGTCGGCCCGCACCATGCTCCAGGCGATGGACCCCGACGACCGTGCCGCGCTGCTCGACGAGATGCCCACCGACGCGGCCACGCGGCTGATCAACCAGCTTCGGCCCGAGGATCGCACGATCACCCAGCAGATCCTGGGGTACCCGGAAGACTCCGTGGGCCGACTCATGACGCCCGACTACGTGCGATTGCGTCCGGACTGGACGATCGAGCAGGCGCTCGAGCACATCCGCCGGTACGGGCGCGACGCCGAGACGGTGCACTGGGTGTACGTGATCGACGCGCGGGGCGTGCTGATCGACGACCTGCACATCCGCTCGATCCTGCTAGCCGAGCCTGGCAAAACGGTTCGCGACGTCATGGACGACGCGTACCAGGCGCTGAGCGCCCACGACGACCAGGAGCACGCCGTCCGCGCCATGCTCGATTACGACCGCACGGTGCTGCCCGTGGTCGACAGCAGGGGCGTGCTGCTGGGGATCGTAACGATCGACGACGTGGCCGACGTGGTCGAGGAAGAGGCCACCGAGGACATCCACCTGTTGGGCGGTCTCGAAGCACTCGACGATCCGTACATCAAGACGACGCTGCTGTCGATGCTGCGCAAGCGTGGCATCGCGCTTGCGATCCTGTTCGTCGTGCAGGTGGTCACCATCGCGATCCTCGGGCGCTTCGAGGGGGCACTCGAGACGCACCTGATCCTGGCGATGCTCGTGCCGCTGATGATCTCGTGCGGCGGCAACACCGGGACGCAGGCTTCCAGCCTGCTCATCCGCGCGGTCTCGCTGCGGGAGGTCGCGCCCCGCGACTGGCGGCGCGTGGCGCGCAAGGAGCTCGTCACGGGCGCCATTCTCGGGCTGGCGCTGGGCGTCATGGGCGTGGGCATCGTGCTGCTGGTCGACGCCGTGGGCCTGGCAAGCACGGACGAGCCGCTGCGGGTGGGCGTCGCGGTCGGGCTCGCCGTCGTGGGCATCGTGACGTGGGCGGCGCTGCTGGGCGGGCTCCTGCCGCTGGTGCTCGAGAAGCTCAAGCTCGACCCGGCCACGATCAGCAGCCCATTGGTGGCGACGCTGATGGACATCAGCGGCATCCTGATCTACCTCGGCGTGGCGACGGCGGTGCTGGCGGGGACCTAAGCGCAGCCCGCGTCGAAGGCGTTCTGGAACGCCAGGAAGTCGAAGATCGTCAGCTCGCCGTCGCCGTCGAAGTCGGCGGTTGGATCGCCCGCGTCGAAGCGGTTCTGGAACTCGAGGAAGTCGAAGATGGTGAGCTCGCCATCGCCGTCGAGGTCGGCGCGGCAAGGAGCGCTGCCGCCCAGGCGTTGCGTTGTGACATGGATTGCCTGCTCGTCGGGGCGGTAGTACTGCCCCATGGCCCACACGTCGCCGCTGGGCGTGACCGACATGGTTCGGAACCACTGATCGCTGCCGTCGGGCGGCGTCGGTACGTCCATGCGCGTCCATGCACTGCCGTCGTACTTGAGGATGAGCGCCCGCGGCGTGCCGTCGGCGTCGGCGTCGGTGCCTGAGGCGTAGATCTCCGTGGGCGAGCGGGCGGCGATGGCGCGTAGCTCGGCCCGGCCGCCGGGGATGACGGGCGTGTCGACGACTGCCCAAGCGCTGCCGTCGAAGTGGATGATGAGCGGCTGTGTGCCGATGTCGTCGTGGAACCGCGAGCCAACGGCCCAGACGTCGTCGGACGCCAGGGCGATGACGTCGCCGAGAAAGCCAAAGTCGCGCAGGCCGATGTCGACCAGTTCCCATCTGTCACCGTTCCAATGATTCAGGAACGCCGTAGGCGGAAAACCGGCGGTGCCGGTCTGCTCTCCTTGACCCACGGCCCAGGCGTCGTCTTCGGTGGCGCCGCTAATGGCGCGGAAGCTGTTGATGGCGCGCCCGCCCGTGCCGAGGGCCTCGGCCTCATAGCGCACCCATCGGTCGCCTTCCCATCGCGCGGCAAGCGGCTGACCGGTAGCCGAGGGCGGCGGCTCGAGGGTCGTCTGCCCGCCGACGGCCCAGACGTCGTCGCCCGCGCGACCGATGGCCTGAAAGATCGACCCGCCGCGGCGGGTGGGGCTGTCGTCAAGGGTCCAAGAGTCGCCGTCGTAGCGGAGGAAGAGCGTCTGGCTCGAAGGACCGGACGGCTCATACGCGCCGACGACCCAGACCTCGCCGTCGGGCATCTTCATGACGCCGTAGAGCGATGACCCCCGGATCTCGGGTGTTTCAACGAAGTTCCATTGCGTTCCGTCGAATCGCATGGCGAAGGTGAAGTCGAAAGAGATCGGGAAGGGATCGAAGAAGAAGCTATTGCCCACGATCCACACCTCGTCGTTGGCGGGCGCGTCGCTGCCTTGCGGGATGTTCTGCGGATAGGGGCTGGTGGTTGGGATGAACTGCCATTCGGTGGATTGGGCGCTGGTAGTGCTGCCGGCAAGGACGAGCGCCACGAACAACGCGGCGGTCCGCGTCGGGGCTGGTGCGTGATTGATCATCTTCTCTCCTCTTCGAACCGCCGTCTGGGGCTCTCGAGAGCCTGAACGGGCCACCTCTGGCCCGAACTGGGTTCGCCGATTCTGCGACGGCCGACCGAGGCGTGCCCGGGCGGAAGTGCGGTGCCCAATAGCAACACTCGTACCAGGATGTTCGCCGAGCGGGGCACCGTCAGCGAGACGGGGTATCCAGCGCGATCTGGCGCACGCCAACGCGCGTGAGCACGTCTTGGGCCGTGACGACGTGCTGCCACACAACGCCGGCCTCGGCTCCCAGGCGGACCTTGATGGCCGAGGGATCGAGCCCGGTAAGCTGCGTGCGCGCGTGGGGCTCGAAGTCGTCCAGCGAGACCCGTCCTGCGCCCAGGCCCGAGACCACGGGTGCGCCGTCGACGAGCGAGACGCGCACGTTCAGCGTCGGGTCGGGCAGTGCGAAGGGGTCGGGCGTTGCTTGCTCGGCCTGGGTGCGCTGGCCGGGGATGGCCGCAGGCAGGAACCACTCGGGCCCGACGAACACGATGGACGCCATGAAGAAGATGAGGATGACGAGCACCACGTCGACCATGGGCGCGAGGTTTGGACCGTAGACGTGCTTGGGGTCTCGTGCGCGTCGCATGGGTCAGGACCCACCGGCAAAGGGTGTGATGGTGGTCTGCTCGGTCGCGACGCGCACGGACCGCACGCCTGCGCGGCGCAGCTCGCCAAGCACGGGCGAGAGACGCTCGTAGGGCAGCGCCGCATCGGCGCGTAGGTGGACCGACGGCGCGGCGCGCACCGTGCGGCCGAGCTGTGCTAGGGGCACCGGCGCGCCGTCGACGTCGAGCGCGAGGCGGTCGTCGTCGAGGCGGACGTTCACGAACGCGGCCTGAGCTTCCTGGGCCTCGTCGCCCGTGCCCGAGCGCGGCAGCGTGAGGTCGCTGCGCTGGTCGCTGGCGAGCTGGCCCACGAGCAGGTAGAAGACGATCAGGCACATGACCACGTCGATCATGGGCGTGAGGTTCGGGTGCCCGGCGCCGTTGCTGCTGTGCCGGCGGCGCCTCATGCGTCGGATCCGTGGGGTTGGTCGTTTTCGCCGATTCGCCGGGCGACGCGCTCGACCAGCGGCGTGGTGACGCTCGTGGCCCGATCGCACAGCCGGTCGACGCGCGCGCGGAGGATGCTGTATGCAACGAGCGCGGGGACGGCCAGGCACAGGCCCAGCAGCGTGTGGAACAGCGCCTTGCTGATGCCCAGCGAAAGCTGGGCCGGACCGGCGGCGCCGCCCTCGGCCCCGATGGTGGTGAACGCGAGGATCATGCCCCAGACCGTGCCGGCCAGGCCGACAAGCGGCGCCAGGTTGCCGATGGTCGCCAGCGGCTCGATGCGCCGCAACCAGCGGGCGCACTGGGCGTCCGCCTCGAGCTGGGCGGCCTCCCGCGCGGCGGCGCTGCTGAGGTTGGCCTGGCCCGCGGCGTCTTCGGCGCTCAGCATGCTCTTGAGCACCAGGGCGGGGAACGAGGTGCGCGTCCGGAGGTAGCTGACGAGTTCGGATCGTGGGCCCGATGCCGTCAGCGTGTCGAGCCGCCCGACCTCGCTCTCGGGCAGGAGGTTGTCACGGCGGATCTCGAGCACGCACTGCACGAGCAGGGCTACGCCCGCGACGGAACCGACGACCAGGATGAGCGTGAAGACGTCGATCGACTGGACGAAGAGCGACCACGCGCTCGCGGTCGGGGCGTCGGTCTGGGCGAGCAGATGGAGGGTTGCGAGCATTCGGGGAGGGTACGGCGGTTCTTTCCGAGCCGCGAGCGTGAGCTTGCGGACCAGGCCCGTGGGCGCTTCGGGAAGGTCCGCGTGCTTACGACCGAGGCTCGGCCTCGTCGCCGGGCGCGTGGGGGATATCCGAAAGGTCGTCGCGTTCGGGATCGACCGGGCGGCTGATCGTGTGCTTGCCGGCGAACCAGCCGTGGAGGTCCGCCAGCTGGGCCCGCTCGTCGACGAAGGGCCAGGTGGGGCTGTCGGGTGGCACACGCCTTCCGGTGGTCGGGCAGGTCGCCCAGCCGCGCTTGGGCGTCACGGTGATGGATCGCTCGCCGTCACCAACGTGCTCCAGAGCGATCGTCGTGGTTCGATGGGGCGGCAGCGAGCCCTCGACGCGGCTTGGCCACTCCAAGGCGATGACGACCGAGGGATCTTCGAGCAGGCGATCCCAGCCCAGGCCGGCGAGCTCTTCGGGCCCGGTCATGCGGTAGGCGTCGATGTGCACGAGCGTGAGCCGCCCTCCCTCGTACTCGTTCATGAGCGCGAAGGTCGGGCTCGAGACGAGCCCGGGGTCGATGCCCAGGCCCTTGGCCAGGCCGCGCACGAGCGTGGTCTTGCCCGCCCCCAAGTCGCCCTCGAGCGCGAGCAGGTCGCCGGCGGCGAGGGTCGCCGCGAACGCGGCCGCCCAGGCCTCGGTCTCTTGGGGCGAGTTGGTCTCGAGCGCGTGCTCAGCCATGCTCGAATCCTTGGGCCGAGACGTCGCGACGGGAGCCGTCGGGCATGACCAGGATCGCGGCCGGCTCACCCGAGACGGCGCGGCCGATGCGCGTGATGGGCGTGCCCTCGAATTCGGCTGGGATGGGTGCGTCCTCGGGAGCCGTGAAGAGCAGCTCGTAGTCCTCGCCGTCGCCGAGTGCGGCTTCGAGGCCGTCGGCGTCTGGATGCACGGGGATTGCATCCGCATCGAGCTCGAGGCGGACGTTCGAGGCTCTCGCGATGCGCGCGGCGTCGATGCCCAGGCCGTCGGAGAGGTCGATCATGGCGGTGAGGTGTCCGGCTACGTGTTGCGCGAGCGCGACGCGGGGCTCGGCCTTGGCGTGTCGCTGGTTGCGCAGTGAGCCACCGAGCACGCCGGTGGCGTACACGGCGTCGCCCGCGCGTACGCCGCTCCGCAGGACGGGTCGCGCCGCGTGGCCGCCGACGGTGACGGTGAGGGAGATCGGGCCGTTGCTCTCGGGCGGCAGGCTGGCGATGTCGCCGCCCACCAGGGGGCAACCGAACTCACGCGCAAACCGGGCCATGTGGTCGAACAGCTCGTCTGCGTGCGCATAGCCGACGGGCAGCAGGGCCGTCGCGAGCGCCCAGGCCGGCGCACCGGCCATGGCGGCGATGTCGCTGACCGAGCGCAGCATCGCCTTCCGCGCGACGAGCTCGAGCGGCAGGTCGTCGTCGAAGTGGCGGTGCTGCACTAGGTGGTCGGTCGTCAGCAGCAGCGGGTGTGGGTCGGCCGCGATGACGGCGCAGTCGTCGCCCGGGCCGACGAGCACGCGGCCGAAGCTGGCGGGCAGGTCGGCCGAACGGCTGGCGATGCGTTGGAGCAGCTCTCGCTCTCGCACGGCTCTTCGGGGCTCCTTTTCGAGCGGCTCCTATTCGAGATACGTGTAGCCGGCTAGGCCGTTCTCGTAGTAACGCATGAGGGCGGCGCCGTCGGCGACGGTGAGCGTGCCCGTGCGCACGGCCTTCTCCACGTCCTTGCGCATGGCCCGGCGGAGCTCGTTGTCGTCGTACTGCAGGTAGCCCAGCACTTCCTTGACGGTGTCACCCTCGACCACCTCGGCGATGGCCCACGAGCCGCGATCGTCGTCGAGCTCGATGTGCACGGCATGGGTATCGCCGAAGAGGTTGTGCAGGTCTCCCAGAACTTCCTGGTAGGCGCCGACGAGGAAGATGCCGACCTCGTAGTGCTCGTCGTCCTTGATGTCGTGCAGCAGCAGGGCGTCGTCGTAGGGGCCGCCGTCGGTCGCGGGGAAGCGCTTGATGGCGCCGTCGCTGTCGCAGGTCATGTCGGCCAGGATGCCGCGGCGCGTCGGCCGCTCGTTGAGCCTGCGGATGGGCGCGACGGGGAAGAGCTGGTCGATGGCCCACGCGTCGGGCATCGACTGGAACAGGCTGAAGTTGCAGAAGAACGTCTCGCGCACCACGCCGGCCAGCGGGCGCACGTCCTCGACCAGGATCTCGTCGTCGTCGACGGCGTCGGGCCTGACCAACAGGCCGGCGGCGATGGACTTGAACAGCCGCTCGGCGGTGGCGCGCATGTCAAGGCTCAGGCGGCCGTACTGGAACAGTGCGATGGCCTCGTCGCGTGCGGCGAGCGCATCGTGGCACAGCTCGCCGATGCGGCCTCCTTCCATCGCCTCGTAGGTGTTGAGCAGGTCGACGACCGGGCGCGGCGCGTCGTCCATCGCGTCGAGCTGCGTACGCACGACCTGCACGTCGACGGGGCCGGGCAGGCCGCTGGAGGCAAGGACGTCGACGACCAGCATGCTGCCGTGGGCGACCATGGCGCGACCGCTCTCGCTGAAGATGTTGGGGTGTGGCTGGTCGGCCTCGTCGCAGACGACCTTGATGCGGTACACGATGTCGGCGGCGTACTCGCGCAGGTCGTAGTTCACGCTGCTGTCGCTGGCGCTGCGGCTGCCGTCGTAGTCGACGCCAAGCCCGCCGCCGACGTTGATGTGCGTGACGCCCGCGCCCATGCGGCGCAGCTCGGCGTAGGTCCACGCGAGCTCGGTGATGGCCGCCTTGAAGCTGATGATGTCGCACACCTGGCTTCCGATGTGGAAGTGCACGACCTGCAGGCACTCGAGCATGCTTGCGTCGCGCAGCTTGTCGAGCGCTTCCATGAGCTGGGCGGCGGTCAGGCCGAACTTGGCCGCCTCGCCGGCCGAGCCCTGCCAGCGGCCCATGCCCTTGGCGCTGGGCTTGATGCGCACGCCGATGCGGGGCGTCACGCCGTGCTCGCGTGCGATGCGGATGATCAGGTCGAGGTCGCTGGGCCGCTCGACGATCGGGTAGATGCGCTCGCGGATGCGGCTGGCCAGAACGACCGTCTCGATGTACTCCTCGTCCTTGAAGCCATTGCAGACGATCGGGATGTTCGGGCTGTCGGCCGTGAGGGCGAGGACGGCGAGGAGTTCGGGCTTGCTGCCGGCCTCGAGTCCGAATCCGTAGGTGTTCGCGGCCTGCTTGATCTGCTCGCAGACGCTGCGCTGCTGGTTGACCTTGATGGGGTAGACGGCCTCATAGCTGCCCTGGTAGCCCTCGTCCTTGATCGCGGCGTCGAACGCCTCGCGGAGGCGGCCCATGCGGTGGTCCATCACGTCGTTGAAGCGCAGCAGCACCGGCGCCCACAGCCCTCGCTCGCGCAGGCCCGCGACCACCTCGCCCAGGTCGATGCTCGGGCCGTCGGGCCCCCGGGGGGTCACGCGCATCCGGCCGTCCTCGCCCGCGGCGAAGTAGCCCGCGCCCCAGCGATCGATGCCATAGAGATCGGTCGAGTCGGCGATGGTCCAGTCGCCGCTCGCGGCTTGGGGCGGACGGGTGGCAGCGGTTGCTTTGGTCGGAGTCTGTGTCACCAACAAGGATATGGAGGGCGTGGCTCCCGTGTCGGTTAGACTCCGGGCATGTCCCGCCGATCGAGGATGCCACTCTGGCCGGTGCTGCTGCTGATGCTCGGCGCCGTCGTCTGGCTGGCGCTGCCGGCGGCGTGGGTGGGCGGCGGCAGTCGGCGGTGGGCGTGGCCCGTGATCGTCGTCGTCCTCGGGCTTTGGGTCTACGCGTGCTCGGTAGCCAAGCACTGGCTCGCGAGCGACCGGGACACGCCCGGTCGGCAGCGGGTCCTGAACACGCTCGCGCGAACGCCGGTCCGCATTGGTCTGGCGATGCTGGCCTTCCCATTCGTCGTCGGCTGGATGGTTGCGTTCACCGGCCTGTCGACCGGGCGGAGCGGCAGCGTGCTGGTCGGCATCATCTCGAATTCGCACATGGGATTGATGGTCACCGGCATGGTGCTCATGGGGCTCTCCGTGGTACGGCGTGGCGAGGAGCCCCGCTGCCGGGCGTGCCAGTACGACCTCGCCGGCGCGCCCGATGGTGGCTATGAAGCGTGTCCCGAGTGCGGTGCGGACCTGCGTGCATCGACGTCCATCATCAAGGGCACGCGCCGCGTCATCGTGCCCATGATCGTGGCGGGGGCGGCGATCGTCGTCGTGTCGTTCGCCAGCATCGGTCTGCTCTCGCGAGGCTCGGCGAAGTACATGCCCTACCTGCCGACCGGAGCGCTGGTGAAGGAGGTCATTGCCGCGCCGCGGGGCTTCACGCGTCACGAGTGGGCCGAGCTGCTGACACGCACGCTGACGCCGGCAGAGACCGAGGCGCTCTTCCGAGGCATGCTCGACCAGCGCGAGGCCAACGGCTACATGGCCAGCGAGGCCGAGGGCTGGCTCGACGTGACGGCGCTCGCCGGACGCGTGCCCGCCAACGCCATCGAGCGGTACTACGCGGGCATGCTCGACGCGTGGCTGGCAGCGCCCGCGGTCGTGAGCCGCCGCGAGGGTGGCTCGTTCCGCTTCGGCTTCGGGGCCGACCACCGCGGCAACATCAGCGTGCCGAGCCCTGCAGTGCTCCGGGTGTGGTTCCAGCCCGAGTCGCTCACGGTGGACGGGGTGCCCGCGGACATGGTGCACGATCCACGGGGCCCCATCGCGGGCGTCTCGATGAACACGACCAACCAGCGCACCCGCGGCGCGCCGCGGGACGAGCAGACGTACTCGAGCAACGGCCCCGTTGGGCGGGTCGATGCCACGGGCATCGCCGCGGACGAGGTCGAGCTCCGCGGGACGGGCTGGATCGCCATCGTTCCCCACGGCTCGCCGATGACCGGCGCCGTGTGGCGGAGGCGCGTCGACGTCCGCAAGACCGTGCGCATCGTCGACTAGTTGCCGAGCAGTTCGCCCCGGCGCGTCGTCGACGCCGCGAGCGCGTCGCCCGAGCCGATACGGATCGCGCCGTCGCGGCCGGTGACGAGCCAGAGGCCCTGCGAGCGATAGTCGCGCCATGGGTCTCGGCGGACGCGCTTGGTGCCCGCCGACTGGATCACGACGCGGGCCTGCGACATCGCGACGAGGCGTCGCGCATCATCGTCGTCGGCCCCGTGGTGGGGAAGCTCGAGCACGTCGACGCGGAGTAGCTCGGGGTCGGTCTCGTCGATGAGCCGGCCCAGGGCCGCGCCGCCGATGTCGCCGGTCAGCAGGATGCTGTGCCCGCTCGGGCTCTCCCACCGCACGACCATGGATGAGCTGTTGGCGTCGTCGAAGCGTTCGTGGGCGGGCGGCCAGAGCACGAGCCCGGTGGCATCGCCGAGCGCCAGGGCGTCGCCGGCGGTCACGGTCTGGATGGCGACGCCCTGCGCGCGGATGGCGTCGAAGACGTCGCGCATCACGCCGCCGCCATTGGCGGCCTCGAGCGCCTGCGGCGTGGTGTACATCGTGGCGATGCCGAGCCGTTCGATCGCGCGGGGCAGACCATTGGCGTGGTCGAGGTTGGCATGCGTCAGCACCGCGACGCTGGTGCGCCCGCCGTGGACCTCCTCGGCCGCGCGCACGGCGATGCGGCCGGCGGTGGGGCCGAGCGAGCCGCAGTCCCACAGCTACGCCTCGTCCCCCGAAAGCAGCAGGTGGGCGGTGCCGTCGCCGATGGCCAGCGTGTCGAGCTGGAGCGCGACGGCCTCGCGCGACCAGGGGCGGACGATCTCGACGGTTGCCCAGCCGGCGACGACGAGGAGCGCCAGCAAGTGGTTCCATCGGATCCGCCGGCCCGCGTGGGTGATCGCCGCCAGTGTGAGGGTCGCGGTGATGGCGAGCGCCGCGCTCACGGTGGGGGCCCCGAGGCTCGAGAAGGGCAGCGAGTCGAACCACGCGACGACGGCGAGGTTGAGCTCGGCAAGCGCGTGCAGCACGATCGACAGCGGCTCGGCCAGCGGCGGCGCGATGGTGCCGATCAGCAGCGATGCATACGCGGCGATGAGCAGGACGGCGATGAGCGGCGTCGCGACGATCGTGGCGGGCACGGTGAGCGGCGCGACCAGGCCCGTACGCCAGGCGATCCACGGCAGGCTCACGATCCAGCACAAGAGCGTAGCGCTGAAGAGCTGGCCCACGGCGTTCGCGCCGTAGTCCACGCCCAGCCGCCAGTTCGGCGGCGGCTTCTCGATGACGCCGCGGATCGGGGCGCGCCGCTCGAACAGCACGGCATGCGTGCGTGGCGCGAGCGCGAGCAGCGTGGCGACGAGGCCGAAGCTGAGCTGGTAGCCCAGGTCGAAGACCTGGTACGGGTTCCACAGCGCGATGCCCAGGGCCGTCCATGCCAAGACCGCCAGCGGGTCGTGGCGCCGCCCGAGTGCGCGCGCGCCCAGCAGCGCCAGCACCATGACCCCCGCGCGCACGATGGGCGTGCGCGCGGGCACGATGACAAGCAGCAGCCCGACGGCCACCGCGACGCCGATGGCTTCCACGCGCCAGCCCGGGCCGATGGCGCGCAGCGCCCACGCGGCCGCGGCGGCCAGGATCGCCAGGTGCAGCCCCGAGATGGCCAACAGGTGCGCCAGCCCCACGCGGCGGAAGGGGTCGTACGCCTCTTCGTAGCCCGGGTCGCGCTGGCCAAGCACCAGGGCGGCGAGCAGCGCGCTGGCGGGGTCGGCGCTCTCGGCATCGTCGAGCCGCAGCACGCGTCGCGCGCCACCCTGCAACGCGTACTGCGCACGCCGGGGGGGCGCAAGCAACGAGCCATGATCGGACTCGGCAACGAGCGCCCAGCCGTCGGTGTCGATGGTGCAGATCGGCTCGCGCGGCGGCCGGGCGGGGCCGGGGTTCATCGGTTCGGTCGGCGGGCGGATCCAGCCGGTGATCTCGATGGCCATGCCAGGAACGAGCGCGGGCGCCGCGTCCAGCCCCTCGCTCACGCTGACGCGCACGCGGCCGCGTGCGGGCAGCGCGCCATCGCCCGTATCGATCGAGATTGCGTTGCCCAGCAGCACCGATCGCTCGCTCTGGAACACGCCGCGCTCGAAGGAGGGCACGCCGACGTCGGGGTTGATGGGCGCGTCCGTGACGACCGCCGTCAGGCGCACCAGCCCGCGCTGCCGGCCGGCATCGTCGTAGGGCAGTGCGCTCAATCGGTGCAGCAGGTGGTCGGCCGACGGCGCGGTCTCGGCGGCCATCCGCCCGGCGCCGATGCACGCGACGGCGAGCACGAGCAGCACCCGCCCGCCGACGCCGCGCAGCGCGAGCGACAGCCCCGAGCAGGCGACGGCCGCGGAGAACAGCAACGTGGGATGCTGCAGCCCGATCGCATGCGCCGCGACCATGCCCGCGAGGCCCGCGGCGAGCGCGACCAGAGCCCGCGTTCGCGCGGGGCGGCGGCCGGGCCTGGGGGCGACGGGGTGATCAGGAAGGGGCTGCACGCCGACATAGCCTGACAGGAACAGGCCGCCGGGTCAAGCCAATCTGGCCGCGTGGGCCGAAATCGGTCAGTTGCCGATCGACTCGAGCTGGTCGTCGAAGCGGTCCAGCAGGTCGACGGACTCGACCTTGCCGTCGTTGTCGGTGAGGCGCGTGCCATCGGGCATGTCCGACCAAAAGCTCTGCCAGAACGCGACCTCGCTGGCGCGACCGCCCTTGTCCTTCGAGCCCATGTACATCGCGTCGATGCCGGCGGCATGGAAGACCAGGTTGCCGCGGGCGCTCGAAGGCACGGCCCCGTTGATCGTGTTGGGAATGGTCGGCGAGCCCAGCAGCACGGCCAGGTGCATGGCCAGGTCGGGCTCGCTATTGCCGATGAGGCTGTGCTCCCGGGCGGCGGTCGAAGCGGAGAAGGTCGGGTTCTTGCCGCGCTTGCCGAGTTCCTCGGTCTTCAGGAATCCGGCGTTCGACGCCCAGTAGAAGCGAGCGGGTTCGCCGTTGCTGTTGAAGGCGGAGAAGTCGCCGATCTCTTCGAGGTCCTGGATGGCCGTGCCATCCTGCTGCCACGCGAGGATCGGCGTGCCGAAGGGATCGACGACGGAGCGCAGCTCCCGGTGATCTTGGACCGTCGTCTCCAGAACGCCGAGCCCCGAACCAACTTCTTGCGGAATATAGCGGGTGTCTTCCGGCGTGTAGTAGCCGCCGCCGGCTTCCTTCGTGCCGACGAGGGTGAGGTCGATGTCGATCTCTTGGCCGCTGATCGGGCCGACGGACACGATGTTCGTGGGATCGCTTGAAGCGGTGGCGAATCCACCCGCGAGGTCGAGCATGACGTTCTGCATGCCGGTGAAGCCGCGGTCTTCGTTGGTCCTGTCGCCCATCTGCCTGGCGGTGAAGTAGCCGGGCAGGCGGGTCTTATCGGTGTAGAACTGCTGCGAGGCGGCGCCGATGGCGGTGAGCTGGGCCTGGCTGGCGGCCGCCTTGGCCGTATTGCGAGCGCCGCCCAGCGTGGGCACGATGATCGCGATGACGATCGCGATGACCGCCATGGTGACCAGGAGCTCGATGAGCGAGAACGCCCGCCGGGCGCGTCGAGTGCGAGTGCCGTTCGTATGCATGTTCATGTCCCCGAAACCTTCCCAACCGCCGAGCCCGAATGCGGGCCCATCCGTCCACCCCGTGCCCGCGTCTCGGCGACCCCGCCGCGTGCCGCTGGGCACCCAGTTGTTCGTGCCGCGGGGCCTTGGAGTTGCCGCGGCGTCGGGGGAGGGCTCCGACGGATAAGTGTACCGAGCCGCGGCGGTTCGGTTGGGCCTGTGCCGATTGCTCCGAACAACCTGCGAAAAAAAGGCGGCCGCACACGTATGTGCGACCGCCCGGAGGGAGAAAGAGAGAGCTTGTTGCAGGCGCGGGCCGGGTGGTCCGCGCCGAAATTTCCTGCTTGAATGCTGTAATCGGGAATTTAGGCAATCTCACGCCAGCCTTCCCGCCAATTCAGGAAACGAAATCGATATTCGCGTTCGGTCTTTCCAGCACGAACCAAACAAAAAGGGCCCAAAAGGGCCCAGCTTGTAAGAACTTTGGGTAGAAATAACCCGGTAGAACCCCGAATGCTCAGCCGAGCAGGCCGGCGGCGGCCGAGATCTCCTCGGCGGTCCGCTCACGCAGGCTGGCCAAAGCGGTGTCGCTCAGGCCCAGGATTTCGAGGACGGCCGGGTCGATGTCCAGGCTCGGCAGGTCGAGGCGGAACTGGCCCTCGATCTCGCCCACCAGGCGCGTGGCGACGTAGACCATCGCCGGGAGGCGGCGGTTGTCGGCGGGCGCCTTCATGGGGTCGTGGTGGTAGCCGGTGACCATCGCGAAGTTGCTTGGGAACTTCCACTTCTCGCAGAGGCCCTTGCCGAAGTCCTGGTGGTCGGCGCCGAAGATCTGGGCCTCGACGTCGGTCATGGCGTTGATGGGCACGCCGTTGCCGTCGACGCCCAGCGTCTGCACGACCTCGATGAGCTTGTTGCGATCGAACTGCATCTCGACCATGAGGCCGATGTTGTGCATCAGGCCGGCGAGGAAGGCTTCGTCGGCCATGCCGACCTTCGCGGCATCGGCGACCATCTTGGTCACGGCGCCGGTGGCCACAGCGTGTTCCCACACGGCCTTGGCGCTGAAGCCGTGGCTGAGGTCGCCGCCGCGGAAGAGCTTGGCCAGGCTGGCGGCGATGGCGATGTTCTTCACCGCGTTGAGGCCCAGCATGACGATCGCGCGGTTGATCGAGCCGATCTGGCCGGGCAAGCCGTAGAACGACGAGTTGACGACCTTGAGGATGCGGCTGGAGAGCGCCGGATCGTTCGAGATGACGTTGTGCAGGTCTTGCGCGGTCGAGGACGGATCTTCGACGAGCTCGACGATCTTGAGGGTGACCTCGGGGAGGGTGGCGATGTGGCTGATCTCGCGGATCGCGACGTTGACGGTCTGCTCTCGTTCCTGCGTGCCGGTGCTCATGGCCTGATCTCCTGCCGGTTGGGTTCCTTCGGTCGGCTTCCCAGGAGATCGACCCGTTGCAGAGGAGACTTTGATGGTCGTGCCGATCGGGAGCAAAAAAAGTCCCGAGTGGGCTCAGTAGGCGTTGAGCTTGGCCAGCAGGCCGCGGTTATTCGGATCTACCGAGGCGAGCAGGCCCGCCGACCGCTCGCCCGCGCGGCCATCGCCGTAGGGATGGGCCGCGCGGTCGCAGGGCGGCGCCGCGAGCGCATCGAGGATGGCGCGCTCGATGGATGCCCTGGATTGGTCGTCGGCGTGCAGGACGCCCGGCGGCCGCTCGCGACCGTGCTGCCGCGGTCCGATATCGACCACGCGGCACCCGAGCGCGGGGGCCTCGATCAGGCCGGCCGACGAGTTGCCAACGAGCACGCCACCGTTGGCCGCGAGCGTCTTGAGCAAGCCCACGAACTGCTCGCGGCGCATGTGCGGGTGCGGGTGGCCCAGGCGATCGGTCAAAGTGCGCAGCACGCCGGCGCGGCCGGGGTCGTGGTTGGGCGCGAGCGCGAGCGGCGTGATGCTGAGTGCTGAGAGCGCATCGAGCAGCGTCGCGGTCACGTGCTCTTCGGCCTCGACGGCCCGGCCGGTGGGGTGCAGCAGCACGAGCGCCCTGGGCGCGCCCAGGGCCTCGAACCCCTCGGTAGACATGGGATTGATTGCTTCGAGGTCGTCGATGGCGGGCGAGCCGACGACGTGCACGTGCTCGGGCTTCTCACCCATGCGCACGAGCCGGTCGGCCGAGGCCTGCGTCGCGGCCAGGTGCAGGTTGGCCAGCTTGCTGATGGCATGCCGCATCGATTCGTCGGCCACGCCCTCGGCCCGGTCTCCGCCGTGCAGGTGCGCCAGGGCCCATCCACCGACGCTCGCGACGCTCGCGGCGGCAAAAGCCTCGACGCGGTCACCCAGCACGACGACCCAGTCTGGCTCGAGCGCCCGGAAGCTGCGCGTCAGCCGGCTGATGCCCGTGCCGAGCGCTTCGGCGTCGTCGGGGCGCGTCGTCCGGCCGGGCTTCTGCATGGGCACGCTGTCGGCGATGGGGAAGGCGGCCTTGACGTCGCGGAAGCTGTCGGCCGGGGGGATGAGGTGGGCCCCCGCGGCGATGACGAGCAGCTCGAGCTCGGCATGGGCGTCGACGGCCGCCATCACCGGCTTGAGCAAGCCAAAGTCTGCACGAGAACCCGTGACCACGGCGACGCGGCGCTTGCGGGCGGCCCGAGCATGGGTGCGTGCGGGCCGGGGATCTCCGGCCCAACCGGGGCCGATCACGAGGGCCGCTCTGCGGTGGTTCTCGGGGTCATGGGCGATGGTAGAGGGGTTCGCGGGCGTGCTACAGTGGCTGTCTATAAGGAGCCCCTGAAGACGGGGGCGTGTTTCGATTGGCCCGGGAAGCGGGCTGCAAGGAGTGGGCTTCCATGCGAGTGGTGTGCGATCGTGGCGCCTTGTTGGACGCGGTGAACGTGGTGTCGTCGGTGGCGGCCTCGCGCACGCCCAAGCCCCAGCTGACCTGCGTCAAGCTCACGGCGACGCGCGAGGGCGACGCGGGCGAGCTGACCCTGGCGGCGACGGACGGCGAGATCGGCCTGCGCCTGCGCACCGCACGCGTCGACGTGCAGGAGCCCGGCGAGGCGCTCGTGCCCGCCGACAAGCTCAAGCAGATCGTTGCCGCCGAGGACCACGAGCCCACGCTGACCCTCGAGAACGAGGAGCGCACGCTGCACGTCAAGGGCGAGGACGCCAGCTACACGCTGCTGGGCTACGAGCCGGGCGACCTGCCGCGCGTGGCCGACCGCAGCGACTTCGGGGCCGAGGGCCTCAAGTCTCGCTTCGACTTCCCCAGCGACTCGCTGGGCGACATGATCGGCATGACGCTCTTCGCCACGGCGCGCGAGACGACGCGCTACGCCATCAACGGCGTGCTCGTTCGGCGCAAGGGCAAGACGCTCGAGATGGTCGCGACCGACGGCCGCCGCCTGGCGATGGCCAAGGGCACCGTGCCCGGCGCCAGCAAGGACGACCCGGACGTCTCGTGCATCGTGCCCACCAAGGCCCTCTCGCTGCTGCAGCGCCTGGTCGATAGCGAGGACGAGACGGTGACCGTCGCCATCGGCGACCAGAAGGCCCTGTTCGCGCTGGGCGGGGGCGACGACGACGCGCCGCGGGCCGTGCTCAGCAGCTCGCTGGTCGACGGCCAGTTCCCGCCGTACGAGGAAGCCATCCCCAGCGACCAGAGCGTGAAGGCGACCTTCGACAAGGACATGCTGCACAGCGCCGTCCGGCGCGCAGCGCTCCTGACCAACGAGGAGAGCAAGGGCGTCCGCCTGGCCTTCCGCGGCGAGCACAAGCAGCTCGAGCTCTCGAGCCACGCCCCGGAGATGGGCGAGGCCCGCGTCAACGTCGAGCTGAAGGGCTACGACGGCGCCGACGTGGAGATCGGCTTCAACCCCGGCTTCATCACCGACGCCCTCCGCGTGATGCACGACGCCGAGGTGACCATGGAGCTCAAGGACGGCCGCCACGCCGGGCTGATCCGCACGAGCGGGAACGGCTTCCTGTACGTGGTGATGCCGGTGACGATCTGAGGCTGGGCTCGCCGGGAAACCCAAAGTTCTTTTGGATCGCGGGTTGACATTTAAAGCATATGGCTGTTTGCTTTAAATCATGGATGCAGATTCCAAGTCGCCTCCCAATCCGCCGTGGGACCTGAAATCGAGGTTCTCGGACGTCAGTCCGGGCATGCTCGTGCCCGTGACCATGCGCAAGCGGGCGGTGGGGGCGTCGGGCTCTGGTGAGTGGCAGGAGGTCGAGACGTGGGCCTTCGTGCCCGACGACCTGCCGCCGCGGCTCGACTGGAAGGCGGTCAAGGGTGAGCTCTTCGACGCATTCGCCGGCGCCCATGCGGCCCTCGGGCGCGTGAATGGGCTGGTGCACGCGGTGCCGAACGCCGAGATCCTCCGGCAGGCGCTGTGGCTTCGTGAGGCGAGGCTGAGCTCGAAGATCGAGGGCATCGAGACCACGGCCCTCGACATGGTGCTGGCCGGCGAGGAGGGCGGCAAGCCCAACCCCGGCCGCGAGGCGCTCAACGCCGTGCGGGCCGTGCAGCTCGGCATCGAGAAGGACCAGCCGTTCGGCGGGGACCTCGTGCGCGACATGCACCGGCGTTTGCTCGACGGCGTGCGGGGCGAGGAGCTTCAACCCGGCGAGTTCCGCGACGTGCCGGTCTTCATCGGCGTCGCGGGACGGCCCGATCGGGCGCGTTTCGTGCCGCCGGCCGATGGCGGTGCGGTCGCGCGGTGCATGGCGTCGCTCGAGACCTTCGTCAACGGCGATTGGCCCCAGATCCCCGAGCTCGCGCAGGTCGCGCTCGCGCACTACCAGTTCGAGGCGGTGCACCCGTTCCGAGACGGCAACGGACGCATCGGCCGCGCGCTCGTGCTGCACCAGATGTGCGCGCTGGGACTGCTCGACATGCCGATCGTCTCGCCGAGCGGCTACTTCCAGCGGCATCGCCAGGAGTACGTCGACCGCATGCGCGCCGTCAGCGAGCGGGGCGCGTGGGTCGAATGGCTGCGGTTCTTCGTCGAGGCCGTGGCCGAAGAAGCGGTGTCGACGCGGTTGCTCGCCGAGCGCATCGTTGCGGCGCACGGTCGGTATGCGGCGCAGCTCCGCGACCACGCGGCCGCGGGCCGGCTGCTGCGCCTGCTCGACCACGTATTCGGCTGGCCGCTCGTGACGGCAGCAACGGCGGCACAAGTGTTGGACGTGACCGACCCGACGGCGCGCAAGGACCTGGCGTTGTTCGAAGAGCACGGCATCCTCGCGCGCACCGACGAGAGCACCTACGGCAAGACCTGGTACGCGCCGGCCGTGCTTGACGTGGCCGAAGCGGAGTACGCCGAGTTTCCCGATGGATGACTACTTCGAGCCGTGGACGTCTTCCCACCGCGTCTTCAAGTCATGCTCGACCTCGAGCAGGTCCAGCACCTTGCCCGCGACGAAGTCGATCATCTCGCCGACGGTGGTGGGCAGCAGGTAGAGCCCGGGGTTGGTGGGGCAGACGATGGCGCCCGCGAGCGCGAGCGTTCGCATGTTCTCGATGTCGATGAGGTTCAGCGGCGTCTCGCGGTGGCAGATGATCAGCGGGCGGCGCTCCTTGAGCGTCACCATCGCGGCCCGGGTCAGCAGGTTGCTGCCCGCGCTGGTGGCGATCGCGCCCAGGCTGGTGCTCGAGCAGGGCAGCACGGCCATGCCGTCGTGGCGGAAGCTGCCGCTGGCGATGACGGCGCCGACGTCCTTGTTGGGGTGGCAGATCAGCCGGTCCTTCATGGCCGGCGCGTGGTCGTGTTGGGTCAAGTGGGGCAGCAGGTCGTCGAACTCGACCTTCTTGATGCCCGATTCGTCGCCCAGGAGGCGGCGGCCGTACTCGCTGACGACCAGGTGCACGGTGCCGCCGGCCAGCAAGAGCTGCTCGAGGGCGCGCAGGGCGTACCACGCGCCCGACGCGCCCGAGACGCCCAGCACGAAGGTCCGGCCCTCGGCGGCGTCGGTGGCTGCGGCGTCTGGCGTGGCGTGTGGGAAGGTGGGCAATCGGGGCTCCCGCAGATGGTTGGCGCGAATAGAGTGTCGGCCTACGGACGGACCGAGTTCGGGTTTTCGATCGGGCTATCCCAACCACACGGTCATAGCCCCAGCGGACGGAGGGCATCGTGGCAGGACGAGCACGAGTCGGGCAAGCGAGGACGAGGCGCGGGATGGCGAAGGGGGGCCTGCTGGTCGGGCTGCTCGTGGGCGTGGCAGCGGCCCTGCCGGGCTGCGCCGGCTGGGATACCTGGCCGCCCACCGACCCGGTCGACCGCGTGCCCAACCGCGACGACGCCGCCATCGGCCAGACCATGACCCTCGCCCTGGCGCGCGTCATCGCCGACTATCCGCCCGGGGGCGGCGAGAACCAGCGCGTGGCCATCAACCTGCCCGGCCCGCTCGTCGGCCAGGCGGTCTACCGCCGGGTGGCCCGCGACGTCGAGGCCGAGCCGGGCGTCGAGCGCTTGGTCCAGCCGCTGTCCGAGGAATCCATGTCGCTGCCGGTGTACCACGTTGCCGGGGTGCGCATCCGCACGGGCAAGGCCGAGATCGACGTACTGCGGCCGATCTTCGGGGCGGGCCAGCTCGAGCGCGCCGAGCTGACCAATGACGAGGCATACGAGGGCTACACGGTCCGGCTCGTCGGCGGATTCCGGCCGTGGCGCGTGGAGTGGGTCGAGCGCTTCACGCCGGGCGTGATCCCGACGCCCGCGCTCAACCCCATCGAGCAGGTGCGGCCCAGCGGCCTGCCGCCCACCGCGCCGGCACCAAGCGAGGAAGAGTCGCCGGACATGTCGGGCGATACCGAAGAGACCGCCGAAGATCCGGCAGCAGATCCGGCTGACGACCCGACCGCCGACCCTACCGAAGATCCGGGCGAGGGCTGAGCAAGGCCATGGGCAGGGTGCGTGCGAGCGGCTCGGGGGAACCGACGTCGGGCATCGTCGGCGCGCACGCGCTCTCGGGCGTCATGCCCGGCAAGGACCTGATCCGGCTTCGAGACCTGCGTCCGGACGTGCTGCGGCGGCTGCTCTCGCGTGCCCGACAGCACGCCTGGGCGCTCGACGAGGATCCGTTCGACGTCGGGCAGACGCTCCGCGGACAGGTCATCGGGCTGCTGTTCTTCGAGGACTCGACGCGCACGCGGCTGAGCTTTGCCATGGCGGTGCATCGGCTCGGCGGGCGCATCATCGAGCTGACGGACCGTGGCAGTTCGCTGAGCAAGGGCGAGACGCTGGCCGACACGGCGCGCACGGTCGAGGCAATGGGCGTCAGCCGCCTGGTGGTGCGTGCGAAGCAGACCGAGGACGTGCTCGAGGTGGCGCAGGCCGTGCGCATCCCGGTGCTCAACGCCGGTGCGGGCGACGGCGAGCACCCGACGCAGGGGTTGCTCGACACGCTGGCGCTGGCCGAGGCGCACAAGCGGCTGGATTCGCTCGACCTCGACGGGCTGGCGGTGCTGATCGTGGGCGACGTGGCGCGGTCACGCGTCGCGCGCTCGAGCGGGCCGTGCATGGCGGCACTGGGCGCGCGCTTGCTCGTTGCGGGGCCCAGCGTCGACGCCGACGTCGCAGCGTCCGCCGGTGGATCGATCGTCGAGAGCTTCGAGGGTGCGCTGCGGGAGGTCGACGCCGTGATGGCCCTGCGCATCCAGCACGAGCGCGGCGGCAGCGACCTCGATGCATCTGGCGCCAACGCGGCCTACCGCCAGGAATTCGGATTGACGGCCGAGCGTACGAACCTGCTCAAGCCCGGTGCGATCGTGATGCACCCCGGGCCGGCCAACCCGGGCGTCGAGATCGACGCCGACGTCATGGGCTCGCCGCGATCGATCATCACGCGGCAGGTGTCGCTGGGCGTTGCGGTGCGGATGGCGTGCCTGGAGGCCCGCGGGGCGGTCACGGGTCGGACGTGATGGCGACCCAGCTGTCGCTGTTGTAGACCTGGATCTCGGCCAGGTGCGGGGTCAGCGCGGCCATCTCGGTGCTGTAGTGGTTCCAGCGGAACATGAGCCACGTCAGCACGACCATGCACAGGATGGCGCCGATCTCGCTGGCCACGCTTCGACGCGTGCGCCAGAGCAGCCACGTGCCCAGCAGGAGCGTCATGCACTTGAACATCGCCAGCGTGGCGGGTGTGCCGAACTGCAGGATGAAGCGAGCCAGCGGGTTGCTCTCGTACATGCCCGGCCCCACCATGTGGTCGAGCGTCATGACGAGGTCGGCCAGGCTGAGGAACACGATGGCCAGGAGGAACAGGTTGACGCGACGGGCGCGCAACTGCGGGCTCGTCCACTGCTCGCGCAGGGGCATTCTGATCCATCGCGGCTTGAGTCGTGCCCACGTCGCGGTGGGAATCCCCGCGTTGGCGAGCGCGTCCGAGAAGCGAGGCGAAGGCGTCGCCGGCACCGCTGCGGATTGTGTCATCGAAAGTGCCCCCGTCCCTGCGATGGCTGGCATCGGACCGGGACGAGTTGCGGTGCAGGGCCTGCGGGCCGTGGCGCATCGAATTGGGTCGGCCTGGGCGGGTTAGACTGGCCCGCCCGGTGGGCTGAGCCGATCAGGCAGAGGCTGCGGTGCGTATGGACGGTGTTGGAGGTCCGGTACGGTGAGCGCTCATACCCAGCGGCGACGTGCATGGTGGCCCGCGATGGCGGCGGGGCTCGCGGCCTCGCTCTGCGCCGCGGCTGCTCTCGGCCAGGCCGAGACCAGCAGCATCTACGTCGATGACTCGACGGCCACGCAAAGCACGCTGCGGTCGCTGCCCTCGCTCCTGCGGGCGGGGAACGAGGCCGAGGCGGTGCGCTCCCTGCAGGCATCCCTCGAAACGGGGCCCGATCGCCTGGTGCCCAGCGATACCGACGAGGACCTGTTCGTCTCGGTGCGCGACGCGATCCACGCGCGGCTGCTGGCCGAGCCCACGCTGCTGGAGCGGTACCGCATCGAGTTCTCGGCCCGTGCAGAGCGGCTGGCGGCGCAGGGCCGGTTCCGCGAGGTCGAGCACGGCTACTTGCTGACGCCCGCTGGCTATCAGTCGGCGCTCGTCGTGGCTCGAGAGCGTTTCGGCTTGGCTCGCTTCTGGGCGGCGGCGCACGCCCTGCTGCAGCTCGAGGGCCACCCCGACCGAGCGGGCGACGCAGAGGCCGCCGAATTGCTGACGCTCATCGCCGCGCAGCTCGACGACGAGGAGCTCCGCGCGCACGCCGGCCGGTGGCGCGAGGGCGCGGGGCTGGGGCCGGCTGAGTTTGCAGGGTTGCAGATTCCCAAGCCCGCGTCGGTCACGCGGCAAGACGCCAGCACGCTCGAGGGCGGCGCACGTCCGCCGCACCTGCCGGGCGAAGTCCCGTGGTCGCAGGCGATCGACCGCGATCTTGCGCCGGGCCCCGACGAGCGATTGCCCGAGCCGCCGCCGATCGAGCCCAAGGGCGGCGGATTCTGGTTGTTGCCCACGGTCGCCGGCGACTCGATCCTCATCAACGATGGCCCGACGCTGTCGGCGTGGGATCGCTACTCGCTCCGACTGCGCTGGCGGGCCTCGCTGCTCGACGATGAGGACTCGAAGCGCACGATGGCAAACGATCGTCGCGAGCCGCAGAAGTGGCGGTCGATCGAGTCTCCCAACACGGTCGCGGTCGATGCGCGGGCGGCGTACGCGTCGATGGGCTTGCACCAGAGCGCCGCGCCCGACATGTCGGCGGGCATCCTGGCGGTCTCGCTCGAGAGCGGCGAGAAGCTGTGGGTGGCCGATACGCGCAGCATCGACCCGCGCTACGCGCTGGCGAACGTCCGCGGCGGTCCCATCGCGGGCGAGGGACGCGTGATCTTCGGATTGCGCGAGGACAACCGCTCGGGCCGGCAGGTGGCCACGGCGCTGGTCGGGCTCGACGCGCTGACGGGCGAGCCGGCGTGGATGCGCACGCTGGGCAGCGCGGGCACGGGCTGGAGCCGCTCGAACAAGACCGTCGGCGCCGGCGGCGTGCTCCACCGCGGCATCGTGTACTGGTACGACCCGATGGGCGTCGTTGCCGCCGTCGATGCGCACGACGGGCGACCGGTGTGGCTGCGTCGATTCGATACGCGGCAGGCGTTCGCTCGCCGGGCATCCATCGGTGCGTGGCTGGTGCGCCCGCCGGTGGTCATCGGCGATTCGGTGCTGGCGCTGGTCGATCAGCAAGAGATGGTCTTCCACCTCGACCGTCGCACGGGCGAGCAGATCGGCCGCGTGGCGACCGCCGCGCTAGGCGACGCGGACTACCTCGTGGGCGTGGGCGATCACGTGGCCGCGATCGGCGGCGATACGGCATGGTTCTTCGAGCCGGGCGACGTTCGCTCGGGGCAGAACACGCTGGACGCCTTTGAGCTCGCCGACGGGTTCGACGCGTCCATCACCGGGCGCGCGATGGCGGCGGGCGACCTGCTGCTCGTGCCGTCGTTCGACCGGGCCGTGCTGCTCGATCCGACCGACGGCGAGGTCGCCGGGCCCATCATCTCGCTTCCGCGGCCGGGAAGCCTGGTAACGACCGACGATCAGATCGTGGTGGTCGACACGGGCGTCATGCAGAGTGTGATGAGCGCCGACGTTGCGGCCATGGCGCTCACCGATCGGCTCCGGAGCAACCCGAATGACGTCGCATCGCTGGTGAGCCTCGTGCTGCTGGCCGACCGGCGCGACGTGCCCGAGGCCGTGCCGGGTGCAGCCGAGCGCGCGCTCGAGGCAATATCGAGCGCCGGGGACGGCGGCGAGAATGCGCTGCGTATAGCCCGCGGCGAGCAACGCCGCTTGTTCGAAGCGCTGCTGTCGATGACGCTGCGGATGAGCGGCCGCGATGCAGCGTCGCGCAATGATGAACTGGCCGACGACCTGGCCCGGCTGACGCTCGCGGCGGCGATCGAGGCCAAGGGCCGGGCCCGCGCTCTGCTCGTCATCGCGGAACTGCGTGATCGCCAGGACAGGCCGCGGGAGTCGGCTCGAACGTACCTGGACGTACTCGCCGACGCATCGCTGCGCACGGCCGTGATCGGCGCCGATGCCGACCCCGCGGGCGTCATCGCGACGCGCCGGCTGCAGAACCTGCTGCCGATGCACGGGTACGCGGTCATCGAGCCGCTCGAAGCCGAGGCCGCCGAGGCGCTCGCGGCGGCGGCCGAGGGGCTCGAAGGCGATGCCGATCGGCTCGCGCTCGCGACGCGGTTGCCCGTCACGCTCGCGGCGATGCGGGCGTACGAGCAGGTCGCCCGCCACGCCGAGCAGCAGGGCGATCGGACGCGGGCGGCCCGGGCGTGGCGTCGCGCGCTCGACGTGGCGCGGCTGATCCGCACCAGCAACGGCCCGGTGAGCGGGCTCGACGTCGCGTCGATCGGTGCTCGGCTTGCCCGGGCGCTGGCCGAGAGCGATCACGTCGCTGCGGCGGGGCGCGTGGTCCGCCAGCTCCGTGCCGTGTCGCCCATCGAGACGCTCGATGCTCCCGACATGGACACGCTGGCGGCGCGCTTCGCCGGCCGAGACCGCGGGCCGCGCCTGGGCGCCAGGCCCGTCGAGGTCAGCCAGCGTTTGGATGGCTGGTACCTCATGACGCCGGTTGCCTCGGTCGTCGAGACGGCGGTGCCCGAGCACGTGGTGATGAACGCCGGGCATCTCGTCGGCGTGTGGGCGCTCGCGCCCGACCTCGGGCCCATCGAGGGCGAGCCCTTCGAGGCCGATCCGGCCGGCCCGCTGGAAATGATCTGGACGTCGGCGTTCGACCCGGCGCGGCCGCCGTCGCTCTTGCGGCAGGATCGCCGGCAGGCTTTGTTCGTGTGGCAGACGCTGGGCGGCCCAGAGCTGCGCTCCGTGTCCCTCTTCGATGCGTCGGACTGGCGAAGCGGCCCGATGGTCGAATTCTTTGCCGAAGGTGATCGAGTCGCAAAACTCGGTGGCGACGGCACGCGTGTCGCGGCGCTCATGGCCACGGGGCAGCGCGCCGATCCGCTCGGTTGGATCGTCGCGAGCGACGGCGAACACGTGGCCGTCGCGCGGCGCGACGGACTGCTCGCGGTGCTCGACGCGACGACCGGCCAGAGGCTGTACGCCGGCCGGCCGGGCATCGGCACCGTCATGGACGTCGCCGTGGGCGGCGGTCGCATCTGGGTGATGGGCTCGACCGAGGCGCCGGGGTCCGAGCGCGCCGGAGCCGCCGAGTCGCTGGCGCTCTGGGCGTTCGGGCCGCAGGGTGCCATGCAAGTCCGACGCGAGGGCCTCGACGAGCCGCCGCGCTGGCTCGCGGCGGTAGAAGATGGCTCGATCGTCGTCGGGATGCAGAGCTCGGTGATGGCCTTCGATGTCGACGCTGACGCACCCGAGGGACGCAAGCTGTGGACGAGCGCCGACGACGCGGCCCTGAACGCCGCCCTGGGCTGGGTGCTGGGAGACGCGGTCGTCGTCATGACGCCCCGGGGCGACCTGTCGATGGGGTCGGTCGCGACCGGCGACTTCGACGGCCGACCGCTGATGCTCTCGCTGGGCGACGGCGAGGTCCCAAGGCTTGCGCGGCAGGGCGACCGCATCGTCGTGATGACGACCGGCGGCGTGACGGTGCTCGACGGCGAGGGCCAGATCGTCGGCCGCGATGCGCTGCGTGGCGCGAGCGGCCGAAGCAACGAGAAGCTGCCGCCCGCACTGGGCCAGGATCGCGTGCTGCTCGTCCCCCGGCGGAGCTTCTCGATCAACAACGACCAGGGCGAGTACATCGTTTCGACCGTCGATACCGCGTCGGCCAAGGTCACCGGTACGCGCTCCATCCTGCTGCGGGACCCGCCGCGAGACGTTCGCCTGGTCGACGGCTACGGTGTGATCTCGACCACGCAGCAGACGGTGGTGCTGCGATTCGAGTGATCGCTTACGTCGAGCCGAGCGGCGTACCGAGCAGGAGGCCGATGGCCGGCTCGTCGCCCTCCTTGCAGAACACGTAGACGAAGTCACCCTCTGCGATGCGCGTGTTGCCGCGCGCGGGGACGAGGTGTTCGCCCCGCACGATGAGCGCTACCGAGGCCTTTTCGGGGAATCGCACCTGCGAGAGCAGCGCGCCGCAGGCTGCGACCGTCGGGCTGACGTGGTAGACGTGGAAGCCGCCGTTGAGCCGGCCCAGCGAGTGGACCTCGAGCGCGGCGGCGGGCTCGGGCAATTCCGGGCCGTCGAGCTTGAGCCAGCGTGTGAGCGGCACGATGGTTGCCCCGGGCACGATCGCGCTGACGACGACGATGAAGAACACGAGGTGGAACACGCCTTGCGCGTTCTCGAGGCCGGCGATGACCGGGAAGCTCGCAAGGATGATCGGCACGGCGCCGCGGATGCCGACCCACGAGACGTAGAACCGCTCGGCGTGCGAGAACTTGAACGGCAGCAGGCACAGCCACACGACCGCCGGTCGGGCGACGACGGCCAGGGCGAGTCCGAGCGTGAGCCCGACGCCGGCAATCGGGAGGAGCTGGCTCGGAAAGACGAGCAGCCCGAGCATCACGAACATGCCCACCTGGCACAGCCACGCGATGGCGTCGTGCACGCGGCGCAGCCCCGCGCGGTAGGGCGGCGAGCCCACGCCCAGCACGACGGCCGCCGCGTAGACGGCCAGGAAGCCCGAGCCACCGATGAGCGTGGCGCCGCCGAACGCGATGAACGCGCCGGCGAGCGTCAGCACCGGGTGCAGCCCGCTGGTGGCGAAGCGCACGCGCGTGAGCGCCAGGCGCGTCAGCCCGCCCGCGAGCAGGCCGAACAGCCCGCCGACGACGAGCTGCAGCGGCACGAGGAACAGCAGCGACCAGCCGGGTGGATCGGTGGCGGCGAGCGTCTCGACGACGGCGACGGTCAGGATGACGGCGGTGGGGTCGTTCACGCACGACTCGACCTCGAGCGTGGTGCGCACGTTTTCTTTCACGCGCAGGCGGCCGCCGCGGAGCACGGCGAACACGGCCGCCGCGTCGGTCGAGCTCACGATGGCGCCCACGAGCACGGCCTCGGCCCAGCTCAGTCCCAGGATTCGGCCGACGAGCGCCATCAGGCCGGCCGTTCCCGCGACGCCGACGGTGGCCAGCACGCTGGCGGGCGCGATGCCCCTGCGGATGGCGCCCAGCGACGAATTGAGCCCGCCGTCGAACAAGATGAGTATGAGCGCGACCATGCCGGCGCGGAGCGCGAATTGGTGGTCGTCGAACTCGATGCCGCCAAGGCCCTCCGAGCCGCCGAACATGCCCAGCAGCAGGAAGCCCAGCACGATGGGCACGCCGAATCGGCGGAGCGCGCGAGCGAAGACCAGGCTCAGGGTCATCAGCAGCCCGAGCACGAGCAAGAGGCCGGCGATGGCGCCCGGTTCGGCCAGCGCGAGCAGCGGCGGGCTGGGTGTAACGGCCATGGCTTACCCGTCCGGCACGATCTCGATGGCCTTGCCGTTGTCTTCGTCGCGCTGGCCCGTCGCGCAGTCGGCGATGAGGGCCGCGACGGCGGCCGGGTCGAGCACGTCCTTGCGCGGCACGGCGGACTCGTCGAAGATGGCGCGAAACATGGCGGTCTCGGTCGCACCCGGCGCGACGGCGAACGCCTTGACGCCCGCAGCCTTGCCCTCGTTGGCGATGCTCTTGACCATGAGCTCGACGCCCGCCTTGCTCGCGGCGTATCCGAAGAAGCCGGGGTAGGGGTCGCGCGTGGCCATCGACGAGACGTTGACGACGCGCCCCTTGGTGACCGAGAGGTGCGGCCATGCCGCCAGGATGAGCTTGGCCGGCCCGATGGCGTTGGTGGCAAAGCACTGGTCGATGAGGCCGGGCGTGTGCTGGGCCAGGGGCACCAGGGGCGCCACGCCGGCGTTGTTGATGAGCGCGTCCATGCGGCCGAAGGCCTTCATGCAGGCGGCGACGATGGCTCCCGGGCCGTCGGGCTTGCCGACGTCGGCGCTGGTTCCCTGGGCCCGGCCCCCCAGGGCGTCGAGGGCCTCGCCCAGGCGCTTGGGGTCTCGCCCGACGATGAGCACCCGCCAGCCGCGCTTGATGAGAGCCCTCGCCGTGGCCAGGCCGATGCCGGCGGTGCCGCCGGTGACGACGGCGGCCTTGGTGGTGTTGTCGGGCGTCGGTCGGGATGGGCTGGTCATCGCCTCAGCGTAGACTGGCCCCATGCGATGGACGGTCGGAACCCTGGGCGTGCTGCTCGCCGGACTGCTGGTCCTGCCCTGGCTGGTGCGGCCGGCGAGCAACGACGCGCCCGATGGCGAGGGCGTGCTGCTGGTCATCATCACGCCGCACACCGAGCAGATCCGCTTCGAGTACGAGCGGGCCTTCAACGAGTGGCACCAGGCCAACTACGGGCAGCCGGTCACCATCGACTGGCGCGCCCCGGGCGGCACGAGCGAGATCCGGCGCCTGCTGATCGACCAGTACCAGGCGGCCATCCGCAACAACGAATACCAGCTCGTCGACGGCGAGGTCGTCATCGAGCCCGGGCGCATGGGCTTCGACCTGCTCTTCGGCGGCGGCAGCTACGAGCACGGGGAGATGCGCGATGGGTTCACGGCGACCATCGAGGGCGAAGAGATCGACGTGCCCGTCAGCGTGCCCGCGGGCTTCTCGCAGCAGCAGCTCGATGACTGGTTCGGCGAGAACAAGATCGGCAACCAGCTGCTCTACGACGAGGAGCAATACTGGATCGGCACCGCGCTCTCGGGCTTCGGCATCATCTTCAACAAGGACCTGTACGCCGAGGCGGGCATGGAGACGCCCACGGGCTTCAAGGACCTGACCGATCCGCGGCTCATGGGCCTGGTGGCGCTGGCCGACCCGCGGCAGAGCGGCTCGATCACCACGACGTTCGAGTCGATCCAGAACGCGTATGGATGGGACGAGGGCTGGCGCATCCTGCGCGAGATGGCCGCCAACACGCGCTACTTCACGAGCGCCGCCACCAAGCCGCCGCTCGACGTGGCCGCGGGCGAGGCCATGGCCGGGCTGGCGATCGACTTCTACGGGCGCACGCAATCGCAGGCCGTGACGGCACCGGGCGCGCCGCCCGAGTCGAGCCGGGTGGGCTACGTCGACCCCGTTGGTGCGGTATACGTCGATGCCGACCCGGTCTCGATCCTCCGCGGCGGGCCGCACCCCGAGATCGCGCGAAGATTCGTTGAGTTCTGCATGACCGAGCAGGCCCAGAGCCTGTGGCAGTTCCCGGCCAACCCCGACCAGACCGGGCCCATGCCGACCGGACCCGTGCGCTACGAGCTCCGCCGCGCGCCCGTGCGCCGCGTGATGTACGAGAAGTACGCCGACCGCTTCATCGATCCGGTGGACCCGTTCACCGCCGCGGCCGACGTGCCGTCGCGCGGCTGGCGGTCGGCCATCCCGGTGATGATGGGCGCCTTCGGCGTGGACAGCGATGACGAGCTGCAGGAAGCCTGGGCCGCGCTCTGGCGGCTGCGCGAGCGTGCCGCGGACGATCCGTCGTGGGCGCCCGTGCTGGCGCAGGCCGAGGCGGCCTTCTACGCCTTCCCGACCCAGGTGGTGGTGGGCGAGGACGGGCAGGCGGTCGAGCTGCTGTTCAGCGAAGAGCACTACCGGCCCGTCCGCAACGTCTGGCGAGATCCCGAGGCGGCGGCCGAGGCCAGAATCGCCTATACCCGGTTCTTCCGCGACCGATACAAGGAGGTGGTGGAGCTCGAGGCTCGCTCCCAGCCGGACTGACTTATCGGAAGGACGGAACCCGTGCCAACGCAGCTCGACCAAGCGCCCATGGCCCACAGCCCGCTCGCCCACTCCGCCGGCGCCACCGACCACCCGTCGCTGCGCACCGAGCGGCCCGCGCTCACCAAGATCGTCGCGACCATCGGCCCGGCCTCCGAGAGCCAGGCCATGCTCGAGCGCCTCATCGACGCAGGGGCCAGCGTATTCCGACTGAACTTCTCCCACGGCACCACCGACGAGCACGAGAAGCGGCTCCGGACCATCCGCAAGGCCGCCTCGGCCAAGGGCGTGTGCGTGGGAGTCTTCGGCGACCTGCCGGGCCCCAAGATCCGCGTCGGTACCGTGCCCGACATCGACGAGGGCGGCGGCATCGACCTGATCCCAGGCCAGAACGTGCTGTTCGACAAGACGATCGACACCGCTGAGATCCGCGAGGAGCGCGACGGCGAGCACTGCGAGATCGTGCCCGCCCTGCCGCTGACCTACGCCGACCTCGTGCACGAGGTGCAGCCCGGCCAGCGTGTGCTGATCAACGACGGCGCGATCCGCATGCTGGCGGTGGGGGCCGAGCCGGATGGCAATGCCGTGCGCTGCGTGGTGACGGTGGGCGGCAAGGTGACGACGCGCAAGGGCATCAACCTGCCCGAGACCGACATGAAGGTGCCCGCGCTGACCGAGCGCGATCGCGAGCTGGTGAAGTGGGCCGTGGCGCACGAGCTCGACTACCTCGCGCTCTCCTTCGTGCGCAGCGCGAAAGAAATCGAGGAGCTGCGAGACCTGATCGTGGCCGAGGCGCCCGATCGCGAGCCCATCCCGATCATCGCGAAGATCGAGAAGCCCCAGGCGCTGGCGTGCATCGACGAGATCGCCGAGGTGAGCGACGCCATCATGGTGGCGCGCGGCGACTTGGGCGTCGAGATGGATATCCCCGAGGTCCCGCCCGCGCAGAAGCGGATCATCCAGGCCGCGGGCGACTGGGGCAAGCCGTGCATCGTCGCGACGCAGATGCTCGAGACGATGATCGACAGCACGATCCCGACCCGCGCCGAGGCGAGCGACGTGGCCAACGCCATCTTCGATCGCGCCGGCGCGGTCATGCTCTCGGGCGAGACCGCCGTCGGCAAGCACCCGGCGCTGGTGGTCGAGATGATGTCGCGTATCGCGCGCGCGACCGAGTGCGCACTCGCGCGATCCGAGAGCAAGGCAAGCCCGCCCCAGCGGCTCAAGCAGACGCGGTACCGAACCGCCGCGCTCGCGCACGGCGCGTGGCACCTGGCCGAGGACCTCGACGCCAAGGCCATCGTGTGCTGGAGCCAGCTCGGCGGCACGGCCCGGTACCTGAGCCAGAACGGCTTCGACATCCCCATCCTCGCGTGGTCATGCGACGCCGCCGCGACCCAGCGGATGGCGCTGCTGCGTGGCGTGTGGCCCGTGCTGCAGCAGCCGCCCGAGAGCGGCCGTCTGGCGGACTGGACCGACGTGGTCGAGTCGTACCTGCTCGAGCACCACTGGGCCCAGGCGGGCGATCAGGTGCTGCTGGTTGCGGGCCGGCCGCTCGGCGTGGCCCGGGTCGTGAATTCGATCTCGGTGCTGGAGGTCGGCGACCCGAGCGGCGGGTATCGCGACCACCACTGAGCCGCCCACGCGTGCCGGGCTGGCCGGGATTCCCCCGAGAAATCGCGCGGATCGGGCGATGGTCCGGTCTCTATCGGACGTTTTGCTAACGCTGTCCGTCCCCGATCGGTATTGGAGGTGAACGGAAGGTGGCCGGGCGTCGTCCGCGCCGTTCATTCGTTCGTAGAGAACACCAAGGCCGGCGTGGTCTGCCCAGGGCGCCGGTCGTTCGAACCATCCAAGCGAATAGGGGAGCACAACATGGGTTATCAGCACGTCTCGCGTCGGTCCGTCGGCGCCATGTCGATCCTTCTTGCGGTGGGCCTGGCGACGCCGGCCCTGGCCGACGACGCCATCGGCCTTGGCGCCGAGTTCTTCGGGCCGTTCGTCGAGACCGCCAACCAGCGGACGTTCAGCGGGCAGATGCTGGTGGCGCCCAAGCGCATCGTCGACTGGCAGCGCGCGGGGCTGACGTACGAGCAGGCCGTGGCGCGCCGCCGCGCGGCCGAGGCGCGCCTCGAGCCATTCGTCGTCGAGCACGACCGCGGCCCCGATCGCTACACGCTCTCCATCCCCGATGGCATGGACGAGTCGACGATGGGCGCATGGCTCGGTGCGACCGATGACTACCGCTTCGCGCACCCCAACTGGATCGTGTACACCATGATCGAGCCCGGCGATCCGCGGTATAGCCAGCAGTGGCACCACCCGGTGATCTCGTCGCCGCAGGCGTGGGACATCACGACGGGCTCGTCGTCGATCATCACCGCGTACGTCGACACCGGCACGATGCTGACCCACGAAGACCTGGCCGACGCGCTGGTCGAGGGGTACAACTCGGGCGACCGCCTGCGCGAGAGCGAGGGCGGCGTGGTCTTCGATCAGAACGGTCACGGCACGCACGTGGCCGGTTGCGGTGCCGCCATCGGCGACAACGGCGTCGGCGTCGCCGGCGCGGGCTGGAACCTGCAGATCCTCGGCGTCCGCGCGCCAACCGCTTCGGCCGGCGGCGCGGGCAGCGCCTCGCTCAACGCCATCCTGCACGGCTCGGAGTGGGCCGTCGAGAACGGCGCCAAGACCGCGAGCTGCTCGTGGACGGGCGTGCAGACGCCGGCGGTGGGCGACTCGGGCACGTACATCAAGAGCATCGGCGGGCTGCTGCTGTACGCCGCCGACAACTTCGACCAGGACCACAGCGGCTTCTCGTGGGCCGACACCATCGTGGTGGGCGCCAGCAACCGCTCGGACGGCAAGGCCGGCTTCTCGAGCTATGGCCGCGGCGTCGACATCTTCACGCCGGGCGTGGACATCCTCGCGCCGGTGCTCGGCGGTGGATACGACTTCTACAGCGGCACGAGCATGGCCACTCCGGTGACCAACGGCGTGCTGGGCCTGATGTGGAGCGTGGCGCCGACCGCCACGCCTGAAGTGCTCCAGAACATCCTCTACGACACGGCCGACGACATCGGCGCCCCGGGCTTCGACCCGATCTTCAGCAACGGTCGCACGAACGCGTTCCAGGCCGTCGCCGCCGCCGCGGGCACGGGTTCGGGCGAGCCGCTGGCGATCGACGACACGTTTGCCGTCATCGCGGGAGACATGTCCGACCTCGACGTGACCGCCAACGACTTCGACCCGATGGGCCTGCCCTTGAGCATCGAGAGCTTCGACGCCACGGGCTCGCTGGGCGGGACCATTACGCTGAGCGTGGGCACCGGCCCCGAGGGTCGCGACGAGCTGGTCTACACCGCGCCGTCGGGCTCGTTCGGCGAGGACGCGTTCGACTACGTCGTCACCAACGGTGATCAGACCGCCGGCGCCACCGTGACGGTCGACGTGCTCGATCCGGCCAGCTTCCGCGCTCCCGAGAACCCCACGAGCACCCAGCCGGGCATGGACGTGGACTACTACGAGGGCGCCTTCGACGTGTTGCCCGACTTCTCGACGCTGACGCCCTACGCCAGCGACGTGGTGTCGGCGATCAACTTCCCCTCGACGATGGGCGACTTTGTTACCAGCGGCCGGGACGAAAACGTGGCCGCCGTCTTTACGGGCTACATCGACATCCCCGAGACCGGCATCTACACGCTGTTCACCGACTCGGACGACGGCAGCAAGCTCTACCTGGGCGACGACGAGATCGTCAACAACGACGGGCTGCACCCGATGCGTGAGGTCGGCACCCAGGTTGCCCTGCAAGCTGGCACGCACGAGTTGACCGTCGAGTTCTTCGAGCGCGGCGGTGGCGCGGGCCTGCTCATGAGCATCCGCGGGCTCGACGGCGTCAAGCGCGTCGTGACCGCCGACGAGCTCAGCCGTGGCGTCGATTGTCGGGCCGACTTCGATGGCAACGGCACCCTGGACATCTTCGACTTCCTGGCGTTCCAGAACGCCTTCGCCTCGGGCGATCTCGCCGCCGATTTCGATGGCGACGGTACCCTGAACATCTTCGACTTCCTGGCGTTCCAGAACGAGTTCGCTGCCGGCTGCTCGTAACGCCCGCCGCGTCGCGATCCATACTCACAGCGCCGTCGCATCGTGCGGCGGCGTTCTTCAATTGGATGAGATCGAAGGGGGCACGACCATGATGAAGACGGCGATCCTCGGCGGCATGGCGTCAGGCCTGGCGTCAGGCCTGGCGTCAGGGCTGGTGGCCACCATGGCCCACGGCCAGGTCTTCGTCGGGCTCGAGTCGAGCTCCCCCACGACGTATACGTCGGATCTGGCCGGCTTCCCCAGCGTCGGGTACGTGCCCGGCGTGCGATTCGACGTCAGCGGAGCGGCAGGCCGGGGCGACGGCAGCGTGTATCTCTGCAATGGGCCATTTACAACGGTGCTCTACGAACACGACTTCACCGGATCGCCCCGCCGGCTGGCGACCATCGACCGCGACATCCACGCGATGGCCTACGACGGACAGACGCTCTTCGGCTACTCGAACTTCTCGAGCACCAAGGGCATCTACAGCATCGATCCCGCGACGGGCACGACGCAGCTCGCCTACGACGTTCACACTGGCACGGGCTTCCGCTTCTTCGCGCTCGACTACAACGCCGCCGACGGCTTGCTCTACGGCTATACCGAGTTCGGCGACTCGGGCCTCTACGCCATCGACGTGGATGCGCAGGAGATCACCAAGATCGTCGATCCGTTCCCAGCCAGCAACACGCAGGGCCGCGCGATGGCGATCGGTAACAACACCGTGTACGTCCTATCCACGCGCGGCGCCGACGGCGTGCCGGCGTTCTCGTACGACCTCTCGCAGGGCTCCGGCGGCGAATGGGTGGCCTTCACCAACCCATACACCGACAGCAATGCCACCGGCGGCGCTGCGTGGCTCGGCCCGCTCGACCCTCCCTGCCGCGCCGACATCGACGGCGATGGCGAGCTCACCATCTTCGACTTCCTCGCATTCCAGAACGCCTTCGATGCCGGCGACCCGATCGCCGACTTCGACGGTGATGGCGAGCTGACGATCTTCGACTTCCTGGCGTTCCAGAACGAGTTCGACGCGGGCTGCCCGTAGGGCCGCAACCCTGCGAGGCTCGGGCCGTATGACAATGTGCGGCGCGAAAGCCGCGCGATCCGATCTCCGTCCGGGCGGGATGGAGAAGGGGAGTCCCCATGAATCGAATGCAGCCGTTGGCCGCGACCGCGGCCGTGATGTGTCTTGCCGGCGTGGTGGTGGGGCAGATCTGTGATCCGCGTGCATCGTTTGACAAGCCAATCGCGTTCGAGGCGCCTGATCGGAGCTTCGACCTCGTGCTCGGTGACCTGAACAACGACGGAATCCCGGATGCGGTGGTTTCCGAAACCGAGTTCGACATGATCGAAGTGCTGCTCGGCGACGGCTCTGGCTCGTTCGGGCCCGCGGCGTCCTTCCAGATTGACGCCCAACCACGATGGGTCACGCTCGGCGACCTGAATGGGGACGAAAATCTCGATGTCGTTGTGGCCTGCACCCTGGCCGACACGGTCTCGGTGCTGCTCGGTGATGGTGACGGCACGCTGACCCATCTCGGCAATTTCGCAACGGCCGGTCTTCCGAGTGTGGTGACGCTCGGGGACGTCGACGGCGATGGTGATCTCGACGTCATTGTTGCCAACTTCGATGCCATGGGACTCGACGTGCTCAAGAACACGGGAGACGGTTCGCTGGGTGCGCCGCAGACGACCGCCGGTGCCGGCTCCACGGACAGCATCTCACTGGGCGACCTCGATGGCGACGGTGATCTCGACGTGGCGACCGTGAGCGGCTCCCAGCTCTACGTCTCGATCAACGACGGTACTGGAGCGTTCGGGTCGTATCGTCTCCTGCCCGTACCCTCGTTCTTCACGGATGCTGGCATTGCCGATATGGATGGCGACGGCGACCTCGACATCGTCGGTATCGAATCCGACGACATCATGGAACGCGACGCGGCCTTCGTCTTTCGCAATGCGGGCGACGCCACGTTCGATGCGACCGAGACGAAGCTGCCTGGGCTAGGAGATTCGCTCGAGCTCCGCGACATGGATGGTGACGGCGATGCGGATCTCGTGACCGCCGATATGGACATCGTCCAGGTGACGCTCAATCAAGGCGACGGCAGCCTTGCGCCCGCCGGCCGGTACGGGTGGAACCTCTCGTTCTTTCGGTCTACGAGCCAGGTCTTCGCTCTCGCGTTGGGCGACGTCGATGCAGATGGAGACGCCGATGCCGTGACCGTTCAGAGCCGTACGGGTGTTGGAAGCGTGCTGGCAAACCGTGGCGATGGAACGCTCGTCGGCCCATCGCGTATCGCGGTGGAGATGCCGAGTTACAATCCGTTTGCCGACCTCGCGGTTGTTGATCTTGACAACGACGGATTTCGAGACGTGGTCGTCGCGACTTATGACTACGGTTGGCCGCAGGCATTCTTCTATGAGGAGCGTGAGGCATACAAAGCGGCGCCGTCGATCGATCGCATGGAGGTGCGATCAAAGATTGAGCACGCAGACTTCAACGGCGATGGACTGACGGACCTTATCGCCTTCGGCAGTTTTGCGGTCAACGTGCTGATCAATCGCGGCGACCGTACGTTCGACGTCCAGCCAGTGCTCCGGGTCAACAGTGACCTCGTGGCGACCGGCGACGTCAACGGCGATGGTCTGGCCGACGTTGTCGCGAGCAACGGCCGGCTCATCAACGTGTTGCTAGGCGATGGCGCCGGGGGACTCTCGGAGTTCGTCGCGATCAACTTTCCGCTGAACGGTCGGGACATGCTGCTGGCGGACGTCGACCGCAACGGCACGCTCGATCTTCTCATGGCAACAGTCAAGAACGTGTACGTCCTGTTGAACGACGGAACGGGCACGTTCGCGGAGCCCACCTTCGTGGTCGAGATCGACGATCCTGTGGCGATGGCATTGGGCGATGTCGATGGCAATGGCTTGGAGGACCTTGCGGTCTTCCAGTCTTATGAAGTCGTCGTGATGTTGGCTACTGGGGCTGGCGGGTTCACGCTTGATCGTCGCTATCCTATTACTACGGAACCCGGCTTGCCCGTCCCAGGAAGCGTATCAGGTACGATCGCCGATGTTAATGGTGACAGTGATCGCGACCTCGTCTGGCCGGGCGAGGATGGCCAGACCCTCGTCATGCTGAACAATGGCGACGGCAGATTCTCCGCGCCGCAGGTCTTGTATGCCGACCCGCTGAATTCAACGCAGATCGCCGTAGCGGACATGAACAACGACGGAACCAACGACGTCGTGACGACGGGCGTGTACCTGATCCAATCGGATGAGCTCGAAGTCACCATCCTCCTCAACCGCTGCAGGCCCGCCGAGTGCCCGGCCGACCTCGACGGTGACGGCGAGCTCACGGTCTACGACTTTCTGACGTTCTTGAACCTGTTTGAGAGCGGCAGCACCCGAGCCGACTTCGACGGCGATGGCGTGCTCACCGTGTTCGACTTGCTGCCGTTCCAGAACGAGTTCGACGCGGGCTGCCCGTAGCCGCTAGACGCTGAAGACCAGCGGGAAGATGCCGCCGGGGTGGACCACGGGCTTGTCTTGCGTGGGCTTGGCGTTCGCGGTGCGCAGGCTGGCAGGCATGGGAAGGCTCCTGGGGTTTGTTCGCAAGGATGCGCTGCGGTGCCCGCCCCGGCCGGCCCGGTCGGGGCTATAACCGCCCATGCCGCCCAAGCCCACGCCCGAGCCGCTGCCCGTCGAGCGACGCATCGCCGTGCTCACCACCGGCGGCACCATCGAGAAGACCTACGACGAGTACACCGGCACGCTGGCCAACCACCGGTCGATCGTCCGCCGCAAGCTCGCCCGCTTCCGCCTGAGCGGGGCCGAGGTCTCGGTGCGCGAGCTCATGAGCAAGGACAGCCTGGACATCACCGACGACGATCGCCGCGCCGTCCTCGACGCCGTCCGGCGGTGCTTGGGCGAGTCGCCGTCGCCCACGGGCATCGTCATCCTCCACGGCACCGACACGCTGGCGGACACGGGCAACCTGCTGCACGACGAGCTCCAGGGCCTGGCGCTCCCGATCATCCTGACGGGCGCGATGCGGCCCTTTGCGATGCAGCGCAGCGATGGCGTGCAGAACCTCACCGAGGCGCTCTTCGCGACGGGCACGCTCGACCCGGGCGTGTGGTGCGTGTTCCACGGCCGGGCGCTGCGCTTCCCGGGCGTCGAGAAGGACCGCCAGCGCGGTACGTTCGTGCGCCAGGGCGAGGCCTAGGGCTTCAGCCACGGCGGCGTGCGCCCGTCGGCGGTCCACAGGCCCGAGACGACGAGACGCATGTTCTGGCTCATGAACACGAGCGCGACGACCCGGGCGATCGGCCGCGCGACGAGCACCGCGACGGCCATCGTGACGCAACCTGCGCCGAGGTGGATCATCGCCGCAACGACTTCTCCGAAGAGCGCGTTGCGGCCGATGTCGCTCAGCAGCAGCGCGACCGTGCTCAAGAAGCCGATGACCGCCGGCGCGATGGCCAGCAAGAGCAGTCGGCGGGTGGTCAGGTGAGACAACCCGATCGCCGCCGTGAGCGCCGCGACGAGCATGACGGGCGGATGCCAGAGGACGTCGCTCAGGGCCGCCCAGTTCAGGAAGTCGCCGCGCCACCTCGCCCAGCTCGCCGCCGAGGCCGCCATACCGAACAGATACATCCCGATGCCCAGCAGCGCCCCTCCCACGAGCACCCACCACAGGAAGGCCGAGGCTGATGCAAGGCGTCGACGCACGACGGGCCGGAGGTCCTGCATCTGGGCGGGCCAGACCCTGCCGCACTCGGGGCACTGGCTCACCAGGAAGCGATACTTCGGCTCGAGGTGGATGGCCTGGCCCCGGAGTTCGTAGCGGCACTCGGGGCACGTCCAGCCGTCCGAGACGGCCGCGATGATCTCACCAAGCCCGGCGCCATGGGTCTCTTGGGGGCTCGGGGCGTCGGTGTGTGGCAAGCTAGGGGCCTCTCGATCGTTCATGCATTCCCCGATTCGGTGCGTGCGGCCTGGGTTTTTGCCCGCGTCGCCGTGCAATTGGGCTTGACACGGCAGGCCCTTTCTGAGATATTGGTAAAAGTTGTGAGGCGCTTCTCGTGGCCCTTCAACCGGCCGCGGTCTCGCGCCGCATCGTGCTGCGTGTGAGATGCGCAGCGAGAACGGGGGTTCCGAGCGCCGACTCTTGCGGCGCTCCTCAGGAGACGGGGGTTTCCAGGATGAATGTTTCGATGATGAAGGGCATGACGCCCGGCTGCTGCCGCGCGTCCATTGCCGCCTTGTTCCTGGCTGCGGGCGTTGCGTCGGCCCAGGAATTCGTGCTCGAGGACGTCAGCCGCGACGCCGGCATCGACCAGAGCCTGTATCAGTCGGCGATGGGCATGATCGCCGGGGTGGTCGCGGCCGACTACGACAACGACGGGCACATCGACTTCTTCGTGCCCAATGCCGAGGGCATGCCCGACCTGCTGTACGTCAACAACGGCGACGGCACCTTCACCGAGCGCGCCAGCGAACTGGGCGTTTCGGGCGGGGACGGCGCCGACAAGCCGCGCTCGCGCGTGGCCTTGTGGTTCGACTACGACGGCGACCGCCGGCTCGACCTCATCGTCGCCGGCGATTCGTTCTTTACGTCCATCACCGAGATCGAGTGGGGGTGGGCCACGCCCAGGCTCTACCGCCAGCTCCCCGACGGCACCTTCGAGGACGTCAGCGATGCGACGGGCATCAGCGACCTCGACCTGGTGAGCGACCACCGCGGGCTCGACCCCGGCTCGGGCGCGCTCTCGCTGCTCCGCCACATCGGCAGCCTGGCCGCGGGCGACGTCAACGGTGACGGCCACGTCGACCTCATGATCGGGCTGTGGTCCGCCGCGGGCGAGAACGATCCGGACGAGATCGGCGCTCGCCTGCTGCTGAACCTGCCCGACGCCGATACCGGTGGGCGCACGTTCGAAGACGTCTCGATCGACGTCTTCGCGCCGGGCGTCGCCGATCCGGGCGTCGACCACTTCGGCAGCTTCTGGCAGATCGTGATGCACGACTTCGACGGCGACGGGCTGCTGGACATCTACGGCGCCTGCGACATGGACAAGAACCACATGTGGATCAACCAGGGCAGCTTCGAGGACCCGGGCCGCCCGGGCGTCATGCTGCTCAACCCCATGCTCGACATCACCGATGCCGCGGGCGTGACCGATCCGATGCCCGAGACCGACATGGGCGTGTCGATCGCCGACACCAACGCCGACGGCGTCATGGACATCTTCGTGACCATCACGGACACGCCCGGCTCGGCGCTGCACAACAACTTCTTCCTGTCACAGTCCGACGAGCCGACCTACATCGAGGCCGCGCTCGAGGCCGGCGTCAGCCAGCAGGGCGGCAAGTTCGGCTGGGGCTGGGGCACGACCTTCCAGGACATGGACCGCGACGGGTGGCCCGACCTGCTCATCACCAACGGCTTCAACTCCTGCGTCGACCGTCCGCGGATGATGATCCACGACGGCGATCCGAGCAACGTCCACTTCACCGAACAGGTGAGCGACGCGCTGACCATCATCGAGCGCGGCTCGACCATCATCGGCGCCGACCTCAACCGCGACGGCTGCGTCGACCTGCTCCACACCGTCATGCTCTCGGCCATCTCGGCCGGATGCGACGAGTCGGCCATCAAGGTCCTGCAGAACAAGCCCGACGACGACGAGCCGCAGGCCTCGTACGTCACCGTCCGGCCGCGCATGGAGGGTGCAAACTTCCACGCCATCGGCGCGGTCGTCCAGGTCGAACTCGACGGCGCCGCGGCCCAGCTGGACATGATCCGCACCATCACCGCGGGCATCAGCATGGCCGGCCAGGAGCCCGCCGAGGCCTACTTCGGGCTGGGCGCCGATGCCGAGGGTGATGACCCGCTGCGCGTCACGATCCGGTGGCCGGGCGGCGTCGCACCCACGGTCATCGAGGGCACGGTCGACTCGATCGGCAATCAGGTGCTGCACGTCGGGCCGTGCTCGGTGGTCGACCTCGACGGCACGCCGGGCCTGGACTTCTTCGATCTGCTGGCGTTCGTCAACCTGTTCGAGCTTGGCGATATGCGGACCGATCTCGCGGCCCCGTTCGGCACGCTGGACTTCTTCGACGTGCTCGAGGCGATCCAGATGATCGAGGACGGCTGCCCGTAAGCCGCCGCTTCGCGAACCCGTTCTCCTTCCCGATGGCGGGAAGTACAACACCCGCCCTTCCGATCTCGGGGGGCGGGTGTCTTTCTTTGCTTCAGCTCGTTGCGGGCCTCAGCCCTTCAGGCCGGTGACCTTCACCAGCGTGTAGCGCTGGCGGTGGCCGGTCTTGCTGCGCGAGGCCTTCTTGGGCCGGTACTTGTGGATGTCGAGCTTCTCGCCCTTGACGACCGGCTCGACGACCTCGGCCGTCACGCTCGCGCCGCCCACCAGCGGTGTTCCGACCTTGGCTGAGCCGCCCGCATCGCCGATCACCAGGACCCGGTCGAAGGTGACGGCGTCGCCCTTGCCGGCCTCGCCGCCCTTGTAGAGGTCGATGAGGATCTCTTCGCCCTCGGTCACCTTGCGCTGGCCGCCCGACTCTTCGATGATCGCGTACATGGCAGATACCTATCAAGTTCCGCACAGCCAGTGGGGCGGGAGTCGGCCTCCCGGCTTGGGGCCCGTGCCATGGCGGGTCGAGAGTTTAGCAGGGATTTGGGGCCAGGGGAAGCAAGGCCGTGTCAGGCACCCGCCCCCACCTTCTCCTTGTCCTTCTTCTGCCGCTCCGCACGCTTGCGCATGCCCTCGTCGAGGATCTTCTTGCGCAGGCGCACGCTGGTGGGGGTGAGCTCGACGAGCTCGTCGTCCTCGATGTACTCGAGCGCATCCTCGAGCGTGATGGCCCGGGGCGCCTTGAGCGTGACGGTGGCTTCCTTGTTGGCGCTGCGGATGTTGGTCAGGGCCTTGAGCCGCACGATGTTGACCGGGATGTCGTTGTCGCGGTTGTGTTCGCCCACGACCTGGCCGCCGTAGACCTTGTCGCCGGGCTTGACGAACAGGATGCCGCGGTCGTGCAACTGCTCGACGGCGTACGCGGTCACCTGCCCCGCCTCGGTGGCGATCATCACGCCGTTCTGCCGGCCAGCGGCCTCGCTCATCATGGGCACGTACCGCTCGAAGCGGTGGCTCATGATCGCCTCGCCCTGCGTTGCCGTCAGCAGGCGGCTGCGCAGGCCGATGAGCGAGCGGCTGGTGATCTCGAAGACCAGGTGGCTCGTGTGGCTGCCGCGGTCCTCCATCTTCTTCAGCTCACCCTTGCGAGCGCCGACGAGCTCCATCACCTTGCCCACGTTGGCAACGGGCGCATCGACGACCAGGATCTCCAGCGGCTCGTGCGCGACGTCATCGATGTCCTTGATGATCACGCGCGGCCGGCCGATGCTCATCTCGTAGCCCTCGCGCCGCATCGTCTCAAAGAGGATGCCCAGGTGCAAGAGGCCGCGGCCCGACACGATGAACTCGTCGGCCGATGCGCCGGGCGCGACGCGCAGCGCCACGTTGCTCTGCAGCTCCTTGTCGAGCCGCTCGCGGATCTGCCGGCTGGTGACGAACTTGCCGTCCTGCCCACCGAAGGGCGAGTCGTTAATGCGCATGACGATCGACACCGTCGGCTCGTCGATCGTCACCGGCGGCAGCGGCTCGGCAACTTCGGGGTCGGCCAGCGTGTCGCCGATGTCCACGCTCTCGATGCCGACGGCGGCGAACAGGTCGCCCGCCAGCACGCTCTTGGTGTCGACGCGGCCCAGGCCCTCGAAGCGCTGCAGCCCCGTGAGGCGAACGTCCCTGCGGCTGCCGTCGCGCTTCAGCATGGCGACGGTCTGGCCCTGCTCGAGCTCGCCGGCGAACACCCGGCCGATGCCGATGCGCCCGACGTACTCGCTGTACGCCAGCGTGGTGACGAGCGCCTGCAGCGGCGCGCTCGCGTCGTCGTCGGGCACGGGCACGTGCTCCAGGATGGCCTCGAACAGCGGCCGCAGGTCCGTCCCCGTCGCGCCCTGCTCGGCCGACGCCCAGCCATCGCGGGCCGAGGCGTAGATGACCGGGAAGTCCATCGCGTGCTCTTCGGCGCCCAATTCGACGAGCAGGTCGAACACCTCGTTGATCACGCCCTGCGGCCGCGCATCGGGCCGGTCGCACTTGTTGATGACCACCAGCGGCTTCAGGCCGGCCTCGAGCGCCTTGCCCAGCACGAACCGCGTCTGCGGCATCGGGCCCTCGAAGGCGTCGACCAGCAACAGCGCGCCGTCGGCCATGCGCAGCACGCGTTCGACCTCGCCGCCGAAGTCGGCGTGGCCCGGCGTATCGATGATGTTGATGGCAAAGTGCTGACCGTCGGGCCGCGCGTAGCGCACGCCGCAGTTCTTGGAGAGGATGGTGATGCCCCGCTCGCGCTCGAGCGGGTTACTGTCCATGATGAGCTCGCCGCGGCCACCCGCGAGCTTCTCGAGCTCGCCCGCGCGGAAGTTGCCCGACTGGCGGAGCAGCCCGTCCACCAAAGAGGTCTTGCCATGATCGACGTGGGCGATGATCGCCACGTTCCGGATGCCTGCGTCGGCCATAGGAGAATGCAATCCAAGGGGAGATCCCGCGTCGCCGGCGAGCCGCCGGTGCCGATCTCATCGTGCGAGGGTAAGCGTAGTCTCGGCCCCCGCCGGGCGCGTCGCTATCGCGCCGAGGCTTCCCGCAATTCCAGCACGATCCGGCCCCGGACCGCATCCGGTGCCACCTCGACGGCCCATGATGCCTGGTCGAGCAACGCCAGCACCGACGAGATGCCCGCGTTGGCGTCCCGCGGTTCCTTGCCCTCCCGCGTGATCGCGCTAAGCAAGCCCCAGATCTCGTGCGGCCGGGCCGCGCCGTGCACGCCGGGGGTTTTCGGACTCGGCCGATCGATCGCCTGCCCCACGATGTGCACCGCCACCGGCTTGGGATCCTGGTCTTCGGCGAAGCTGCGCGTCCGCCCGGCGGCCACGGCCACGAGCAGCTTCGCCCGGCCGGGGTCCTTGGTGAGCAGCGTCCAGGCAAGCTGCGGCTTCGGACCGAAGATCGCCCGAGACGATCGCGTCTCGGAAAGCGAGCGGAGGCGCACCTGACCCGCTTCGCCCATGGGTGGCTCGGCCATGCCGACGGCGTGGGCGACGGGTTCCTGCAGCGGCAGCCGTGCACCGAGGTCGATGCCATCCGGCCCTCGCCGAACGACGAGTTCTCCCGTGCGCCGTGTCACAAGCAGGCCTTCCGGGACGATGCCCGTCAGTCCCGCCCTTTCGAGCACGCTCGAGACGATGGCCGTCCCCGGACCCACGACGTCGAGCAGGACGCCCTCGGTCGGCGCCACCGGTTGCAGTTCCGCTGCCTTGCGTCCCTCTGTTGGGCTCAGTCCGATCTCGATGCTCGCCGCGTCGGTCCGGGCCCACACGGCCACACGCTGCATTTGGTCGGTTGGACCCCAGAACCACGCTTCGATGTCGCCGAACAGGCCCGCTGCGCCCGAAGGCTCCCAGTAGCCACGAACGACCGCATCGGTCGGCGCGGTGCGCAGCACGCCGGCATCCACGGGCTCTGCCTTGCCCGCCGAGACGGCCAGCGTGCGCAGGAGCAGCCACTCCGCCTTCGATGGTGCCAGGACCAGCACGCTGCGACCATCTCGGAGCGGTGGCAGCGTCGCGAGCAGGAATGACTCTTCCTCGAGCCCGAGCACCGCCCGGCCGTACGCGAGCTTGCGAGGCACGGCCCTCGTGCGCTGCAGCAGCCGCACGTCCATCGCGGTATCGACCGCCGCCAGCACGATCCAATCGATCCGCTCCTCACCGTCGCGCTGGTCGAAGGCGATCACGGTACTGCCGCCCAGCAGTCCGTCGAATGCGTCGACGCCGCTCACGCCCAGGCGCTCCGAAAGCAGACTCCACGCCCGCCGGGTCTCGGCAAGCGCGTCGTGCTCGGTCATCCAATGGCGGATCGACTCGCCGACCTCGCTCGTGCGGAGCGCGGTTGCGTCCTCAAAGGAGAACGCCCCCGAGATGCTCAGCGGCAGCCTCGAAAAGAGCTCTTCACCGTACGCGTCGGTCTCTTCGGCCCAAGCCGGGCGACAACAGACCATCGCCAGCGTCGCGACGACGAGCCACGCGAGGCGCACGGGCCTCACTCCCGCTCACGTTGGGCTTCGAGCAGGTCGAAGATCGTCGGCTCGCCCTTGAGAATGAGCAGGTGCTGCTCGCCGGGCACGGCGAAACTCGACGCAGCCGGCGACGAACGATTCCACCAGCCAATCGCGCCCGGGCCAGGCACGATACTGGACGCGGCACGTTGGTCCATGGGCATCGGACCGGCGAGCCACGCGTCGGCTCGGACGCCATCGGGGCTCGTCGACCGTGCCAGCAACGGCAGGCGCGCCATCGCGCGACCATCGGCCGCGGGCGCCGGTGCGCCGAACGGCGAGAAGCTGTCCGCCGAATCGGCCGGCAAGCCGTACACGATGGTCCGCTCGACCTTGCTCTGGTCGACCGAGTCGGCAAGGTCCTGCTGCACGCTGGGCGGCACCATCCGCAGGTTCGCCGCATCGGTGTTGCCGCTCTCGAGCAGCACGCTCAGCGGGCGCTGGCTCTCGGGCAGGCGAAGCTCGGGCGGGGTCATGCGCACCCACACCACCACGCCCGCGACGAGCGCGAGCGCCGCCATCGCGACGGCGGACCGGCCCGCCAGCACGAACCGGCGGCCGCGCTTGTTCAGGTAGCCACGCGTCGTCTCGCAGCGTGCCAGCACGCGATCGGAGAGATCGACATCCAACCCGGTGTTGGACGCGCTCTGCCGGAGCATCGAGACGGCTTCGCTCGTGCGGTTGAACTCTTCGACCAAGAGCTGGTCTTCGCGCAGCGCCTCGTGCAGCCTGGCCTTGCCGGCTCGGTCCAGCTCGCCGTCGAAGTAGGCGTCCAGCATCTCACGCGCGCTCGGCACGTCAGCGTTCTCTGGCTTGTTCGTCCGACTCATCGATCCACCCCACCATCGACCCGGTGCTCTGAATGAGACTGAGAATGGGCAGAACGCCATGCGGCACGCTCGGCGCGAATGGCCTCGAGCGCCACCCGGAGCTTGCGGCGGCCACGATGCAGGTGGCTCTTCACCGTGCCCGCGGGCATCAGATAATGTTCGGCAATGCGCGCGATCGGCCAGTCGCACTGGTGGAACAGCACCACGATCTCGCGCTGCGTTTCGGGAAGGCGGCCGAGCGCTTCGTCCAGGTCGCTCCGCGTCCGCGTGCGATGCTCCTCGGCCTCCAGCGCGTCGTCGCCGTCGTGCAGGTCGTCGGCCGAGAAGGCGACCAGGTCGCTGTCGTACGCCGGGGCACACTTCTGCACCACGTTGCAGTGCAGCCGCTTGGCGATCGTGAACAGCCACGTCGAGAATCGGAACCGCGTGTCGAAGCGGTGCAGGTTCGTGAGGGCGCGCACGAAGGCCTCCTGAACCACGTCCTCGGCCATCTCGGGCCGACCGCAACGCCGCAGCATGAACGCGTACAGCGATGCCTGGTGCGCCTGGACCAAAGCCGCCGCGGCGGTTCGGTCGCCGGCGAGCGCGTCGCGGATCAGGTCTTGTTCGGTCGTGCGGTCCATGCCTCGCTCCACTATACCGCAAGCCCACGCCTGGGTTGCACCCCGGCATGGGCCCGCATCGAAGGGTCTGGTCCGTTAATATCGGCCATCCTCAGCCGATTCGGCCCGGGGAGCTTGGGGTTCCCCGGGCACGCGTCCGGCTGAGGCTCAGGCGGCGGTCTTGCGACGCCGGCGACGGGGCCGCGCGGCCGTCCGCACGTGGGCCCTTTCCACCAACGCATCGACCACGTCCAGCGGGTCGTCGCCCCACAGGTCGGCACCGATCTCCTCTGCCAGCCCGCTCGCACGATTGAAGACGCCGCCGCCCACGGCCACCTGCATGGGCCGGTCGGGGTACAGCTCGTGGATGGTGTCGATGAGGTCGCGGATGTGCGGCAGGTCGTTCGCGCCCGAAGCGAACATCACCAGGGCCGACGGCTCGCGGTCCTTGATCTCGGCCAGCAGTTCGTCGTTGGGGATGCCGCCGCCGCCAAAGGTCACCCGGAAGCCCTCGCTGGTCAGCAGGTCGACGGCCAGCTGGCCGGCGAGGTCGTCCGAGTCCCGCGGCCCGCACACCACCACGACGCTGCGACCGTTGCCGGTCTTGGGCACGATGAGCCCGGCCGTCTGGTCGGCCAGCACGCGGAGCAGGCGTGTGGCATAGTGGTGGGCCAGCTTGGTGAGCTGGTCGTTGCGGAACAACTTCTCGATCTTCTCATAGGTGGGCCAGTACAGCTCGCCGATGAGGTCGACCGCCGAGTCCCCAGTCTCCAGGGCCCGAAGCACCACCTGGCGTGCCTCGATGCGGTCCCCCGAAACCAACACGTCAAAGAATCTTTCGCGAAGAGCGTCCGTGCACATCGTGCTACCCCTGATTCCCGGCCTGCCGCGATGTGCGCAGGTCCGACACGTTGTGCCCCGGGCGACCCATCGCCGCCCGCGAGCGGGGTGTTCATCGCCACCACGCTCCGCTCCGTCCCAGAGCGATGAAAAAAGTTTGATCTGGAAGATTCTGCCCGGCAATCCGTGCGCGGTGGCAGGTCCGATCAGGGCTTACGTCCGGAATAACACGCGCAGATCCCGCCGCTCAGCGACTTGGCCCGCACTTCTTCAAGCCCGGCTGCCTGCATGAGATCCAGCACGCGGCCGCGATCGAGGAAGGTTTCGACCGAGCGAGGCAGGTAGCGGTACGCCCCGGACGTGTCGCCGCTGATCCACGTGGCCGTGCGCGGCATGATGGCTTTCGTGTAGAGGTCGTGCCCCCAGCGGATCGGGGCCAGGCTCGGCCGGTCGAACTCCAGGATCACCAGCCGACCGCCCGCCCGCAGCACCCGGGCAAATTCGCCGATGGCTGCGTCCGGCCGCTGCACGTTGCGCAACCCAAAGGCGATAGACACCACGTTGCAGCAGGCGTCCGAGAGCGGGAGGGCCATCGCATCGCCTTCGACATAGAAGAGTTTGCTGGCAGACTGGTCTTGCAATCGACCCTGTCTATGCCTCGCCCGCTCCAGCATCGCGTGCGTGAAGTCGACGCCGATGACCGCGGCGGAGGGGGTGCGGGCGAAGGCCTCGGTCAGGTCGCCCGTGCCGCAGGCCACGTCGACCACCACGTCGCCGGGCTGCACGCTTGCCCGCCTGACGGCATGCTTGCGCCAGCGCTGGTCGAGCAGGAACGAGTGCACCCGGTTGTTGAGGTCGTACGAGCCGGCGATGGCCGTGAACATGTCGCGGACGCGATCGGCTTTATCGGACCGTTCGTGCGGGTTCGCGAGCGTCTGGCCGTCCCACGCGGGGGATGAGGCTTCCTTTACGTCCGGTTCCGGCGGGGAGGTCTGGTCCATACGCTGCTAGCGCAAGGATAGAGCCGCGCGGCCACGCGCTGGCTCGGAAGGAGGACGGCAGTGGGGAAGCCCAGCTTGAAGAGGGTATTGGTCGCCATGGCGGTCTCGGTTTCCGCAGCCCTGACGGGGTGCGCGACCGATCCGACGAGCGGGGACCGGTTCTTCAGCGTGTTCACGTGGGATCAGGAGGCTTCGCTGGGCCTCGAAGCGGCGCCCTCGTTCACCGACGAGTTCGGCGGGCCCGTGCCCAACGAATCGATCCGCGCGTACGTCACCGAGGTTGGCGCCTCGATGATTCCCCACGTCGAGGAAGACGTGCCCGACGATCTGCCCTGGGAGTTCACGATCCTCAATTCCGACGTCGTCAACGCGTTTGCGTTGCCGGGCGGGCAGGTGTTCATCACGCGTGGCCTTGCGTCGCAGCTCGACAACGAGGCGCAGCTCGCCGGCGTGCTCGGGCACGAGATCGGCCACGTTACGGCGCGTCACGGCAACCAGCAGATGAGCAAGTCGATCCTGGCCCAAGGCGGCCTGGCCATCGGCGCGTTCATCGTTGGAGCGGCGCCAGAAGATAGTGCCATCCGCGAGTACGGCGCATACGGCTTGCCCGTGGCCCAGGTCGGCAGCCAGCTCGTGCTGCTCAGCTACGGGCGAGACGCCGAGTACCAGGCCGACGAGCTCGGCATGCGCTACATGGCTCGCGCGGGCTACAAGCCCAGCGGGCAGCGCGGCGTGATGCAGAAGCTGGCCGAGCTGAGTGCAGGCGGCCAGCGCCCGCCGGCATGGCTGGCGACGCATCCCTACCCCGAGGCGCGCATCGACCGCATCAACCAGCTCTTGCGTGGCGAGTATGCCCAGGCCGAGGCCAGCGGCGCCAACGACAAGTTCCCCGATCGCTACCGCGACCGCATGCTGCGCCCGCTCGCGAGCATGCCCCCGGCCCCTCCGCCGCCGAGCGGCGAGACGGCGATGCTGCTCGACTCGATGACTTGGTGTGGACTGTGCCGCGGCGATGACGCCGAAGACATGACGCTGGCGTCGCGGTGGGCGCGGCGCGTCGCAAGTCACGAGCTCCGAACTCGCTGAAGCCCCGTAGCACGCCATCGCCGCTCAGGTCGACCGCTACCAGGGCAGCTCCAACAGCCGCGCCCAATTCCCGCCCGCAAACCCCGCGACTTCTGCCTCGCTCCAGCCCTCGCCGCGCAGCAGTTCAAGCAGCTTGTGCAGGTCGCTCGGCTGGTTCACGCCGTCGGGCAGGTCGGTCGCCGCGAAGCCGCCGTCCATGTCGGTGCCCAGGCAGACCTTGTCCCTGCCTGCGATGCCCGCGACGTGCAGCACGTGCTCGAGCGCGGTGCGCAGGGACGGACGCTTCTTCGTCTTGCCGAACGCAGGATCGAGGAACGGTGCATAGAGGTTGATGCCGACGACGCCGCCTCGCCGTGCGATCTCGGCGATCGTCTCGTCGCGTAGGTGGCGCTGATTCTCGCCGCCCAGGAGCGTGCGGGCGTTGCTGTGGCTGGCGACGACGCGGCCGTCCGACATCTCGAGCAGCTTGTCCATGGCCTTGTCGCTCAGGTGCGAGAGGTCATGGATGATGCCTGCCGCGTCGATGGCGCGCACGACGTCGCGACCCTCGGCGGTCAGCCCGTTCTTCTGCGAGTTGCCGCCCGCATAGCGCGAGCCCATCGCCCAGGCGAGGCCGATGGCGATGACGCCCTGCTCGCCCCACCAGGCGACCTGGTCGGCGCTCTCGATCGGGTCGGCGCCCTCCATCAGGATGCCGAGCTGCAGCGGCGCGCTGCCCGAGTTCGGGATGAGGTCGATCAACCCTGCATCGCGCCAGGCGTGGTAGAGCTTGAGCTGCCGCAGGCCCGCGCGGTGCGCGGCCTCGGCGTCGCCGGGCGGATAGGTATGGCCGAAGCCGCCGAGCTGCAGGCCCTGGGGCGAGTCCTGCTCGGTCATCTCGGTGAAGATCGTGCCCAGACAGCCGCGGACGTTGCCGTCCTGGAGCGACGGCAGCGTGACGGCGGCAGGCAGCAGCGTACCGCGGCACTGGTCGAGCCCGGCGTGCATGTCTCGCCCGATCTCGGCGAGGTACGCCAGGTCGAGGTGGCCGTCGAAGATGGGCGTGTCGTGCGTGGGTGCCACTCGCTTCATCGCCCGACGGATTCGGACGTGACGTCCGCGTCCCGGTCTTCTTGTTCGCCGTCGGGCAGAACGCGATCTGGCAGGCTCTCGAACTCTAGGTGGAAGTGCGTGGGCTCGAAGAACGTGCCCGGCTCGGCTCGCAGCCACGGATCTCGCACGTGGCGGAAGAGCTCGTAGGGCAGCTCGGCGCGGATGCCGATGGCGCCCGTCTCGTCATCGCGGCCGAAGCGCACCGTCGCGAATCGCTCGGTCGGCTGCGGCGCCTCGTCGTTCGCGGTCTTGTCCGAGCGATAGAAGCGCGGTGCGTCGTCGGGCAGCGCTCCGTGCACGACTCGCAGCACGCCTGGCCGCCCGTTCTCGGTCGAGATCGCGCCGCCCAGCGTTTCCTCGGCGCCGGCGGTGTTGTACTGGTCGATTGCGCTGCCGTCCAGCCCGCAGTTCAGCACGTCCTCCATGCTGTACTGCAGGTGGTGCAGGGCCGTGGCGTGGGTGGGGGTGGCGGGCTCAATGAACCGCACGCCCTCGAGCCTGACTTCGACGGCCGAGCCCGGGCGGATGTCGGCAAAGAACGGCCGCTCGTTGTCGGTCTTGTAGAAGCCCACGCGGACGACCGACCCCAGCGGATGGCCGGCCTGGAGATCGATGCGGGTGCCACCGACGGCCGCGAAGCCCAGGACGTTGGCGCCCAGGTCGACGCGATCGTTCTTGGTGCCCCAGGGCAGGCGGCGGGCGAGCTCGACGCGGGTGCCGTCGCGCTGCTCCCAGGAGATCGTGATCCTGGGCTCGTGCTGGGTATCGATGTAGAGCGGTCGCTGGTTCCCGCCAGCCGGCCGGGCCTCCTGGGCGGCTGGGTCGGCGGGCGGAGCCGCCTGGGGGCTCATCGCGATCGAGCCGGCTGCCACGACCGCGATGGCAGTGGTCGCCAGGGCCGCCTGGATCCCTCGCCGGGTCGTGCCGATTCTGGGGGTCATGCGGGGTTTCGGATCGCTCGGACTCATTGAACGAGATCGTACGTGTCGCAATGACGGCGGTTTCGGCAAGAAGCTGAAACACGAGCCGGGCTATCGTGCGTACACGGGGCAGGGAGTCTCTATATGAAGAACACGACGTCGAGCGGGCAGGATCGTTCGGTTTTTGCTCGCAATTCGGGATGGCTCGCCGCCGGCCTGGCCGGTGCAGGTGCCCTCACGCTGGTGCTGTCTGCCGGTGCGCACGAGAACTGGCGGAAGGTGCGTGACGTGCAGCCGGCCGTCGAGGCTCCCGTGTGGTCGCTGGGCGCGATGCAGGACGGCGGCGCGGGGGTCGATGATCCCACCGCGTCGTTCGAGAGCGAGAACGTGACCCTGCTGTCGTGGATCCCGCTGAGCGCCTTCCCCGGCGGACACGGCAGGGGCAACGACTGCTGGGGCTACACCAGCCCGAGCGGGCGCGAGTACGCCATCATGGGCCTGCAGCGTGGCTTCGGCTTCGTCGAGGTGACCGACCCGACCAACCCGGTCATCATCGACTGGGTCGAGGGCCCCAGCAGCGACTGGCACGACGTCAAGGTGATCGGCGACTACGCGTACGGCGTGAGCGAGGGCGGTGCCGGCATCCAGGTCATGGACATGACCGAGATCGATGACGGCCGCGTCCGCCTCGTCCAGAACAAGCGGCAGTTCGGCCACGAGACGACCCACAACATCATCTCGAACCCCGACTCGGGGTACATCTATCTCTGCGGTGCAAACATCGCCAACGGCGGACTCATCGCCGTCAGCCTGGCCGACCCGACCGATCCGGTCATCGTCGGCCAGTGGAGCACCCACTACGTGCACGACGCCCAGGTCGTGAGCTACACCGACGGTCCGTACGCCGGCCGAGAGATCGCGTTCTGCCTCAACGGCTTCGACGGACTCGAGATCGTCGACGTGACCGACAAGGGCAACATGTTCCTCGTCGGTCGGACCGACTACGCCCAGCTCCGCTACACGCACCAGGCGTGGCTGAGCGAGGACCGCCAGTACCTGTACCTCAACGACGAGCTCGACGAGGGCGACTCGGTGTCGGTGACGACCACGCGCGTGTTCGACGTCTCGAACATCAACAACCCGCAGCTGGCCGGCACGTTTACCACTGGCCTGCCGTCGATCGACCACAACAACTACGTCAAGGGCGACATGCTCTACCAGGCCAACTACCGCAGCGGCCTGCGCGTGTGGGACCTGTCGTCCGACCCGCTGAACCCCACCGAGGTTGCGTGGTTCGACACGTTCCCCGGGAGCGACGCCGCGAGGTTCAACGGCGCGTGGAGCACGTATCCCTACTTCGACAGCGGCATCGTGCTGATCAGCGACATCGAGCGGGGCCTGTTCATCGTCGACGTGACCGCCGACGGCGCGGGCAAGCTCGAGCTCTCCGTGCCCGGCGGCGCTCCGACCGAACTGGCGCCGTTCGGCCAGTCGATCCAACTCGAGGTCAACGAGCTCGAGGGCACGGTCGACACCGTGCTCGTCAAGGTCCGCCTGTCGAGCGGCGACGTGCTCGAGGCGCCCCTTGCCTCGATCGGCGGCGGCCTGTACGAGGGCACGATGCCCAACCTGCCGTGCTTCGAGGCAGTCGAGTACTGGTTCGAGGCAACGAGCAGCGACGGGCAGTTCTTCCGCACGCCGCTCTCGGCCCCGTTCATCAACTTCGAGGCGTTCGTGGTGACCGAGATCGAGCAGATCGTCGCCGACAGCTTCCAGTCCGCAACGGGCTGGTCGGTGCAGGATACCGCGATCGAAGACGGGCCCTGGGAGCGTGGTGCTCCACGCACCAGCGGCGGCCGGGGCGAGCCCGGCGCCGACTTTGACGGCACCGACTCCATGTACGCCACGGGCCTGGGCCGCGACGCCGACCTGGACGGCGGACCGACCGTGCTGACCAGCCCGGAATACGACCTGACGGCCATCGGCGACGAGGCCCGCGTGCGGTTTGCCGTGTGGTTTACCAACGACGACGGCGACGACGTGCTTGACATCGAGATGTCGTCCAACGGTGGCTCGAGCTGGGAGTCCGTCGAGACGATTGCCGGTGGCGCGCCCGCGTGGAGCCAGAGGACCTACCGCGTGGCCGACTTCGTCGACGTTACCGACGAGTTCCGCATTCGCTTCAGCACCGAAGACCAGCCCAACAACTCGGTGACCGAGGCCGCCATCGACGCGTTCGAGATCGTGCGCATGTCGTGTGATACCTGCCGCGCCGATCTGACCGGCGACGGCGAGCTCAACATCTTCGACTTCCTCGAGTTCCAGAACCTGTTCGCCGGCGGTGACCTCCGCGCCGACTTCGACGGCGACGGCGACCTGACCATCTTCGACTTCCTCGCTTTCCAGAACGAGTTCGGCACCGGCTGCGGCTGATCGACTCGGAAGAATGCGACGCAGACGCACGCGGCGATCGGTTGGCAAGCCATCCGATCGCCGCGTTCTCCTTCTCCCGGAGTTTCTCGAGCCGAACGCCTAGGGCGTGACGACCACGATGGAACCGTTGCTCGTGCTGAGCACGATGTCGCTGGCTCCCGAGCCGAGTTCGAGGTCGATGCTGCGAGACGCGAGCAGTTCGGTCTGGGCGCCGCTCGACTCCTTGCGGAACACGCGCACCTTGCTGTTCGATGTCGATGCACGGACGCGGCCCGACGGCGACTCGGGCAGTTCGACGCGGATGCTGCCGTTGCTCGTCGCGGCGCGCCACTGGTAGGGCGCGTCGCCACCGGGGCCGAAGTGCTTGATCGTGATCGAGCCGTTAGACGACGCGACGTCGAGCGGGCCCGAGCCGCCCTCGACCACGATGCGTCCGTTGCTCGTCCGGGCGGTAAGGTTGCCCGAGCGGTCCTTGATGGTCACGCTGCCGTTGGACGACTTGATGACCGTGGTGCCCGTACCGCCGGACAGCCGGACCGATCCGTTGCTGGTCCGCGCGTCGACGTCGACGATCTGGGGCGCGGTAATCTCGATATTGCACGACTCGTTGTTCAGCTTCTTGCCGTCGGGCCACAGTGGTCGCACGCGGAGCACCCCGTCCTGCATCACCGTCTCGATGGAGAACCGCTCGGCCCGCTCCGTGCTCGTCAGCCGCGCCTCGGCCGACACGACGGCATCGCCGAACGACGGGTCCTGCGTGATCACGATCCGCCCGTTGACGCTGCTGACCTCGACGCCCACGGCTTGCACGTCGGGCATCGAGACGGCCATGGCCGTCGGCGCGATCGCGCGGGACGATGAAGAGACGACCGAACAGCCGGCGGCGAGCGCGGCCGTCGCGGTCAGGGCGGCAAGCAGGGTCGCTGGGCGGGCAAAGCGACGCGAACGGCGAGAACGGCGAGAGCAGCGAGTCATGGCGGAGTCCTCCACGAGGTGGCCGGTGCAAGGGTTGGCGCAGCGGCCACCCCACCGGGATGCCCAGTCCTTGGGCATCCGGCAGCGGCGATTTCGATGGTGCTTTGGCCGTGGGTACTTGTGACTAGGAAATCTCGACGATCTCGAACCGCTTGGTGCCGCGAGGGGCATCGACACGGACGGTCTCGCCCACGCGGGCCTTCATGAGGGCGGTGCCCATGGGGCTGTTGGCGGTCACCTCGTCGTAGTCGTCGGGCGGGTCGTCGCTGAACTCGCCAACGAGCTTGACCATCTCGGCCTCGCCGACCGGGCCCTTCTCGGTGACTTCCTGGATCTTGACCATCGAGCCCAGGAAGGCGACCTGGGCGTCCTTTGCGAGGCCGTCGTCGACGATCTTGGCGTTCTCCAGTCGGTCTTCCAGGCGACGGATCTCGGCCTCTTCCATGCCCTGGAGCTCGCGGGCACTGTGGTACTCGGCGTTTTCCTTGAGGTCGCCCAGCGCTCGCGCCTCGGCGATGCGCTCGGTGATCTTGGGACGATTGGCGATGAG